>CAZECA010000001.1:0-113301 GCA_964510385.1 uncultured bacterium
ATCCCCCTTACCTCGGATTATCGCCTGAACCTAGGGTTCACCCACATAGAAAAAATGCCGGATTGGAAATCCAGATATTGGGATGGACACCCGGGCATTACACTTGGTTTTGATATGGCGGTACCAAGGGGCGCGCGTGCTGTGCCCAGGAGCCTTGGGGGACCGTCTCCTGCCCCCGGGGGAATTAAGCTTCCCGGTACGGGCCAGTCTCTTTCAACTTCACTAGATACCACGCTGGCAATGGCAGATCTTGCGGTGCATACTGTAAGGGATTCAATGAACCTGTTAAAAAATGAAATGCGAAACTTGATGGTACAATTAGCGGCGATGGAACAAGAGTCTCAGTTCCTTCAGGATTCACTGTTGTCTATTACACTCAGTAGAAACGTAGATGAAAAAAATATGAACGAAGCAATGAGACACCTGTCTCGTTCTCTTCGTTATTTTTATGCCGGGGACTATAGAACGGCCTTACAAGAAGTTGAATCTGCGTTAGATCTTAATCCAAATTTAGCATTAGCATACGCTCGAAGAGGGTCTATTTATTATAAATTGGGTGATGTGCAGCGGGCAACAATCAATTGGAATTTAGCTTTAAGAATGGACCCAGAGTATGATGATGTCCGCAATATATTGAAGGCTCTTCATGAAAATCGCTTAAAAACTACCAGCGTAATAGAGGAATAGGTATGGATATTGCAACCCTTGTTGGAATTATTTTAGGAATAGGTGCTATTATTGGCAGTATTATGTTAATGACCCCGGATCTGGGAATGTTTGGATCAGCCTCAAGTTTTGGGATCGTATTTGGAGGCATGCTGGCATCGGTAGCGGTGGCCTTTCCCTTGAGAGACGTTTTACAATTGGGTGCAGCGATGGGGGCGGTCTTCAAAGGTGGAAATCTTAAGCTAGGTACAGTTGTGGATGATGCTGTTGAGGCAGCTGATATAGGAAGGAAAGGAGCTGCAGAGTTAGAAAAAGCGGTAGAAGGAATCAAAAATCCATTTTTTAGGGATGGTGTTCAAATGGTTGTTGATGGTTACTCCTTAGAAGAATTAACAGAAATATTAGAAACACGAATTGAATACCGTGAGGTTCGTGAAAAAACACAGGCGGGCCTGTTTAAATCTATGGGAACCATGGCACCAGCATGGGGCATGGTTGGAACATTGATCGGTTTAGTGGTGATGTTATCAGGTTTTGGAGAAGGAGGCACTGACACCCTTGGTACGGGTATGTCTGCAGCATTAATTACGACATTTTATGGTGCAGTTTTTGCAAACCTTTTCTTACTACCGATGGGTGAAAAAATCAATACGCGAATTAGTTTTACGAGCACACTACAGGCAATGCTTGTAGAGGGGGCAAGATTGATACATCAGAAGAAGCACCCGTTGATTGTACGAGAAAAGCTCAATTCTTTCATACCTCCTAAAGAATGGAAAAGAGAAGAATAAAGTAGATGGCTACCCATGGAGAAAAAAAAGCGTTTAAGTCTGGAATTGTAAAAGGCATGTCTATGGTCGATGAAGGACTTCCGGGCTGGTTTGGAACCTTTGCCGATATGATGACTCTGTTGTTTGCTTTTTTTGTTCTTTTGGCTGCTATTTCCACTATTGACCCTGTTAAGCTTCAGAACATGGCTGATTCTATGGGAAAATCAGTTGGGAAAAAGAAAGAATTAGAAAATCAGGCAATGTCTCTTGGAGACATTCATAAGGCTGCAACAAAAATGGTTAAGGAAATGGAAGCGGATCCAAAAACAGGTGAAAAACCTGTTGAGGTCTCAACAAGCCCTAAGGGCGTAACGATCGGCATTTCTTCTGATATTAGTTTTCGTTCTGGTTCTGCAGAAACAAAACCAGAGTTTTTGGACATTTTGAAGAAAATAATACCAACTGTGAATGAGTCCACTTTTCAAATAGCGGTTGAAGGTCATACAGACAGCGATCAATTACCAGAAGCATTAACGCTTCGCTATCCTAGCAACTGGGAACTCTCTGGAGCTCGTGCAGCAGCAGTAGTAAGACAAATGATCTCGCTTGAGGTAGACCCAACGCGCCTTGAGGCTGTTGGGTATGGAGAATTTGTCCCAAGGGACAGGAAGAACACAGAATTACTTTCTTCTCAATTGATTCGCAAGTACAATGCCACAGTTGAACAAAAAGCCAGAAATCGACGTGTAGAAATAACATTTTTAGCGCCTCGTGGTGGGCCAGTTGCCAGAACAGAAACAGAGAATAGTGAGAGTTAAATGCTAGTGTTAAAAAATTTATATTTGATAAGCAAAGGAGCTATCATGAGTAATGTTAAACTACTCTTAAAACGATCTTTAATGCCAATACTGTGTATTGGCATAGCGTTTGGGCAAGGAGGCGGCTACCTAGCCCAGAAACTAATGGTTGAAAATGATCTTAGGCAGCGCATTACAGATGCCCTATCAAAAATCATTGATGACACAAAATATGTTATTGATGTAGATGCAGAGATTGAAATCAGCGGTGGGTCAGAAGAGCAAATTACTATATTGGATGAAGGACAGAAAAGCCCAGGCCGATCATTAGAAACTGTCTCTTCTGGGATTGAGCAATCAATGGATGAATCCGGCCCCACTTCTGGCGGGGTCTCTAGTGGGTTACCTATCCCCGGATTTGAATTTGATTCCGATGAATCATCTGTCTCAGCCTCCGACGCAACATTGTCTACCCCTTCTTCCATGCCCGTTACATCTTCCTCAGCTGGAAACAAGGTTCTTTCTCGTACAGTAACAAATAAGCGCCCGTCGACTTCTCATATAAAAAAACTCGATATCAGTATCATTTTGCAGGAAGGGGCTGCACCAGAATTAATCGAAAATATTAGACAGGTGGTCATGGTCGCTTCCCGTTTTAATAGAGCTCGTGGAGATGCTTTAAGTATCATGACTGCATCTTTTAAGGAGCGCAGAGATGAAAAAACTGCCGAGCAGGTTTTGTTAAAAAATATTGCACAAAAACTAGAATCTCTTGAACAACAACAGTCGGGCGAAGGTTTTGTTAATTGGAAAGAGGAATTAGAAGACTATAAATCCGAAGAAGCTCAACGCCGGGAGCAGGACAAGATGTATTTTCAACAGCAGTTGTCTACTTTAGAGAACGCAGCTAGAGATAGAGCTTATCAATCTGAAAAAAGAGATATCTTGCGTAAGGATTCTTTAAAGCTTCAAGCATTAAATGAAGAGATAAGCAATTTGAAAAATATGATTGCTACAGGAAATGTAAGCGGTGATATAGCGGCCCAGGCAGAAAATGCTATGGGTGAAAAAATGAGCGAGAAAGAAATGCTGGATGCTCAGATAGCTGAAAAACTTTCCATGCTTGATGCGGTACAGTCTGATTTGGATCGTAGCTTAGGCAGGGGCGGATCATCAACTATGATGATTGTATTTGTCTCTTTGCTCGGCGCCCTGGTGATCGTATTGGTTGTTGTGTTGGTGATCATAATAATGGGAAACAAGCAAAAGCAACAGTTACCACCACCCTGGATGTATCCTCCAAGACAGCGGAAAAAAAAAAGTGAAAACCCAATCGTGACGTCTCAACCAGCTCCAGCACCCGTTCAAGTGGAAGACCCCGGAGTGTTGCAAAGTGAAATTTCAGACATGAGACAAGCAGTGGTGTCTATGAGCGTGAGTCAGCCTGGTACTGCAACGCGCATTGTGAAGGAATGGATGGAGGACGATGCACCTCCTCCTGAGCCGGAATCTGAGGTCCCGGAAGCTGCGGTTGAAGATGAGGAAGATAGTGGTGGCAAAAAGAAGAAAAAGAAAAAGAAAAAAAAGAAATAAGGCATAACCATGATCACAGATATTAACAGACTATCAGGCCTTCAAAAGGCAGCAATACTGTTCTCTGTACTTGGAGAAGGCCTTGCGCTAACATTGGTAAAAGACCTCTCCAAAACAGATGTTCGTAAAGTCCGTGCATCAATGAGGGATCTTGATAATGTGTCTTTTGCTGTAAAAAAACGTGTTATGGAAGAATTTTACTTTAGTTTTGTGAGTGAAAAATTTCATGAAGAAAACACAGATGAACCCAAAAAACCCTTCGCATTTTTAGAGGAACTTACAGATGAGCAGGTTATAGCACTGGTGAAACCAGTTTCAGATTCGGTTTCCGCAATTGCTCTTGCTCAATTAGATGGTGAAAGACGTAATAAAATTATGGCTAATCTTCCTCCCGAGAAAAAGGCTAGTGTCATTATGGCCATGGGAGAGTTAGGTGAGGTTCCTTTGGAGGGAATGGTAAATGTGGCAAACGATCTTCATAAGAAATCAAAATTTCTTCCCAAAACTGTCGCGTTTTCAAGGGGTGGTGGTAAGCAAGTTGCAGAAACACTTGGCGGTTTATCCCCAGAAGAAGAAGCGCAGTTGTTAGATAATATTTCTCGCGAGAATCCAGAATTAGCCGCTGAAATCAAAAAATACCATTTAACATGGGATGCATTATTTGATCTATTGAATGATAGTGTTTTACGAGATTTAATGAACAACGTTGAGTTAGATGCTATTGCATTAGCTTTAAAAGGAATGCCGGAAGATATTGTCAGTAGAGTAATAGAAAACCTACCCCAAAAAAAACAAGCTATGTATGAGCCCGTTGAAGGCGCAGTTGCGAAGCGAGAAGTTGATAATGCCCGCAAAGCAATTGTTGACTCCGCTAAGCAAATGGAAAAAGACGGAGCTTTTAATTTAGAAGATCTTGTTGGCGGGGGCGAAATGGTTGAATAAACGAATCAATCAATGAATTAAATAAAATGAATAACAGCCTTCATCATTCGGTGAGGGCTGTTTTATTTTCACTACTATGCCAAAGCATCTTAAACTGATTTTTCTATGCATTTCACTGTTTGGGTGTGGTGGTTCAAATAACTCTAAAGATTCATTGGTGATTGCATTTTCAACAGATGTACGAGGGTTTGATCCCGCACTGGCAACAGATATACGCACCGGAAAGATTATTTCTTTATTGTATGATAATCTTGTACGATTTGATGAAGAAATGAAGCTTATACCTTCGATTGCATCTAGATGGACATTGAATAACTCTGGCACTAAATATACATTTTACATTCAAAACAACAGTGTCTTTCATGATGGAAGAAAGATTTCATCAGAAGATGTCCTTTTTTCATTTGAACGAGTACTCTCTCCAGAGACCGGCTCACCGCAAACTTGGTTATTAGATAGGATAAAAGGTTCACATTCTTTTATGAATGGCAAATCACATTATTTAGAAGGATTATATGCCCCAAACGACTCAACTATTATTATAGAACTAACAAAACCATTTGCCCCCTTTATCCAATATTTGGCTATGCCGTCAACAGCAATTGTAAATAAAAATCAACTAAACTCTATAAATACCTCACCTGCAGGATCAGGACCATGGGTATTATCTCACTGGGAAAGAGATGGTAAAATTTTGCTTATAAGAAACGATCAATATTGGGGCGATCTTCCCTATCTAAAGAAAATGGAAATCAGAATATTGTCCGAGACAATGACCCAATCAGCTGAATTTGAATCAGGTTCATTGGATATTTTAGAGGCACCTCCGGGTGAATTGTCATTTTGGGAAAAAAGTCCAAAGGAAATAATAAATGTGGACGAGTTAAATATTTGGTACGTAGGTATGAATTGTTCTCGGGAGCCATTTAACGATATTCGAGTTAGAAAAGCTATGAATTATGCTGTAGATAAAGAGAAGATCATTGCGGTTATTTTGAACAACGCCGCCACCATTTCAAACGGCCCCGTTCCCCCACAGTTGTTAACATCAGCGCCCAAGGCTCTTTATTTTTATGATCCCCAAAAAGCAATTCAATTACTTGATGAAGCAGGCTATACTAATGGAATAAATACAGAACTAGCTGTTGCTGGTGGCTCTGGTATGTTTCAAGTATTAGAAGCGCTTCAAGCTGACTGGGCGGCTGTTGGAATTGATGTAAAGATCAAACGCAGTGACTGGAATGTATTTAAAACCACTATAAGGGAAGGTATCCCTGATCTGTATTATCTGGATTGGTTTGCTGATTATCCTGATGCTGAAAACTTTCTTTATCCTTTATTTCATAGCAAAGAATCCATGACAAAACGTAACCGCTTCTCAAGTTCTAATGCAGATGAAATGATCAATCAGATCCAACAAATGCCCATAGGAAAAGAAAGAGATAAATTAATTTGGCAAACGAACTTATTAATTGCCGATCAGGCGCCGTGGGTCTTTCTATGGCACAGTAGGACAACCTATCTAATTCAAAATTCTATTTCCGGGTTTGAACCGTCACCGATTTTTAACGCAAATAGATATACAGGTATACAAAAATATCCATGATCCAATATTTTTTTAAAAGACTCCTACAAGCTGTCCCGGTCATCATTGGAGTAATTATTATTACATTTATTTTAATGTACATAATCCCAGGAGATCCTGTTGTTTCAATGGTTGGAGAAAGGTATAGCGAGGAAACAATAGAACATCTTCGAAAAAAAATGAATTTAGATAAACCTCTGTCAATCCAGTTTGTTAATTATGTTATTAATGTGTTTAAAGGAGATTTGGGCAATTCATTCATTACTGGCGAACCAGTAACAAAAATGATAATGGATAAATTTCCTAACACCATGATACTTGCTATTGCGGCAATGTGTTTTGCGGTGATTTTTGGAATATTCCTTGGGATTCTTTCTTCTACATCTCCAGGAAGCATAATGGATCGCAGTATTATGATACTTGCTCTTGCAGGTATATCAGCTCCGGTTTTTTGGATAGGGTTAATTCTGGTTTTAGTTGTTGGGGTAATTTTGCAGTGGCTTCCCCCAACTGGATACGGAGGCTTAGAATACCTTGTTTTACCTGCAATTGCGCTTGGATTAAGATCATCGGCCTATTTAGCACGACTTACACGAGCTACAATGCTGGATGTGCTCAACAAGGATTATATTAGAACAGCAAGGTCAAAGGGGCTGTCTCAGTGGACCATTTATCTTAAGCATGCCTTTCCAAACACATTAATTCCCGTTATCACTGTTATTGGAACCGATTTCGGAAGTTACTTATCAGGTGCCGTTCTGACAGAATCAATATTTGGATGGCCAGGAATTGGAAGATTGGCCTTGGACGCCATTTTGAAAAGAGATTTCCCTGTGATACAAGGAACAATATTATTAATGGCCATTATGTTTGTACTTATGAATGTAGTTGTGGATATTTTATATGGGATAATTGATCCGCGCATTCGCATGGAAAGGTCTGGAAACAGTGAATAAATATAAAAATTCGGGAATTTTTCTTGGAGCCGTTTTCGTAATAATAATCTTTATCACCGGTCTTGCTGCGCCCTTAATTGCCCCCCATGCTCCCAATGAGCAAGTATTAGAATACAGGCATAAACCACCAGGATTTAAAGGAAAGATATTGCGCTATAAACTGAGGGAAGACCTTCCTTTTATCGCCAAAGCAATTCTCGAACATTCAGTAGAAAACGATATTGTAACATTTATAGATGTTCTGGGGCGCAAATATGAGGTTGATGTCGGTTTTCTAAATGGAGGGTCTGCAGAAACAGGCATAGAAAATATATATTATTTAATAGGTTCTGATCAATTTGGTAGAGATATATTTTCACGCATTGTGTATGGCGCACGAATTTCTCTTTCGGTTGGGTTTAGCGCCAGCGTAATTGCTCTGATTATCGGTGTTTTTTTTGGGGCGCTTGCCGGAATGAACAGTGGAGCTGTTGACACAATTATTATGCGTTTTACTGATATTATGTTTGGCTTTCCAACCCTGTTATTTTTAATTGGAATTTCTGCAGCAGTAGACCCCAGCCTAAATACAGTTTTCATGGCAATAGGTTTAGTTACCTGGCCCGGCATGGCCCGGCTAGTTCGGGGACAAGTAATGCAGATAAAGGATCAGGATTATATACAATCTGTAAAAGCATTGGGATTAAATAAGACAAATATTCTGCTGAAACATATTCTTCCAAACAGCTTGGCCCCTATTATTGTTACATTCACATTAAGCATTGCAAGCGCAATAATGGCGGAAGCTAGTCTTTCTTTTTTAGGTCTTGGGGCCCAGCCCCCAACCCCCAGCTGGGGATCAATGATCAATAGTAGTAAAGATTTTCTCCGAATCGCACCTTGGTCATCATTGGCCCCGGGTGGGGCTATCGCCATTGCCGTACTGGGATTCAATCTGCTCGGTGATAGCATTCGAGATTACTTAGATCCATCATTCAATAAGAGCAACCATTGAAACATATTATCGAATATCTGGAGCGCCATATTTTATCGGGCTGTACAGGTAACTCTGAGAGATTGATCGGCACAGAAATTGAAACCTTCTATTATAATAATAAAGGGCTCCGGATATCGGCTGATAGAGGACAAGAATATTCTTCTACAGATTTAATTACTGCAATTGAGAATTATTTCAGCAATGAAGGATCGCATGTAACATGTTCTTTAGAGCCTGGCGGACAGGTAGAATGGGCTTCTAAACCGACAACGAATCTGCATGTTATGCAACAAGAACTGGATATGGTCCAGCGGGCGGTTCACAATGAATGTGAAGAAAATGATTTATCCATGGTAGATCTTTCTGTAGAGCCGATTCATAGCCCGGACTCAATCAAGCTGATCGGTCAAAATAAATATCACCTGATGGATGCTCGCTTTCAAAAATCAGGAAACCACGGCCAATGGATGATGAGAAACACTACAAGCGTTCAGGTAAATATAGATATGATCAATAAACAGGACGCTGAAGAAAGTATTTTTATCGCAGATTGTATTAACCCCATTGCTTCAATAATTTTTTCTAATGCGCCGTTTATGAATAGCCATCCAATAGGATATAAAAATCTACGTTACAGAATTTGGTCTGATACAGATCTTCCAAGGTGCGGTCATTTGTTAGAACATGGGATTCATGGAATCAAGGGGGCTATAGATAACTATTGTAAACATGTGGTGACGGTACCGGTTATTTTTACAACGCCAGATGAAAAAGGCATAACGAGGCATTTCGATGGCAGCATTGGCGACTGGTTAAATACACAAATAAAAGATGAAGTGTTGGATCCCCATCATTTAAAAACAGCGCTCCATCAGATATTTACACATGTACGGTACAAAAAATTGTTGGAAATAAGGTCCGCAGACCGACCACCGCAGGGATACGAACTTGCTCCAGTTGTTTTTTGGACAGCATTAATGGAAAGAGGAGAAATACGCAAAAAAATATTAGACCAATTAACTAATTGGACACATGAGGATCGGCAAAAATTGATTACTCAAGCTTCCAGATTGGATTTAGATCAAATAGGCCCCATGAGTTGTAAAATTGTCCGCTGGGTAGAATGGCTAGTTGATGTAATCAATGATGCCTTGGTTGAAAGGAGCGAGCGATTACAAATTGAGTCAGAGGCAAAGTTATTTATGCCATTTATTGATAGTGTTTTATCTAGGGGTATTTTTACATTACAGACACAAGAAAATTTTGCTCAAACCAAAATGACGGTTAAAGATTTTATCATGAAACGTACCAACAATGTTTAGTTTAGACCATATTCATAATCAACTGATCCATTTTCCTATTGGATTATTATTTGCCAGCGTTTTTTTTGATGTTGTTGGTGTAATTAGTAAAAACATCAAACTGCACACTGTAGCCTGGTATACTATATTATTAGGTGTGTCCTTTTCTGTTCTAGGAGTCTTGAGCGGATTTATTGAAGACCAAACATATGGCCATATGTCTGAACCGTTCCCAATTTTTGATAATCATGGATCAATGCAAATATTGGCATCAATTATTTTTATTATGCTTTTGATTTGGAGATATAAAGAAAACACAAAAGATGCACAACCCTCTCATGTATATATTGCCATTAGCCTTCTGGGGTTATTGATCTTGTTTTATGGAGCTCATTTAGGCGCTGAGTTAGCAGGTCGATACTAAATGTTTACTTTTGGATTATGTGATAAAAAATTAATTTATAGTAACTGTTTTTGGAAATAATACACACTTAACTCTTCAAAATTATGAACTCTCCCATTGGCGGACATAGCTACGGAATTTTTACTACCCAAAGAAAAGATAAATGGTGGGTTGAGCCAACGTTAACAGGCCTAGGGTTTATGGCATTTGTGGTTTATACAACCTGGTCCATGTTCCAGGGTCAGTATTATTGGTGGAGCGCAGGGCAGGAAGGTTTTGGAGGGTATTTATCACCATTTTATTCACCCTTGGTGTTTATTGACCCGACAGTTGCTGGTGCCGCACCCATGGATCACTCCTTGTTCGGTTCTTTTCCTGGTTGGTGGCCTAACTTGATACCGATGACCCCAGCAATTCTTATTTTAGCGGGTCCACTTTCATTTAGGTTAACGTGTTATTATTATAGAAAATTTTATTATAGATCATATTTCCTTTCTCCCCCCGCCTGTTCAGTTGCAGGGGTTCCTCAAAAAAAATATAAAGGAGAAACAAGATTATTAATAATTCAAAATATTCACCGCTACACCTTATATATAGCTTTTATATTTGTGATTGCTCTATCATATGATGCAATTTTGTCGTTTTTCCGTGGTGGAGAATTTGGCGTTGGAGTGGGATCAATCATTCTGTTGCTAAACCCAGTTTTACTTGCTGGATATACCTTTGGCTGTCATGCTTTTAGACATCTGTCTGGGGGTAGATTGGATTGTTTTTCGTGTCCTAATGGTAAAGAAAGATTAGGTCACAAACTTTGGAAAGGCGTCTCTTGGCTAAATGGACGTCATATGCTATGGGCTTGGGTCAGCATGATCTGGGTGGCCTTTGCTGATATTTATGTGCGCATGGTCGCAATGGGAAAATGGACAGATATAAATACATGGAATTTGTAATTGAGCTACGCTGATATACAAACTATTGAACACGATGTTTTAGTTGTTGGCGCTGGTGGTGCAGGTATAAGGGCCGCTATAGAATGCGCACAAAAAGGTCTTAATACAGGAATGATTTCGAAATCATTGCTTGGCAAAGCCCACACGGTAATGGCTGAAGGAGGCGTTGCTGCAGCAATGGGTAATGTAGATGCCCGTGACAATTGGAAAATTCATTTTCGTGATACAATGCGTGGAGGAAAATTTTTAAATCAATGGCGCATGGCAGAGCTCCACGCAAAACAGGCTCCAGACAGAGTGAGTGAGCTTGAAGAGTGGGGCGCAGTGTTTGACAGAACAGATAAAGGATTAATAAGCCAGCGCAATTTCGGGGGACACCGTTATCCACGCCTTGCACATGTTGGAGATAGGACAGGTTTAGAAATTATACGAACCCTACAGGATTTTTGCATTCATAAGGGCATCCATACTCATATGGAATGCACCGGCTTGGATCTTGTACTAGACAATGGTCGTATTGCGGGGCTTGTTGGGTATTGGAGAGAAACGGGACGATTCGTTTTGTTTAAAACAAAAGCAATAATTATGGCAACTGGCGGCGGCGGAAAAGCTTGGCGTATCACCTCAAATTCATGGGAATACACTGGAGATGGTTTGGGGATGGCTTACAGAGCTGGAGCAGAATTAATTGATATGGAATTTACGCAATTTCACCCCACGGGGATGGTGTGGCCACCCTCTGTACGAGGTATTCTTGTTACTGAGGGGGTAAGAGGCGATGGTGGCATACTTAAGAACAATAAAAACGAACGTTTCATGTTCAATTATATACCAAAAAAGTTTGCAAATGAAACCGCAGACACTGTTGAAGAAGCAAATCGTTGGCTTTCGGGGGATAAGGACGCCAGGAGGCCCCCAGAGTTATTGACACGCGATGTAGTTGCAAGAGCTATCAAAAAAGAAGTTGAGTCTGGCCGTGGCTCTCCCAATGGCGGAGTGTTTCTAGATATTGCCTCTCAGTTAGCTGCAGATAAAATCAAGCGTAAATTGCCTTCAATGTATCATCAATTCAAAGAATTAGCACTTATTGATATTACCCAAGAGCCCATGGAGGTTGGTCCGACTCTACACTATTTTATGGGCGGAATAAGAGTGAACAGTAATTCTCAGGAAACCAATGTCCCCGGTTTATTTGCTTGTGGCGAATGTGCTGGCGGGATGCACGGTGCAAACAGATTAGGCGGAAATTCTCTATCTGACCTGTTAGTGTTTGGTAAACTTGCAGGTGATGGTGCGATGCAATATATAAAGTCGTTAAGCTTTAATCCAAAAATAAATAATCAAAAAGTAAATGATATTCTATCTTCAGCCACTGATATTTTGAACCGAGATAAAGGAATAAATCCTTTTATTCTACATGAACAATTACAAGAAATTATGCAGAGACATGTTGGAATTATACGTGATGCAGAAGATTTAATTGAAGGTCTCGAAAAAATTAAAAAAATCAAAGATGATATAAAAAATGTATATGCTCACGCATCGGCCCAGTATAACCCCGGATGGAATGAAGCGCTTGATCTGAACAATCTCATTGTCACAGCCGAAGCTGTGACAAAATCTGCGTTAATAAGAGAAGAAAGTCGTGGCGCACATACACGATTGGATTTTGAAGGAGAAACAAATGAAGGGCTTTCTTATAATGTAGTGACCCGTGAAAAGGAATCAAGCATGGTTGCAGAAAAAGAAATGCGCAATGATCCCCCCGATGAGTTGGCTAAAATTGCCTACTCTACCCTTGAAGATTTGGAAGGTTCTGATTAATGAAGCGTACGTTTAAAATCTGGCGTGGCGATAGCAAGGGCGGGCAGTTTGTTTCTTACACAGTAAATGTAGAAAAAGGGATGGTAATTTTAGATGCTATTCATAGAGTCCAAGCTGAACACTCATCTGACCTGGCAGCTAGGTGGAATTGTAAAGCAGGAAAATGTGGATCATGTAGTATGGAAATTAATGGTAGACCGAAGCTGGCGTGTATGACAAGATTAAGCGATTATGATCCCGATCAAGAAATCACTGTGCAGCCCCTAAAAACATTTCCTCTCATTAGAGACTTGGTAACAAATGTTTCATGGAACTATGAGCAGAATAAAAAAATTGCCCCTTTTAAACCAAAGAAAAAAAATCAAGATGGAAAATTTTATATGCAACAACGCGATGTAGAGCGGGTGCAAGAATTTAGAAAATGCATTGAGTGTTTCCTCTGCCAGGACGTATGTCATGTGCTGCGGGATCATAATAGTAAAGATAAATTTGTTGGTCCCCGTTTTATGATTCGCTTGGCTTCATTAGAGATGCATCCGCTCGATGAAGATGATAGGATTGAAGACATTAAGGATGAGTTTGGCTCCGGGATGTGTAATATAACGCGTTGTTGTACTGATGTATGCCCTGAGCATATTCAAATAACAGATAATGGAATAATACCATTAAAAGAACGCGTGGTAGACAAATTTTACGATCCAGTTTTGTGGTTATATCAAAAAATATTTACTAAAAACAAATAAGTTTATATAATATCTTTTATTGTTATTTTAAACGGAAATTAACCGGGATTGATATCCACACCCCCACGGCTCTTTCTCGCTGTTTTGCGGGCTTGAACCGTGTGTTGCGAATAGCTTCGATAGCAGCTTCATCTAAACCTGTATTTGGAATACCTTTTAAGATGAGAGTATCTTTTACTCGCCCCTTTTTATCTACAAAAACCTGAACAATTACGGTCCCCTCAATACCTGCTTCCTGTGCGATCTCTGGATATTTAGGACGTATAGGAGATAATGGTTTGGGGGGGTCATCATAGGGAATGAATTTTACGCGAGGGCCTTCCGGTGGAGGTGGCGGCGCATCCCACGCTTCAAAACTTTCCAAATCTGTTTCTTCAATGGTCAAGTCGTCTGCAAGGTCCTCGTCTTCTGATTCGATAGGGACTGATGGTCGGGCAGGCGGTGGGGGTAGATCTATTTGCTGTGTTTGAGGAATATCTATTTGTTCTATAATTATTTGGTCTGCATTTTCAAGAACAAGTACCTCAAAATTTCTTGGTATAACTAAAAACCCAAAAGTAATCAATGCGATTCCTGAAAGGCCGGCTATTCTTACAGTCAAAGGATAATTGAACTTTAAAATAGGCGTGTATTTTCCCATTCTTATTCTACGAGTGTTTTAGTAGAGTAGTTCAGCTTCAACGCATCTGCTTTTCGAAGTTCATTATGCACTTCTGAAATGAGCCCCATCTTTGCTGATTTGTCTGCTTTCAATGACACTGTCAATAAAGGGTCAGCCGCGCGAATATCATACATGACATGCCGTACATTATCAACGCTGTGTAGTTTATCCTGGATGGACACCATTCCCTCTTTTGAGATCCATATGTGAGATGTGTGGCGTTTTGATTTTAGTTTTTCTATACGTTTTGCTTTTGGCAGCTCAACAGGTAGTCCAGAATATTCACGTAGGACAGTTGTGACCATAAAAAAGATCAACAGCATAAAAATAATGTCCGGCATAGAAGCAGTTGGGATATCACTGGAAATTTTAGTTTTACGCTTTATTTGCATCAGTCAGTTTCTGCAATAGAAATTCGTTTTGCGTTTGCCATTTTTAACTGATCTATCACGGAAACATAATCAGCATATTTAGTTTTTTCGTGAGCTTTTACTGAAATAATTAGTTTATCATTTTCAGCGATTTTTCTTCGCACCTCTTTATTCAAATCCCGAGTTTTTACTGGTTCCCCCCCAAGTAGCACATCTCCCCTGGAATTAATGAGACAATTTAAAATATTATCCTTTTTAATCTCAATCTCCTCCCCCTCTGCGGGCAGAACGATACCGAGACCCTTATCCATATCGATTGTGGTGGTGACCAGGAAAAAAATGAGAAGCAGGAATGCAATATCTGCCATGGAAGAGGTAGGTATCTCTCCTCCTTTAAAACGCCGCTTTTTTTTCATTTTAGCTGATTATAATTACTCTTTATTTGATTCCATCTCAAAAAGATGGTCAACCAACTGAACAGAGCGCTCTTCCATATCGAGCACTAGTTTATCTATGCGTGATACAAAGACATTTTGGAAGATTTGAATTATCATTGCTACGATCAGACCAAAAGCAGTTGTTAACAACGCCTGAGAAATACCCCCAGCAACAACAGCTGGTGAAATATCATCAGCGGCAGCGATAGCATCAAAAGCAGAGATCATACCGGCAACCGTTCCTGTAAACCCAAGCATAGGAGCAATGGTGATAACGGCATTAAGCCAGATCATATTTTTTTCTAAAAATGACATTTCTAATGAACCAGCATTTTGTATAGCTTTTTCTACTTCCTCTATGCCCCTGTGCATGCGAGATAGACCAGCGTGAAAAATTTCTGCCACAGGACCATTTGTTTTTGCACATAGTTCTACAGTAGCCTCTACCCCTTCATTGTCTAGGGCGTTGTTTACATCATCATAGAACTTTTCTGCATTGATTGATGACATGATCAAAGAGTAGAAACGCTCACCTGCGAATGCGAGTCCAAAGATCAGCGATATCAGAATGGGCCACATGAATGGTCCACCGTTAACAAAATATTCGACTAGCATCTAGTCCTCCGTGTTTATTTTTATGTTTTCTTTTACTGGAAAAATTTGACGCAAAACTTATTACTTCCGAGGGGGAATATCAACATATCCAGAAATATAATTTACTGTGATTTATTGATGAATCCAGAAGCTTCATCAAAATAATTCAAGGCATCAATTACCTGATTATCAAAATTTAATCGGATACCCATAGCCTCATCTTTCCCCCAATAAGCGCTGGCAATCTCAGATTTTAGCATATTTAGTATATAGTTTTTGTCCATTTCTAATTCCTCTATATCAATCTCAATTCCCTCGCTTACTAAATAATCCATAAACACCTGGAAATCACTATCATCTAATGCCCATTGTGAACGGAAACTGTCATAAGAATCAAATTCATACTTATGTTCATTAGCATAATTTGAACCCCAATTAAAAAAAGGACGTTTAGGGTTGCCTAGAATCCGTTGAGTGTTTTTTTGCAAGTCTAGAGACCACGATATATATTGGTCAGGAGTTATGCCACCACCACCATACACTGTTCTGCCCGCTCGTGTTTTGAATTTTGGGCGCAATTCTTTCAATGAATCCAATACTGACTCTCGGTCTTTTATATAGAGCTCTTTGTAATAGTCCTTCATTTCTCCATTGTCATATGGACGCTGGATTAAACGCCCACTGGGGGTAAAGTATCTGGCGATTGTTACACGGATCGCTGAACCGTCGTTAAGAGGCAATTGTCTCTGCACTAATCCTTTTCCAAAACTTGTTTCACCCACTACGAGCCCCCGGTCAAGATCCTGAATTGAACCCGCTACGATCTCACTTGCACTGGCAGAGCCCCTATTGATTAAAACGATCAAAGGAAAATCTTCTCGCCCCATTTTTGGTTCAGAAATAAAAACCTGTTCCATTTTACTGCTTTTTCCTTTTGTATAGACAAGAGTATCCTTGCGAGAAATAAAAAGATTACTAATTGCAGCTGCCTGCTCTAGAAAACCGCCGCTATTATTTCGAAGATCCAGGACCAGGCGCTTCATTCCCTGAGCCCCCAATTGATTTAACGAAGAACGTACCTCATCATCTGTGGTAGCAGAAAAACGGGTCAACCAAATATAGCCGGTATCTTCATCCAGCATGAGTGATGCTCTAACACTATAGATAGGGATATCATCTCGTATGATAGTTACATCAAATTTATCTCCGCCTAATCTTCTTATTGTGATCTCTACAGTGGTTCCTTTTGGTCCCCGTAGTTTCTTGAAAACATCCTTCTTAGAAATTTCAAAAGCATCTTCTCCATTTATTGCAATAATCTGATCGCCTGGTAGCAGGCCGGCTCGTTCCGAAGGGCTGTCAGCCACAGGTGAGATAACTGTGATATATCCATTCAAGATATCAAACTCAATTCCAATTCCCTGAAATGATCCACGAAACAATTCATCCAGCTCTTCTTGTTGTTTTGCAGGGATATAAATAGAGTGGGGGTCTAGTTTTTCAAACATTCCATGGAACGCTCCTTCCATAATCTCATCCATATCCACATCTTCAAAATAGAGTTGGTTCACATAATATAGGATTTGATTCATGATCCTAAATTTTTCTTCAATCGCACCATACTGATTTTGTGATTTTGAATAGAGCAGTTGAGAAAGAGGAATGGCAATCATCAGTGAGACCGTTGCCAAGGTCACAAAAAAGCTTTTACTGATTGAAGAAAAGAATTTTTTCATGTTGATTATGTATAATTAATAATAATCGGATTTAAAATCAAATCAGGACTATAATCCCAAGTAAAGCATAGTTCGTATTGTTAATCCTTTTAGAGATGATTCAGGTGAATCTGCAATTTGCCTTCTGTCGTTCAAATACCATTTACCTGGACCGATTGTCCCTTGGTTATATCCCAGGCTCAATCTAAGACCCACTCGATCCATGATCTGCCACTTTACTGAAACATAGGGCTGAAAGTTAAAGAATGTCCCACTAAGGTCAGTCATCCCTCCATACCCATTAACGGTTGCAAGGGTCGCCCCCTGAAGGGTAGCGATCACAGAATCTGCCTGAGAACTAGTATAAGAGGAATCTACGCTGTAATACAAGTTGCCGCCCAAAACGGTTCCATAGGAATTCTGAAACATATTATTCCATTGAGCCTCACCAGTGTGTTGGTCTATGCTAACATTGACTCGTCCAATTCCCATTAGTGCTCCGCCAGAGACTTCTAGGTCACGGAATACAGGAACCACATATTCCAGCATCATGGCTCCCAGAGTAAAAGAAAACTTGGCATTAACCGTTGGTCGGAAACTGCCTTCATATAGAACGATTTTATCCCCAGTATTGTCCAAAGGGGAGGCTGGAATTTGAATCCCCAAAGAATCATTGGACTCTTGGTAAAAATACACATCCATAATATTGCTGATTGTAGACGACCCGATTCCAGCGTAACCGCCCAATCTCCATCTTCCTGCAATATGGGTAAAGCCTTCACCGCCGTGCACAATGAACGGATCTTCAAAATTCTTTGGATCTAAGCCCAGGGCAGACATTTGTGCTGTCCCTGGAATAGAATCGAGCGTCATATACATTGGGCTATACCCAATGCCGCCCCCATAGTAATCCTGGATGGGATAGAGATCACTTTGTGCATTCAAAAGCCATGGAATGGCCTGTATGATGAAAAACGCCTTTTTTAGCACAGTTTTCCTGTGGATTCTTTTTCGTTCATTGATCAATTTATGTGTTCAAAGCTCAATTTAGGAAAGGAAATTTAGACAATTCTATAAGTAAATAAGGCCCTTTTCCTTGGTTTTTTCGAGAGGGGTTATCTATATTCTAATTCAGATGAGGTAAGGGAACATCACAAATAAAGGCAATACTGTTTGCCGTGAAATTTCCTGTACAGAAACAGAAATTTGAGTTTATGAAAAACGGTCAATTAAAAAACCCGGCCAATTTACTATTTGTACTACTGATAATTTTAATAAGTACTGATATTAAAGCAATGAATATCAGCGGTCCTTTTGATATTAACAAAAATACACTGAATGAAATTCTATTGTTTGATAAAGAGAAAATTGAATTTTTTGAAATAGGTAATGATGGTTCTCATAAACTCCTTTGGCAATTTAACGCTGATGGGAGTTTGATAAAAGATGCGATGGTCTATGACCTGGAAGACGATGGCTCCTATGAACTTATTTTATTTACTGACCCCATTCCCGGAAATCGAAAAAAGGGAAATACTTGGATTCAGATCTTTACCTGGTCTGGATCTACGTTTGTTGATGCTCCCCTTACTTTGGATAATGGCGACCTGTACCATGTAAACAATGGCGACGTAGATTCCTTTTCCGGGATTCTATCTGCTGCAGTTGGCACACCATTTCGGGCTGCAGTTTTACTACAAACCCACCTTGCAGGTGACTCACTGGAGGGCATCACAGTTCATATCGAACTTCCTGATCAATTGCAAAATGGATACGGACCTGTGTTTGCTAATTTTATTAATGTTTCTGGTGAGCCGCATTTAACGATTTTCAGTCCGGAAAACGACCAACTCAAAGCGGTAGTTTTCGGAGCACAGAAGGAACTAGCGCTGTTAGATGAAAAAATCTTTCCTTTAGATGGCGCCAAGCATCTGATAGGATCTGCGGTACAAAAAACAGATTTGAATAATGATAACATTGAAGAACTGCATCTCCCTTTTTTCAGCGGAGAAGTAAAAACATTGTCATTTATTGATAGCACCCTGACCCTCACTGAAAGCGTTATTAATGATTTATCTATCTTTGTTGTTCCTGACACGGCTACAGAAATCACGATCAATGCATTGGTAGATGCTAGAATAGCTGCTGGATTGTATGACGTTGAGCACGAGACTGCATTGGAAATTATACCAGATGATACACTTCTACTCGGAGATACATTAATTTTTCAAGCCGCCATGGATACTACTTCTGGTTTTTATAGTTTTCATTGGCTTTCTCCACCGCCAGACAGCGCGAATTTTGATCCAAGCACCGGCCTGATAACATGGATGCCGCGGAGGAAAGACTTGGGATTTTATGAATTTAAATTTTTTGCTGAACAGAGGTTAAAAGAGGAACTGGTTTCTGATGTGGATGAACTTGGGGACAGGCATCGAATTATACCGGTAATTGAAGAAGAGGAGAGGTCTTTTGTGGTCATAGTCATGGACACGATATCTCCGCCAATCATTTATGTTTCCCCTCCCTACGAACCCTATTTAGTATCCGCTCACACTCTTTCAAAAGAGAAAGGCAAGGATCGATTTATATTTGATGGAGAACCATCATTTCATATGACAGTAGATGCGCTTCCCATTCCTAAATATCCTTCCACATCTCATTCTATGGCTATCAATCTTGGTTATGTGGATTCTGATAAATTTGCAAAATTTTCTTATGTCTCGAAACCTGACAGCGGTACAGTACTCTCCACAATGACTCTGACACATAACCTGGCTATCAATCAATTTATTGCATCCGTAGAACCATACTTAGATTCCACATCTGCAGAACTAAACCCCTCAAATTGGCGCAATGAACTGGCCCACTATCCATCCTATAAATTTAATGGATTCCCCGAGTCCCTGCGATTAGGGGAAGATGAAAGCGGTATTACATTGTTTCAAAGTCAAGAAGTGCTGAAAACCAAAAAGAATTCATATATTTCGGTACAGACACCATTATCTGATAACAGGCACATGATATCTATTGCAGGAAAAGCTATTGACTTATGGAATATGACAGGAGTCGTAATGGTGGATAGTGCAGGGAATAAATCTGTGACCACGACAATTACATTTTCTGGAGATTTAGATATCTATGATATAAAAAGTGAAATGTTTACTGATGCAGAACTAGCAGAACGCATGAAAGAACTTCAGCATAAACGTTTGGAATTTTTGGGCGTTGACAGTGTTGCAGTGGGCTCCGATAGGGGCATGGAATGATGCGCCACTCTATTTTCATTCTGGGACTTGTATCCAGTGTTGTCTTTGGGAAAGATCTCCAGGTAATTCACATGGAAGGAACCTACGACCTCGATAATGACGGGCTCGTGGAGTTTGCTGCTGTTGAGGTTGGCCGGGACAATGGCCATTCGGTCTCCATGATCCGCTATTATGAGATCGATGGTGATGGTTACCAGCAGCTTAATTGGGAGCTGGCGGCTCCAGATGGATTATTAGGTAATTTTGTAAATTTGAAACTGGGTGACCTGGACGGGAATGGAGAGCCGGAGCTGGTTACCGTTATGAATCTCACAGATGAAAATGAAGAACGTATCCTACATCCGATTGTTTACTATTATCCATGGGATGGTGAAGGTTTTAGCGAGACCCCTGCCAGCACATTGAACCTGTCTGAGCGAAATACATTTTTACGTTGCCACAACTTTGAATTGATTGATCAGGACGGTGATAATGATCAGGAGCTGGTGGTCTCTCTTGGTAGCCCTGTACGAGGTCTGGCCATTGTAGATGTTAATGAAAGTGGAGAGCTGGAGATAACATCAAAACTTGAGCCAGAGTCCATGCGCTTCGGATCTGGCTTTGTTTATGCGGGTGCCGTTGACTGGGATATGGATGGTCTAGATGATATCATCAGTTTCAGCCCCGAAGGTAATGTGCTGAAAGCACAGCCCTATAGAAATGTGAACGGTGACTATGTGGAAGGAGAAGCTGCCCAGATTACCGTGCCCGGAATGAATGGGTTTATTAACCGATCCGTAGCAGAAACAGATTGGGACGCCGATGGCTTTGTAGATGTAATCGCCCCTTTTCAAAGCGGCCACCTCATTGCCCTGACGTTATCAGAGGCTGGAGTAGCCATTGAAAGTATTCCCAATGAAGCCGGCCCGCTTTCCGATATGCAGATCTCTGATCTGGACCAAGATGGCTATAAGGATCTATTGCTTATATCAGGCGAAATGAATATGATGACCGTTTCATTTGGGGCCGAAAGACCGGTAGAAAAAAGTGAAAGCTATTTCACCTTGACGATGGACACTGTGGATATTCAGGTGTTTTCTGCAATACCAATCGTATCCAATGGTCAGTACACAGGAACTACCATCGCTGCTGGCTGGGACGGAGTTGAAACCTCAGTTTTTCTTACCGACCTTGGGCTGCCACCACCAATTAATAAACCAACCGTTAACGATTCGCTGACCGACCCAGTTGACCTTCTAGATATGTTTCCAGAGATCGTTGGTGATGGCCCAATCGACCTGGGGATAAGACCCATGAAATCTATTGGGCAAGCCTTACCTAAGGGTGTTTTACCAAGGCATGTACTGCCGGTGGATCAATTATTTATTTATTCTATTCCTGAAGATGAGGCCAACCAGTTCTATAGTTTTCGATGGCTGTTGCCACCACCAAAAGGAATGTTTTTTCATTACGAAACGAGATCAATACAATGGGTTCCCAATGGAGAACAGCTTGGGGCATATAAGCTGGCTTACCATGTGGAAATGAAAGTAGGAGAAGATGTGGAGCTTGAATCAGAATCAGAAGACTCTCTGCTGACCTATAAGGTTATTCCCCATCTGGAAGGCTACGATGAACGGCTCTGGATCTATGTTAATGATACACCGGAATTCATCTCTGAACCGGAAGAAAAAGAATTTGTTGCTAAGTCACTATTTACTTATACACCCTCTGTGAGTGATTTTAATTCGGATGCGAAGATCCAATTTCTTTTGGAATCGGCCCCAGATGGAATGGAAATGGATTCCAGTGGCGCATTATACTGGCAGACGGATAGTAGCCATGTGAATATTTATGATGTGCGGATCGTGGCCACGGATGGGTTTGACAGGGCCGCCCAGGAATTCAAGCTGTTTGCCCGCGCTGGAGTAAAGATCCTATCTGAACCCGATTCTATTATTCGTGTGAATGAATTATTCAAGTATCAGGTAGATGTATGGCGGCCGGACCTTGATCAAGAGTTAACATACAAAATGCTGTACCATCCGCAAGGCATGTCTCTTTCAGAAACAGGCATGCTGGAATGGACCCCGGCTGTAACACAGGTAGATACACAGAATTTTGCTGTGGTAGTAAATCACGGCCTAGCAGCAGACACTCAAGATGTTGTATTGTATGTTAATCACCCCCCGGTTATTGACAGGGCCCCGCCTTCCATGAATAAAGTAAACCTAGGTTTTGCATGGGATTTTCAGTTGGAAGTATCCGATCCGAATGTGAATAGTGAACTAACTTTTACAGCTGTTGAAATGCCAGATGGAATGCGCATGGATCCATTTACTGGTAGACTTCGTTGGGAGCCAACCCGAAAAGAAATGGACTTTGGCCATCTAAAGATCGAGATTGATGATGGTATTGATGTTCGGACAGTGGAGGCTGATTTCTTTATAAATGCCCCAATAAAACTTGTATCCATTCCGGTCATGAAGGCCTCTGTGGGTGAACAATATAAATATAAGATCATGACCACAGATATGAATAGAGGGACCCTGCTTCCATATGGATATATTGTAAAGCTGGACGATATTGAAAAAGCCCGGGTTTATTCCGTTAATATAGCCGATGATGTTTACCGGGAAAATATTGATCGTTATATCGGAGATTGGAATGCAGCTGAAGTAGTCTACCAGACAGGTCAAGGAGAAATAGACTCCGAGGAATTTACCCGACTTAATTTGAAAAGATATGTTCACTCAATTTTCTGGGAGGATGACAGGCTTATGGTTGTCATTGAAGAGAAAGATGAACGTTCAGTAAAAATCAAGGATGTACTATGGGAGTTTTTTCAAGGCTCAAAAGGGAAACCTCCCAAGGTCATTGTAGAACGAAGGGGCATCGTCCGCTACACCCTGGAAGAATTTCCTGACGGAATGGAGGTTGATGAGTTTACCGGAACATTGTTGTGGACTCCGGGGAAAGATCAATATGATTCGTATCCAATTAAACTTGTTGTGTCAGACGGATACACGAAAGATGAACAATCATTTAACCTCTATGTGAACCATCCCGCCACTATTGTTTCTCAGGCACCAAAAGCAGCTTTGGTAGAAGAAATATATAAATACCAGGTCCAGGTAGAAGATAAAAATGCTGATGCTGAACTCCGTTATGAATTGGCCAAAGGCCCACATGGGATGCAAATGTCAAATACAGGTAAGATTGTATGGATTCCCAAAGTTTCCCAGGTGAATAAACATGAGTTTGAAGTCAGAGTATCTGATGGATACCATGAGGATGCGCAGAGAGGAAAGGTTTTTGTAAACATACCTCCTTCAATTATTTCCAAGCCAAAACCAGTTGGATTAACCGGGTATGAGTATCGTTATAATATGATCGCTGAAGATTTGAACAATGATCGGGTTACCTTTCGATCTATTCGTCTTCCCAAATATTCATCATTCAATAAAAAGACCGGACTCTTCAAGTGGCGCCCTAGAAACAACCAAAGGGGGCCTCATGATGTGATAATTACAGCCATTGATGCTCGGGGCGCTACCGCAACGCATCAATTCCAAATACATGTATTTGAAAACCCGGATGCCCGACGATTTGTAAATACAGGATGGCCCCTCATGCTCACCTTTGTAGGTGTTATGTTCGCCTGGGGTGTGGCCCAGTTTTAAGATAAATTAATTAAATGTAATAGATCTCCCTTGTCTTTTTGGGATAGTACAATATCCACTTCCACAGCGAATATTGGTAATTTCTTCAGCCCCGTCATTTTGGCTAGATCCTTTTCTGTGGTAATAATAGCTTGAGCTTCAGCCGCTAGAAAAACTTCCCGTATTGCTTCCAGATCAGAATCTGAATATTCTGCATGATCATCTTGACGGAAATGATGTACGTAATCCAGTTTTGATTCTTCCAATATGATTTCAAAGCTGTCCGGGTCGCCCACGCCGGACACCGCGACCACAGGCCCACTGATTTCATTTAATGGTTTTCGGGATCCATCCATCCCTAAAAGACCTTTAACCGGCAGTAATTCTGTTTTGAAGGTGTTTGAACATTTATTATACACGGATCGGAACAGTTCATCATCTGGGGGTGTCAAGTTAGATTTTGTAAAGATAACAGCATCGGCTCGTTTCAAATTGCGAAGAGGCTCACGGAGCAGTCCATATGGCAAGAGTCTTGGTTTGCTATGGTTGCTGTTGATAAGAACAATATCCACATCACGGTACACACGACGATGTTGAAAGGCATCATCCAAAATGATAACATCGGGATTAAATTCGCTGCAAATGAATTGCCCTCCTCGATAACGATTTTCATCAACCACTACCGGAATATTTTCAAATTTTTTAGCCACCATATACGGTTCATCACCACTCTCTTCTAAAGATGTTTTGATTTCTTTTCCATCGCTCACAACCAGTGTGCCCTTGGACTGCCGTTTATAACCCCTACTTAAAACGGCAACAGATCGTTCCTTATTCATAAGAATGTTCGTTAATAATATTACGAATGGTGTTTTTCCGGTACCGCCCACTGAAAGATTCCCCACGCTGATAACCCTACAAGGAAGTTTTCTAGAAACAAAGAATCCAACATTATAAAAGAAATTCCGCCAAAAAATGAGTAGCCAGTAAAAAAACCCAAGAGGCCAGAGAAAAAGACGATATTTCTTTAATGAAAGGGGATCAAATTCCTGCACGTTTCATGGCCTCCTGTTCCAACCTATCCAATTCCGATTTTAATTTTGCCGAGCACTCATCAAAATCATCATCTTTTGTAAAGATCAATGGTTCTCCGATTAGTAAATGAATATTTCCAAAAGGTTTTGCCACATAGAACGTATCCCAGTTTGTGGCTGCCCAATTAGCAGATACAGCACTCCCAACAGGCAGAATTGCCGCCCCTGTTCTCATGGCAGATTTGACAGCTCCCGCCTTTAATTCTTTAGCGGGGCCTTTGGGCCCATCGGGAGTAATAAATACCAAGGCACCATTTTCATTATCTAAAGTATTTACGATCTGTTTATACGCTTCCCGTCCACCTTCCGTACTGGAACCCCGGATGGTTCTGTATCCCAGTTTTACCGCAATACGGGAAATGATCTCTGCATCGCCATGTGTACCTGCCACGCCATAGGGTTGTTTATCCGCCACATACATATAGCCAGGCAATAGGTTCCCATGCCAAATGGCAAAAATGATAGAACGACCTTCAGTGCGCAATTTTTCAATCTGGCCATCTCCTTCAATATACCAGCGGTTGCTCCCGTAAAGAAATTTCAAGACCCACTTCCCGAAGAATACGCCCAGAAAAAATAAGATCTTTTTTTTCATATTTTTATCCGAGATAAAATCGCTTCTGCAGCACGTTCATATGCGCCGGGGATACCCAGGGTACGTCTCACTTCTTCGTATCCCAGGAGCATTGTTTTTCGTTTTGGGGTATCATTTAACAATGGTTGAATTGCCTGTGAAAGGTTTTCAGGTGTCATCTCACTTTGTAAAAATTCAGGTACTACTTTTTTGCCTGCTATGAGGTTAGTCATGGCCGCATACGGAACCTGAGACAAATTTTTTGCCAAGAGCCAACTGCCGGCTGACAACTTATAGCTGACCACAGCGGGGATATCGTGCACAGCAGATTGAAGCGTTGCTGTTCCTGAAGATGTTAAAACAGCTGTTCCATATTCCAAACAAAGGCTGGTGTCCTTTTCTTCCGTAGACCAATGTGATGGAATATTCCCCAGAACCACTTGTGGAGCCTTACCGATGATGACCTGCATTTGGCCATCTAATAATGAAACAGCTTTCTTAAAAACAGGTAAATGATTGTCCACCTCCTGCTGTCGACTACCAGGGAAAAGGACCAGTAACGGCTTATTTTGGTCTAATTTGTGCTTGAGGAAAAAATCAGCTTTTGTTTGAGTTGGTTGATAGAGTTCAGTAAAAGGGTGACCTACAAAATTAGTATTTACTCCGCGCTCCTCAAACCAGGGCTGCTCAAATGGGAAAATACACAATGCCTGATCCACACAGCGTTGAATGATCTTTACACGCTTTTCTTTCCAGGCCCAGATCTGGGGAAGAATGAAATAAGTGATGGGGATTCCCAGGGGGTGAATATTTTTTGCAAGCCGCAAGTTGAAGCCGGGGTAATCAATAAGAATAAGTCTGATCGGGCGAGCTTCCCGAATCTTTCCCAGGGTCTGTCCCATAACATTCATCATATAGGGCAGATGTCTCACCACCTCCGTAAAACCTATTATTGCTAGATCATTTACATGTTCCATGATCTCTAATCCAGCGGACTTCATTTTATTTCCCCCGTGACCAATAAAGGTAGACTCCGGGCATTTAATAGTGATCTGTTCCATGAGTTTCGCACCGTGGATATCGCCTGACTCTTCACCTGCAACAATGAAAAACAATGGATGTTGATTTAAGGTCATGGGGATTTGCAACACATGATCACAGAATTCATTCAATAAGGATCAGGCAAATTGCTGACGGATTACAACTAAAAGTAATATGAGGAAAATATTCTGTAAAGTGCGTTTTTCTGTTTTCAGAGTTTTTATGAAGGTTATGGGTTGTCTGTGATCGTTGTTTGGCCAAGGCGATATCCTGGGAACTAGGCGTGGAACATTTTGTTGATATAATAAATATTCATCCCCAAATAAACCAATTAGGGTTTCTTCTTCAAGAGAAATGATAAGTGCATATTGTGTGAGGAAAAAGATCCATGTAACACCTAACATAATCCAAATATTTGGTGAGCCTGCAATGAGGACAGCTCCAGAAAAAACGAATAGATTACCAATGTATAAAGGGTTACGCACGTGTGCAAAAGGGCCAGATGAACACAGTTTTGGAGCCCCAACTTTTGTGGTCCGTGTGACCCCTCCTGCATAGCTAACTGCCCAAAAACGGATTGTTTCGCCTAGAAATAAACATACCAAGCCATACCAAAAGTGTGGCAGAATAGGCATGGAGAAATAAATGATCATTAACGCTAAAGGAACCGGCGTATAGCTGCGGTTCTTGAAAAAGAAATTCCGAATATCCATTAATGAAGACCTTCCAGGATCATTTCGTGGATTTTTGTAGCCACATCCAAGGCTTCCCTGCCGGAACTGCCATCCACGATGGGTGATTCATCACCATTAACAGCAGATATGAAATTGGCCAGTTCCCTTTCCAGGGCATCAAATTGATTTACATCTGGTTTTTCATAAACAATCTTCTTATGGTTCCCGTATGCATCCAAGGCCGCAGATTCAATGGCATCCGGATTGTCTTGGTCCTCATCCAGCACACGATAAACCTCTGTAAGCCCCAATAACAAATCAATAGTAGCGTACATCTCTTTCTGGAACACCTTGATCTTGCGGATCTTGTTACGGGCAATCCTACTGGAGGTAATATTGGCCACAGTTCCATTTTCGAACCGTAGACGGGCATTGGCAATATCCACGGAATCGGATAAGATAGATACGCCGCTGGCCCGAATATTTTTTACTGGGTATTCTACCAATGACAATATAATATCAATGTCATGTATCATAAGATCAAGCACAACAGGAACATCTGTGCCCCGCACAGTATAAGGAGCTAACCGCTGAACCTCAATGAATTTTGGGTTCAAGTCCAATTCCCTCAAAGGTATTAGGGCAGGGTTAAGCCGTTCAATATGCCCTACCTGGATGAGAACATTCTGTTCTTTAGCCATATTAATGAGTTCATCCGCTTCAGCAACTGTTTTGGTTATGGGTTTTTCAATAAAGACGTGTTTCCCGGACGAAATGCATTTTGCAGCTATTTCTGCATGAGTTGGTGTTGGGGTAACTATTGAGAGAGCATCCACGTTTTCTAGCATTTCCTCAAGGGAATCAAAATTATTGCATCCGAATTCCTGCGAGACCCCTACTGCCCTATCATCATCGATATCTGTGATACCAGATAAATAAGCATCGGTACGGGTAGCAAGGTGCTTGACGTGATGGTAGCCCAAGTGGCCAACCCCCACAACACCGATCTTTGGAAAATGATCATCCATAATAAGATGGGGAAATTACACTTCTACACTATTATGATAATAAGTGTTCCCTAAAAAGCTAAATGAGGAATTTTCTTGCATTTCCTTCAGAAAACGTCCAATTTTCAGACATAATCGAGGTAAGTCCATTTACATGAAACAAGTAAATAGCCAAAGCTGACATGGCATCAAACATAAGATCTGGTATTAGTTTTCTGATACCTCTTGGGGCCATTGTTGGTTTCGTGTTATCCATTTTAGGTGAGAACTATATATTGGGTATCTTTTTTGCTGTGGCCGGGGTTCTCGTTTGGTTGCTCTATCTTGCGGTCATGGATACAGCTGCTCCAGACACCATGGGCAATTTCATCATTCTTTTTGGGGTGTTGCTTGCGTTGGCAGTATTCATGAATTTTGGTTGGGAGCAGAATATCTGGGGAGGAATTGAATTCAAGGCAGAAGGGTCGGTCATGGCGCTGCTTGTCTTGTTCTTTGGTACTTTGAGTGGTGTTTTATACCGTCAAAGACTCAATACTGAAGGACAACAATTAACGGTCCGGGAACAGGAATTGGTGGACAGAGCCATCCAAGGCGAAGAGGATACTAGGGTGATTGTTGTGAAACAGGAATCAGACGAGGTGGATGAAGATGAAGAGGATGAGGATGATTATGATGAATACGATGAATATGATTATTCATATCCCTATTATTTTGATGAGGATGACGAATATGAATACGTTTATGAGGAGAATGATGAGGACTGACAGATCCTCAAACATAGAAACATTTTGGTGGGGCAGTTTACTGCCCTTTTTTATTTCCTATCTGTCCCAGTCATAGCTAACACTATATTTGTGCTGCCGATGAATGCCCTGTGCTGGGCCAAGGTAGCTTTCGTATAATAATAGATAGTCAATATATAAAAAATGTGAAACCACCATTCGCTCACCTTTCCCAGAAAATAAGCTCCATCTAAAATAACAGCTGCCATAAACAGCATGGTCACCATCATGGTGGGTGGATAAAGAGTTCGCTTGATCCCTAAAATACCTTTATAGAATTTGTCCCCGATCTCCGGGTGAGTGTGAGTGTACTCTTTAATATTCACTCCTGTTCCAACAAAAAAGAACATGACGAGCGTTTGAGCGGCAATGAATATGATACTCACCAGCAAGTCAAGAGTGATATGATTTGTGGGCCAGATGTTGAAATAGTGGTTCACTCCCACAAAGACAAGCCCAATGCCGGACAGAGTCACTAGAACGTAGGATGTTATCATAAAGAAAAACATGCTAGAACCTACACATTGAAATGAAAATAAATGCAGTCTCCTTCATCCACCACATAGTCCTTACCCTGAAGTTTGGCGAGCCCGGCATCCTTCACAGCTTTCTCCGATCCTAGCTTAACTAAATCGTCAAATTTGATGACCTCTGCTTTTATAAAACCACGCTGAAAATCAGTATGGATCTCTCCGGCGGCTTCCGGAGCTGTGGCGCCCTGTTTAATGGTCCAGGCCCGAACTTCCTTGTCACCACCGGTGAAGAATGTTTCCAGCTCCAGCAACCGAAATCCAGCGTGAATAAGCTTATGGAGCCCCGGTTCCGATAGATTATATTCTTCTAGGAATGGAGCTTTTTCATCATCAGACAATACAGCGATCTCCTGTTCCAGTTTTCCGCATAAACGAATAGCCAGGTTGCCTTCTTTTTCAGCAAAGTCAACCAATTCTTCTTCAAGCGCACCTCTTTGATCATGGGTGATCTCTGTTTCATCCACATTGGCCACATATAATATGGGTTTTCGTGTTAACAAGTGCAGGGAGCGGACAATTATTGTTTCTTCTTCATTGGCCTGGAATGTTCTGGCTCGATGGCCTTCATTGCAATGAACCAACAAACGTCGTATTACATCAAATTCTTTTTGTTCCTGTTTGCCTCCAGACTTAGCGGCTTTCTCCGCCTTGAACACTCGTTTCTCCAGAGTTTCTAGGTCCGCTAACAAAAGTTCTGTCTCGATCAATTCCGCGTCTCTAACCGGGTCAACCACGCCTTCTACATGAGTTACGTTTCTATCATCAAAGCACCTGATAACATGAATAATTGCAGCGACTTGTCTGATCTGCCCCAGGAATTGATTTCCCAAGCCCTCACCTTTGCTGGCACCACGTACGAGACCGGCAATATCAATGAATTCAACTGTGGCAGGCGTGACCCTTTCAGGGTTAAATATTTTGGCCAGGTCAGCCAACCGCGGGTCAGGCAGTTCTACGATGCCAACATGAGGATCAATTGTGCAAAATGGGTAATTCTCGGCCGGGACAGAGGAAGCTGTCAGGGCATTAAAAATTGTGGACTTCCCAACATTGGGGAGCCCAACAATACCGCATCGAAGTGCCATGTTTTATTGAAGAAATACTTTGTTAAAATGGGTCAAGTGCGGGGTCCATACCGGAATCCCACACCAGTTTATCAAATAGTCCTACCTGAAGATCTTTGGCGAAATATATGGCTTTATCTTTTACTTTTAATACCGCATCTCCCCAAGCCATAAAGGTAGGCTTGGTAATGAACCTTCTAATATCAATTTCATAGGTGATCATTGTATGATACGGACGAACCTGACCTTTGAATTTGACATTTTTTACGCCAAGGGCCCTTCCCCGACCTTTACCGCCGGTCCATGAAAGAAAAAATCCAACCAACTGCCAGAAACCATCCACCCCAAGACACCCAGGCATGACAGGATCATTTTTAAAATGACAATCAAAAAACCAATTGTTTGGATTAATGTCTAATTCCGCCTTTATGTAACCGTTCCCATACTTACCACCATCATCATTGATTTCTACAATGCGATCCATCATCAGCATAGGGGGAGTAGGTAGTTTGCCGTTGGCTTTGCCGAACATTTTTCCGGTCCCAATATCCAAGAGGTCTTGTTTGGTGAATGAGGATTTCTTTTTCATTTAAGATCCTTTTTTATAAGAATAGAATTTACACAAGATTGCAGGAACCCTCATTATTCTTTTGTGATCATGGTTTGCGGTGGGCGTTGTCTTACCTAAATTCATACCGTAATTAATGGAGCAATACATGTCCGAATGGGTACTATTATTAGGTGGGTCAACCGGCCACGGAGCGGCAACAGCTAAACGTCTTGCAAAAGATGGATACGGCATTATCGCATTTCATTTTGATCGGGGTGAAGCAAAAAAGATTGCTGAAGAAACAATTTCGGAGGTCAATGAATCATCTGGTGGCCGTTGTCATTATTTTAATACCAATGCTGCCTCGCAAGAGGCCATGGAAAAATTTATTCCCCAGATTAGCGAGATCACGGGTGGGCAGCCATTGAAAATGTTGCTCCATTCAATCGCCTTTGGCACCACCACCAATTTTTTTGGTGAAAAACCGGTAAACCAGAAACAAATGGATATGACGGTTCATGTTATGGGGAATTCTTTACTCTACTGGACACAAAAATTGTACAACGTAGGACTGCTTGGCCAAGGATCAAGAATACTAGGCCTGACCAGTGAAGGAAATTATGTGGCCATGGAAGGTTATGGTCCAGTGAGCGTTGCCAAGGTGGCTATGGAAGCGATCATTCGACAGATAGGATGGGAGTTGGGTCAGTACGGGATAACCGCCAACGCGGTCCAGGCAGGCGTAACACCTACGCGAGCACTGACCAAAATCACAGAAAATTGGGAGGACTGGGTAGAAAATACGAAAAAACGAAATCCCATGCGTCGCACTACCACACCGGAAGACGTTGCAAACACTATCTCACTTTTACTGCGTCCTGGAGCAGATTTTATTAATTGTTCTATTATTTATTGCGACGGCGGTGAAAGCCGTTCGGGTTCATTTTAAAAGAAATTTCTACTTACGATTCGGTGTTTTGGAGGTCTGCGCGTTTACGCAGCAGGAAAACCATATCATAATGTTGTTTGGTCGGCATTAGATCAAAACAGGTTTCGGCCTCTTTCAAGGCATAATTCCACCAATCTTTTTTTGTATACATTAATGCAAGATTATAATGAGCGTTGGCCAGCATTTCATATTCGTCTCGGCTCAACAATTTAATATCGCTGGGCAATAGCCGTGTGACCTCCCTGAACTCTAATATAGCCTCATCTACTAATCCCTTTTGCCCATACCATTGGCCAAGTTGTAAATGACGGCCGGGACCGTCTTTGCAGCCAAAAATAGTCAGGGCAACAAAAACAGCAATAAGAGTGTTTTTTAAATTAGTGTTCATCCTCGGATACCTTAGTGGAATTTCATGGCGCTCCGTCAGTAAAACAAGGAAAAATTCAAAAAATTATCCTTCTTTATGAGGCGCCAAACTAGGTTCTTTAACCCAGAAATGGAGCAAGACCAAACCAATGAAAATAATCATACCCAATATTATAAACAGATTACGGGTGCCGATAATTGGATCAAGAACACTGGCAAAAATAATCATCACTACAATGAATGGAGCGAGGAAGGTATCGATAAGGGCCATATAAATTTTGCTGTCACGGGTATCGGCAAATTCATACACCATGTTCATAGCAGAAGGCATAAATCCTCCATGTCCAAATCCTAAAAACAAAAAGATAGCATAAACATGAACCATGTTTGTTGCAAAAACGGTCGAAACGACTGCCAACAAATAACCAGAAAAAGAAAGTGTAATCGCCATCTTGTGTCCCCACCTGTCGCCTATTTTACCGGAAAAAATACTTCCTAATCCAAAAGTGATGACCTGTAAAACAATAAATATACCAGCTTCACTGACCTGGAAACCAAAGAGGTCTTGTGTGTAAACTGCATACAAGCTCATTGCCGGAAAGTGGGCAGTTATGAAAATGCGGCTAAAAAGGTATTTCCTAAAATTACTGTGCGTCGTGATTATTGAACGGGTATCTTTCCAGACCTCTAATATGGTCTTGTGTGGCAATGTGCTTGGCTTGTCATCTACATTATAAAATATGTATACCAGCACTCCCAAAGTCATGGTCGCCCCCATAATGATGAACCCCCAACCAAAATCGGCTGGAAACGATAACCTGCCATCCAGAAGTACCTTTACAATGATTCCGCCGATAAATCCACCAATGCTGTTAAATGCAAACGAAATCCCTAGATAATGCCCCCTTGATTCTCTAGGGAATACATGGCCAAGAAAATCTGTCCAGATGGGAATAATAAATCCCAGGGCAAGACAATAAAAAATAAAACACATATAATAGTATACCCAAGCATCCGGACCCGCAGGGGCAAAAAACGCAAACAGGAAACCGGCAATAAAAATGGGCGGCAGAACAAGACTATGCGCCAGAAGGACAGCCCGTTGAATATTGCGAATGTTTCGTGCTATCACAGCCGAAAAAAACATGGGGAATGCAATCAAAATACTAAATAATCCAGCAACTGAAATAATGACCCCATTTGGGGCACCCAACTTTTTTAAGAAAAGAGGTATAATCGCATACGTAGAATGAAATGCAATCCCAAATCCCCAGCAAAATTCGTGAATGCAATTATAGAATAGATTTTGTGAAAGACGTTTCTGGTTCAGATCAGACATTCGCATTCTGACGTTCCTGTGTCAGCAGTATGATGGAAGCCAGCAACACAATGGCGCCGGCCGCCTGAGCTGGAGACATGGCTCGTCCTCTGATAAACCAATCCACACAAATAGCTGAAAGAGGCCAAAATAATTCATAGATAGTAGTGTGGGAGGCTGGCAAATGGTTCAATCCATAATAATAAATGAAAAGCGCCACCGCGCCAGTAGAAACAACAATGGTCCCAAGAGCAAGCCATTGAGAAGATTCTATAGAACGAAATGCAGAAACATCCTGAATAAATATCAGAGCAACGCCAGCCAGAATGGCTGTGGTTGATAATCGTAAAGCTGTCACAACCTGGAAAGGGAGTTTATTCAATGCGTGCTTTCCCAAAACAGTAGAGCTCCCCCAGCTAAAGGCAGCCAACATCGCAAGGAGCGATGCAATGGTAGTCTTATCGTCCCAAGCGGCCATGGGTGCTGTACCAAAGCTGACCAGATACCCTCCAATAAAAGCGCTGGACGCAAGCAGCAGGAATCGCTTGGTCAATCTTTCTTTTAAAATAACAGCTGCTAATACAATGGCAAACACTGGCTGGAATTTTTGTAATAGAACGACCACAGACAGATCAATATAATTGACATAGCTCAGGGCCTTGGTATAGAAAAATGTTCCCAGAATTCCACCGCACACGCTGATCCAGAGGACGGATCCCCAACCGCGCTGATCTAATGATTTTATTTGGGTCCATTCTCTAACGAGAAACGGTAAAAAAAGAATTGCTCCAAAAAGATGTTCCAATGTTATGATGGTAAAAGAAGAGATACCATATAGCTCTTGCCGTAGAAACCCGTCTAGGCTCCAAAGCATAGCCGCAGTAATCACAGCTAATGGTGGAAGGTATTTTTTCACGGACGGGAAATTAATGCAAGGGAAAGTCTAAATATACTAAATAAGTATTAAGCTGATCCTCCCAGCCCAGAGAACTCCGACAGGTCTATGCCAAAGGATTTTGCAGCCACATCCCACATAAATTTTTCATCCGTGTGAAACACAAAGTCTGATGTAGTATTCTGGAGGAGCCAATCGCCGTTCTCAATCTCTGCTTCCAACTGATATTTTGCCCAACCAGAGTGCCCAAGCATGAGCTTGAATTGTTTCGGTCCCTTACCATCGGCAATATCCTGGATGATATCTTTATTGCTGGTCAGGGAGAATTTATCGCCAATCTTGATGGTGCTTTTCACTCTATATTCGGATGAATGCAAGACGATGCCCCGTTCAACCATCACCGGCCCTCCAAAATATACTTCTGGGACCAGTTTCAAAATATCATCATTCTCCGGGAAAAAATCTTCAAACATTTCCTTCAGTTCAGGCGTTTCAAAGGGTTTGTTTACAATGAAGCCTAGAGCCCCATCTGCATTATGTTCACAGATTAAGATCACAGCTCTACCAAAATAGGGATCCCGCATATGGGGCATTGATATGATGATCTGGTTTTTCAGTGATGCCATTGATCAAATGTACCTTGTATTGTAAGGAGAAGCAAGGTGATTGGAGAGGGCTATAATCCATAATCATCATTAATTAAAATTTTATATATATCTCTTTGCTCATAGTAAGATAATAGTAAATGGTTTTATGAAAACGGCTGAAAAGGTTGTAAATTCTAGGCTGCCGTTTCGGAATGGAAAAGTAAGAGTAAAATGCAGTCAAATAAGATCATTATAAAGGGTGCTCGCCAACACAATCTCAAGAATATTGACCTTGAGATTCCACGGAATAGATTAGTGGTAATTACCGGCCTTTCCGGATCGGGGAAATCATCGTTGGCCTTTGATACTATCTATGCGGAAGGTCAACGGCGGTATGTAGAATCTCTTTCATCTTATGCTAGACAGTTTTTGGGCCTTATGGAAAAACCTGATATGGATACCATCGAAGGCCTATCCCCAGCTATCTCCATTGAGCAAAAAGCCGCAGCAAGAAACCCGCGATCGACTGTCGGAACAGTTACCGAAATTCATGATTATTTTCGTCTTCTTTTTGCTCATATTGGCTACCCTCATTGTTGGATATGCCAACGCCCCATTCAAAAGCAGACAGTTCAACAGATTGTGGATACGGTCTGTAAATTCAATGAAGATAGTAAAATATTTGTACTAGCACCTGTTGTCCGAGGAAGAAAAGGTCAACATAAGGGTGTATTTGAGGAAATTAAAAAAGAGGGATTCATCCGGGTCCGTGTTGATGGGAAGGTCTATAGCATTGATGAAAAATTGATTCTGGAAAAGAATAAGAAACATAACATTGAAGTAGTTATAGACCGATTGATTATTGAAGGTGATTATCAGGAACGCCTCACTGAGTCCATCGAACTAGCATTAAAGATTGGCTCGGGGCTTGTGATAATCCATGAGCTTCCCAACAAGGATCATTTATTCAGCGAACATTTTGCATGTCCTCACTGTGAAGTTTCATTGGAAGAATTATCTCCCCGCATGTTCTCTTTCAATTCGCCTTATGGCGCATGCCCCCATTGCGATGGGTTAGGTTCTCATATGGAGATTGATCCGGAACTGGTAGTCCCTGATAAGACCAAGTCATTGATCCAGGGCGCCATGACGCCTTTAGGTGAGCAACCAAGAGGAAACTGGTACGGGAGCATCTTAAAAAGCCTAGCCAAACATTTCGACTTCAAATTCACAACTCCATGGATAAAATTGGACGCAAAGATAAGGGAAATGCTTCTATTTGGAACTGGTTCTAAAAAAATGAAAATGACTTATTCTTCACAGAAATGGACCGGGACATATGAAGGTGGCTGGGAAGGAGCAATACCAAACTTAATGCGCCGTTATAAACAAACCAAATCCGGACATATTCGCGGTTGGATAGAGCAATTCATGAGTATGCGGCCGTGCCCAGAGTGTGAAGGAGCGCGCCTTCGCTTAGAAAGCCGTTCGGTGTTGATTAATGAAAAGAGTCTGGGGGATATTGCCTCCATGTCTATCAAAGACGCTCTGGAATTTTTTCAACATATTGAATTGAATGATGTGGAGCACCAAATTGCGGAACAGATATTAAAAGAAGTAAAAAGTCGTCTCGGGTTTCTGGTGAACGTAGGATTGAGTTATTTAACGCTGGACAGGTCCGCTGCCACACTTTCTGGTGGCGAATCTCAACGGATACGGCTGGCCACACAGATCGGCTCCCAGCTTGTGGGAGTTCTGTATATATTAGATGAACCATCCATTGGCCTCCACCCGCGTGATAATGCCCGTTTGTTGGACACTCTCCAGACATTACGAGACCTGGGGAATACAATACTGGTTGTGGAGCATGATAAGGAAACCATGGAATCGGCTGATCAGGTAGTGGACCTTGGCCCTGGAGCTGGAGAACATGGTGGTGAAGTGATTTATTCCGGCACACCCAAACAGTTGTTAAAATGCAAGAATTCCATTACAGGTGCCTATTTATCCGGTAAGCGTTCGATTACAATTCCTAAACAGCGCCGCAACGGTAACGGCTACGCTTTGACCATTACAGGAACAAAAGGTAATAATTTGAAAAAATTAGATGTGTCATTCCCTCTTGGAAAGCTGGTGGTGGTGACGGGTGTATCCGGGAGCGGTAAAAGCACACTGGTCAATGAAACACTGTTTCCTATTTTACATAAAGAATTGAATAATGCACGGGCCTATCCCCTGCCCTATGAAACAGTTAACGGGCTGGAGTATTTGGATAAGGTTGTAGATATAGATCAAAAACCTATCGGCCGAACTCCCCGATCCAATCCGGCTACTTATACAGGAGTATTTACATTTATTCGGGATCTTTTTGCCCAGCTGCCGGAATCTAAAATACGGGGATATAAACCGGGTCGGTTTTCTTTTAATGTTAAAGGCGGCCGGTGTGAGTCCTGCGAAGGAGACGGAATTATTAAGATTGAGATGAATTTTCTACCCGATGTATACGTTACCTGTGAAGTATGCAAAGGGGCCAGGTACAATCGGGAAACATTGGAGATATTGTATAAAGGAAAAACTATTGCTGATGTGTTAAGCATGTCTGTAGAAGATGCATTGACGTTTTTTGAAAATATCCCATCGATTAAGAAAAAACTTACCACACTTTATGAAGTAGGCCTTGGTTACATTCGCCTGGGACAACAGGCCACAACGTTATCCGGCGGTGAAGCCCAACGAGTTAAGCTAGCGACTGAACTATCCCGGGTTACTCGGGACAGAACCCTATACATATTAGATGAGCCTACAACCGGTCTCCATTTTGAAGATGTAAAAATGCTTTTAGCAGTTCTCCAGCGATTGGTTGAAAAAGGAAACACGGTTATCGTGATCGAACATAATCTGGATGTGATCAAATCTGCGGATTGGATAATTGACCTTGGTCCCGAAGGCGGAGACGAAGGTGGAGAATTGGTTTTTTCTGGCACACCGGAAGAATTGGCCAGGCATAAGATGTCTTATACTGGATTCTTTCTTAAAAGAACCCTCAACGGCCAAATGAATGGAACAATGAGCAAGACATGAAACACCCTTCAGAATTAAAAAATGTATTTCATCATTGGGAGGTTACAAAAGATCTTATAGATCAATGCATCGATATTATGCTGAATCTGCGCCAAAGCGGTCACCCTGGAGGGTCCAGGTCAAAGGTCTATGGAATGATCGTAACATTGCTGTCTGGGGCCATGAGGTGGGATATCCGAGAGGCTGGGAAGCGGTTTGCTGATCGATTTGTTTTAGTGGCCGGTCATGCTAATCCTGTCGTTTACGCAACACTGGCCGTGTTGAATGAAGCAATGCGCATAAAATTTGAACAGACCGGGGACAAAAAATATCAGCACTTCAAAGGTCAAGACTTTCAATTGGTTTGGGAAGACCTGTTAACACTCAGGCAGAATGGTGGACTTCCGGGCCATGCTGAGATGGAAGGTAAAACACTATTCTTTAAATTTAATACTGGCCCCAGTGGACACGGTTCGCCCGCTGCCGCTGGAGAAGCGCTGGCACTAAAACTGGGCAATGTTCCTGAAGTGAAGGTTTTTGCCTTTGAAGGTGAGGGAGGACTTTCAACCGGAGCCTCACACGAAACGATTAATTCTGCGTGGGGCTTGGGACTTGATAATCTGGTCTATTTTATAGATTGGAACGATTATGGCATTGATGATCGTCCTTTCAGTTCAATTATGTATGGTACGCCAGAGGATTGGTTTGGTTCGCACGGTTGGCACGTGGAGGGAACTATGGATGGCGAAGATTGGGCATCTTTTACTGAAGCATATCACCGACTTTTAGTAGACAATGCAAAACCTGGCCAGCCAAAAGTAATGTATGCAAAAATGCGAAAAGGACGTGGATATTATAAATTTGATAATGCTAGCCACGGAGCCGCTCATAAAAGGAACTCCGAACTCTTTTGGAAAACCAAAATAGAATTCGCTGAAAAATATAACCTTGAATTTGAGGGAACAGGAAATGATGCTCCAGAAAACTGGGGCGATCAACTGGATCAGGCCCGATCTTTTTTCAGGACTGTCTTTTCAGTTTTGCGGGGAAATCAAGAGCTAGTGGATTATTTGACGGAAACATTAATAGAGCTTGGAGAAACCGTACCAGAGAATATTCCCGGGTGCAGAGTTTCTGAATCCTGTCCCGCAGATGATCCAGACTTGTTCAGTATTAACACGCTCCCGGATGAATTGTTTGTTTCCCCCGGGGAAAAAGCACCTAACCGGGTAGGGTTTTCAAAATATGCCAGTTATATTAATTCCATATCTGAGGAAAAATATGGTCGGCCTTTAGTTATAGCCATGAGCGCAGATTTGGCTGATTCAACTAACATATCCGGTTTTGCCAAAGGATGGAACGGAAAGCAAGATCGCGGCCTTTACAATAAAGAATCAAATACGGATAGCCCGCTCATGCCGCAGGGGATCACAGAATTCACCAATTCTGGCATGATGGCTGGTCTGGCAACAGTGAATTTTAATGAAGACCCTTATGCGTCATATAATGGCTTTTTTGGCGCAATGAGCACCTACGGATCTTTTAGTTATTTGAAATACGGCCCTATGCGTTTGTTCAGCCAGATTGCCCAAGATTCTGATTTGAAAGTAGGGAAAATCATATGGGTTGTTGGCCATTCTGGACCGGAAACAGCCGAAGATAGCCGCACTCATTTTGGTATCTTTGCTCCCGGAGTAACACAGCTATTCCCCGATGGTCATATTGTAAATATTCACCCCTGGGAACACAATGAAGTGGCGCCGGCACTGGCAGGAGCATTCAACACGGACATTCCCATAATCGGACTTCATCTAACCCGACCACCCATAATGATTCCAGATAGAAAGGCGCTGGGTATAGACAGTCATAAGAATGCTGCAAAGGGAGCTTATTTGATTAAGGATTACGATAAGGACAAGCCAGAAGGAGGAGTTGTTATCGTTCGAGGTACCAGCTCCACAAATTCTTTGGTTGAACTACTACCCAGGATCAAGAAAGAAGGCCCGAATGTTAAAATTGTAGCTGCGATTTCGTGGGAGCTGTTTATGTGTCAGCCGGAATCCTATCGAGATAAAATTATTGGAAAAAAGGAATGGCATGATGCCATGGTTGTCACTAATGGCGGACTAAGACTGATGCATAAGTGGATGGCTAATAAAATAGTTGAGGAATATTCCCTCTCACCAGATTGGGATAATCGTTGGCGGACAGGTGGCTCCGTAGAACAAATCGTGGAAGAAGCCCATTTGTCTCCCTCATGGGTATGGGATGGCATAAGCAAATTTGCTGAAGATCAGAAAAAAAGATTAAGAAAAATCAAGGAAGGTTTAGCTGAATAATATCTCAAAATTTGACGACCCCTACCTCATTTTAGTATCTTCCGGGGTTTTAAAAGGATGATTTACACAAGTTAACTCATATTTATGACTGAAATACACATAACGGACCCCACGCCTCAAGAAGAAGATATCATAGTTGAGAAGTCCCTCCGTCCAGAAAAATTTGACGAATTCATTGGACAAAAAGAAGTGGTGGACAGTTTAAAACTATATATTGAAGCAACAAACCAACGAAAGGAATCCTTGGATCATGTTCTGCTGTTTGGCCCTCCCGGATTAGGAAAAACAACTTTGGCCAATATTATTTCCAAAGAATTGAGTGTAAATCTGCAGCAAACATCGGGACCAGTTTTAGAACGAGCTGGTGACCTTGCTGGTGTATTAACCAACCTTCAGGGTCGTGATGTTTTCTTTATTGATGAGATTCACCGTTTGAATTCTGTTGTGGAAGAATATCTGTATTCGGCGATGGAGGATTACCGGATCGAAATCATGATCGATAAAGGCCCAAGCGCAAGGAGCGTGCAGCTAAATGTTGAGCCTTTTACGCTAATCGGGGCCACAACACGTCTTGGCAATTTGACATCACCATTACGGGATAGGTTTGGCGTAGTGTTGCGGGTAGATTTTTATAATATTAAGGATTTGTCGAACATTATCCATCGTTCTGCACAAATCCTTGAAGTAGAAATTGATGAGAGTGGAATCGATGAGTTGGCCCGAAGGAGCAGGGGAACCCCCAGGATTGCTAATCGGATCTTGCGTCGCGCACGGGACTATGCTGAAGTAAAAGCCAATGGCAAGATCAATAAAAATGTTGCCCAGCAAGCCCTGGACGGCATGGGCATCGATATCCATGGGCTGGATGATATGGACCGCCGGATATTGGAAGCCCTTATTGATCAATTTAAGGGTGGGCCGGTTGGCGTGAACTCGCTTTCTGTTGCTGTCAGTGAAGATTCAACGACAATAGAGGATGTATATGAGCCATATCTTATAAAGGAAGGTTTTATTCAGCGAACATCACGCGGAAGAATTGCTCAGGAAAAAGCTTTTAAACTATTAGATAAACCATTTAACGAGGAAATACAACAAAGGTTATTTAAATGATAAATAAGAAAAAAAAATATAAACTAGTTGATTTTGACTACTCATTACCGGAAAAATATATTGCCCAGTACCCCGCAAAGCGTCGTGATCTTTCTAAGCTCATGGTTGTGGATAAGGAAACGGGTGAAATAGAGCATAAAACATTTTCGAATATTGTGGAATATTTTAGGAAAAATGACCTGATCATTATGAACAATACCAAAGTGTTCCCAGCTAGGCTTTATGCCAGTAAGGATAAAACAGAAGCAAAAGTTGAGGTGTTTCTTCTCCGCGAGCTGGAAAATGAGCTCTGGGAGGTAATGGTTCGTCCGGCACGGAAAGTGCGTATTGGGAATAAGCTCATGTTTGCAAAAAATGTTTTTTGTGATGTAATAGATAATACTATCTCTGGAGGCCGCGTGGTTCGTTTTGAATACGAGGGAGATAATTTCTATGAAATTATTGATAGGATTGGCACATCTCCCCTCCCTCCATATATAAAACGACCTGCGGAGGCTAAAGATAAAGTTCGATATCAAACAGTCTATGCGGATCAGCGGGGTGCTGTAGCTGCCCCAACTGCCGGACTTCATTTTACCGAAGGGTTATTAAAGCGACTCAAAAATAAAGGAGTGAAGGTAGAGTATACCACTCTTCATATTGGCTTGGGGACCTTTCGTCCAGTGCAGGTTGAGGATTTGAACCGCCATCAAATGGATTCAGAATATTTTGAAGTAAATCCAAAGACTGCGTTGTCAATCAACGAGACGAAAAAGAAACGACGGAAGATTTATGCTGTCGGGACATCCACCGTGCGCGGATTAGAAACAGTTGCTGTTTCCGGTTTTCAGGTTTCTCCTAAGCGTGGCTGGACTGATAAATTTATATATCCACCATATAATTTCAAAATGGTGGACGGGATTATAACCAATTTTCACCAACCGAAAAGTACATTGCTTATGATGATTTCTGCGTTTTCGGAAAGAGACCTTATTATGAAGGCCTACCGGGAAGCAAAAAAGAACAATTATCGTTTTTTGAGTTACGGCGATGCCATGTTAATCAAATAATGTCTAACAGTTTTAAAGTTGGGGCGGTTATCGCTGCGGCCGGGCTCGGTAACCGTTTTGGAGATAAAAAACAGTTCAAAAAACTGGGCCAACGACCCCTCCTCTTTCACACATTAACACCCTTTTTAGAATGTACAGATATTGATGAGATTGTGGTTGCGGTTCCGGAAGAAAACCTAGGGGAAACCCAAAGAGAGCTATCGTCATTTACATCAGCAAAACCTGTAAAAACAATTGCTGGTGGTCTACGTCGACAGGATTCCGTTTTGAATGGATGTCATGCTTTATCTGATGACGTGACCATTATAGTTGTTCATGATGCTGCCCGCCCTTTTGTTTCGGCGGCTTTGATCACAGACACCATAAATGGATGTGACGAATCAGATGGCTGCATTGCTGCCCTGCCTGCAAAAGATACTGTTAAACAAGTAATGGGAGAAAAAATCCATAAAACATTGGACCGTGAAAGGATTTGGATGGCCCAGACGCCCCAAACATTTAAAAAAGAAATATTGATTGAGGCGCTTCAGCTAAAAATTGAAGCCACCGATGAGGCGTCCATGGTAGAGGAAATAGGCGGTCAAGTTTCAGTTATTAATGGCTCAACATCTAATTTCAAGATCACTACAATAGAGGATTGGTCCTTAGCAGAGAGCTTGATTAATTAATAATGATAAAATCAGGCATAGGTTACGATGTCCACCCTCTGGCTGAAGGTGAAAAACTCATCATTGGTGGAGTAAAGATCGAAAGCCCCGTAGGATCTGTGGGCCATTCAGATGGAGACGTGCTGCTTCACGCAATCGTAGATGCGCTGCTTGGTGCGGCAAACCTTGGTGATATTGGGAAGCATTTTCCTAGCTCCGATGATCAATGGAAAGGAAAAGAAAGCTTACATTTCCTGGAACATGCCACTATGCTTGTAAGACAAGAGGGGTTTGAAATTGATAATATTGACAGTACGGTTATTCTGGAGGAACCAAAGCTAGCGGATATTATTCATGAAATGATTTATAAGATTTCCTGCGCGCTTCAAATAGACAAATCCGCCGTTTCTGTCAAAGCTACTACAACAGACAAAATGGGATTTATCGGTAGGGGTGAAGGTGTAGGCGCGGTGGCAGTAGCTACTATTTCAAAATAATGATTTATAAATCCCATGCCAAAGTGAATATTGGCCTTCAAATTATTGGTGATCGTGATGATGGCTACCATAATATTCACACTATTTTTCAAGAGCTGAATTTTCATGATACCGTTCACCTGTCCAAAAAAGATCATGGATGTGTACTGACATCGAATAATAAAAATTTTCCTACTGATGAATCAAATACATGTTTAAAAGCAATGGCTATTGTAAAAGAGAATTTTAAACATTTGGGAGGCGTCTCGATTCATGTGGAAAAAAACATTCCTCAAGGAGCTGGTCTTGGGGGCGGTTCCAGTAATGCTGCTGCGGTTATCCAGGGGGTGAACGAATTATATGCCTGCAATTTTTCGGATGAAGAAATGAAAGATATGGCCAAGGCGGTTGGTGCAGACGTTCCTTTTTTTCTCAAAGGAGGCACCCAGCTTGGTGAAGGAATTGGTGAGCAATTGACCCCTATTGATTACAAAAATCCCCATACATTTTTGTTGGTTATTCCTCCAATTTCAATCTCTACATCTTGGGCATATATGTCCCTGAAAAAACCTTTGGAGGGCAGGCCTGAAAAAGCTAATTTTCCCGATCTTTTCAGAAGGGATCCAATCCCTTTTGAGTTTTTTAAGAATGATTTTGAACGGATCGTAATTCCAGCACATCCAGAGATTGGTGTTATTAAAGACTCTTTATTGAGAATAGGAGCTAAATATGCCAGTCTGTCGGGCAGTGGTTCGACTGTGTTCGGAATGTTTGACAAAGACACTACCGCAAAGGAAGCCGAGTCTATATTATCGTCCGACTACCGAACCATCCTGACTGCTCCCATTCAACGCTGAAATTATATCTAAAGAACCCTTGGGGCGTCGTCTAATGGCAGGACACCTGGTTTTGGTCCAGGCAGTTGGGGTTCGAATCCCTGCGCCCCAGCACAATGAGTGAAGAAGCAATAAAGTTATTTGCCGGTCGTAGCAATCCGGAGCTTGGTCAAAAGATCGCGGATCATCTTGACGTCCCTCTGGGACAATTGAATATTAAGGACTTCGCTGATGGTGAGATTTGGATCAAGTTTGAAGAAAACATTCGAGGTAGTAATGTTTTTATTGTCCAAAGCACCAATGGTGCCGCGAAAAATATTCTTGAACTGGTCTTAATTATTGATGCAGCGGTTCGGGCCTCAGCAAAAAGTGTTACAGCTGTAATCCCCTATTTTGGTTACGCCCGCCAAGATAGAAAAGACACTCCTCGAGTACCCATTTCAGCTCGGGTAATGGTGGATATGTTCACAGCTGCAGGAACGGATAGAATTGTTACAATGGATCTTCATTCAACGCAGATTCAAGGGTTTACCAATATCCCTTTTGATCATCTTTATAGCCGCATGGTATTATTGGATGAGATCAAGGCATTGGGATTAGAACCCAGTAGCTCTGTGGTTCTATCACCCGATGTGGGGTCAGCCCGCATGAGTCAGGCGTACGCTAAATATCTTGGAATGCATTTTGCATTAATTGATAAACGTAGGTATGCGCCAAACAAGGCTGAGGTTATGCATTTGATTGGAGATTTGGACGGGAAAGATGTTTTAATCATTGATGATATGATAGATACTGCAGGGACAACCGTAAACGCTGCAAATGCGGCAAAAGAAAATGGGGCAAATTCAGTTACAGCAATTGGAACACATGCTTTATTATCCGGTCCAGCAATTGACCGGATCAGAGATTCCTATATCAGCCAGATAGTTGTCACCGATACTGTAAATATTGCCGAAGAAAAGATTTTAGAAAATATGAAAATAGTAACAGTATCTAACGTTTTCGCTGAAGCGATATCGCGAATTCATAATAGTGAATCTGTTAGCTCACTGTTCGAATTTTAACGGAGATAAATCATGGCAGATTATTATCAGCTAGTAGTAGAAAAAAGGGACAGTTTTGGGCGTGGAGCCAATCGTGCGCTACGAAGAAATGGGAAAATCCCCGCAAACTATTATTATAAAGATACGGGAAATATAAACTTGATACTGGATTCAAAGAACCTCTATCATGCTCTCCATTCAGGGCAGCACATCTTTGAAGTGGATCTTGAGGGTGAAACACAATATGTGATGATTAAGGAGATTCAATATCACCCCGTGAATGAAAGTGTTATTCATGTAGACATTATGCGCGTTCGCCGCGATGTGAAAATGACAATTTCAGTGCCTATTCATTTAGAAGGAGAAGCTGTGGGAGTGACAGAAGGAGGAGTGCTTTCACAAATTCTAACTTCACTAGATATTGAATGTTTGCCCACTGATGTTCCCGAATTTATACCGATTGACGTAACCGATTTAGAAATGAACAGCAGTGTTTCTGTAGCCGATATTAATGTAAGCGGTGACGTTGCTATTATAACTGATGAGGAACAAGTTGTTGCAACGATTGCACCTCCGAAGGAAGAAGAAGAACCTGAGGTTGAAGTTGATGAAGAGGAAGGTGAAGAAGGTGAAGAAGAAGGCGAAGCCACTCATGATGGAGAAGAAAAAGAAGCCTCAGCTGATGAAGCAAGCGAAAAAGGCGGCGACAAAAATGAAGAAAGTGCTGAATAATTATGAAAGCACTTGTTGGCTTGGGTAACCCTGGATCGGAATATGCTGAAACAAAACATAATGCTGGTTTCTGGGTTTTGGATGAATTGGCCAGACGCTGGTCACTTCAGTTTCGGCCCGGACAAGGGTCCTTTGTGTTTGCTGATTCTGAAGACAGGGATGTCATAATGGTGAAACCCACCACAGGAATGAACGCCAGCGGAGTTGCAGTAAAGTCAATAGTACAGGATTATAAAATAGCAATTCATGACCTTCATGTGATAGTGGATGACGTGGATCTTCCTTTGGGCTCTATGCGATTACGTCCCAAAGGAGGGGACGGATGTCATCGCGGAATGGAATCGGTGATTTACCATCTAGGCCACACAGGATTTCCTCGATTCCGGTTTGGTGTTGCCGCGGCTGATCATAGGAGACCGGCTGAAGAATATGTGCTTAAGTCATTTAAAAAAAATGATAAACACGACGCTAATGATATGACTCAGACCATTGCAGATGCAGTAGAATATTATATGTTGCATGGCATGGACAAAACAATGAATAAATACAATTCATAAGGAATTATATATATGGACACTAATTTTATGATGTATGTGAACCTGACTCTTGGAGCTGGAGTGTTGGCCCTACTTTTTTCAGCATGGAAGACCAGCTGGATTAATAAGCAAGATGAAGGCACAGATAAAATGAAAACGATTGGTGCAAATATTGCAGAAGGCGCAATGGCCTTTTTGAATGCCGAATATAAAGTATTAACTATTTTTGTAGTCGTAGTGGCCGGTTTGTTGGCCTATGCAAATGCAGGGAACCCAGAATCTAGTTCTCTGTCTGCAGCATCTTTTATAACAGGTGCTCTGTGTTCAGGGTTGGCCGGATTTTTAGGAATGCGTGTTGCTACAAAAGCAAATAATAGAACTACCAACGCTGCTCGAACAGGTCTGGCCCCTGCTCTGAATGTGGCTTTCACTGGAGGTTCTGTTATGGGATTATCTGTTGTAGGACTAGGTGTTTTGGGCCTTGGAGGATTATTTGTTGTTTATATGAATCAAGACTGGGCAATTGGAAAAGTATTGAACGTGATATCTGGTTTTTCACTGGGGGCATCTTCCATCGCCCTATTTGCACGTGTAGGAGGAGGTATTTATACTAAAGCAGCTGATGTTGGTGCAGATCTTGTTGGAAAAGTGGAAGCTGGTATACCAGAAGACCACCCATTGAACCCTGCAACCATAGCAGATAATGTGGGAGATAATGTGGGAGATGTTGCTGGAATGGGAGCTGATTTGTTTGAATCTTATGTGGGTTCTATTGTTGGCTCTATGGTATTAGGTGCCAGCATACTTGTGGCGGGTGGTTTTGATTTGAGTTTTGTTGTTTTACCTTTATTGATCGCAGGATCGGGTGTCGTGGTCTCTATAATTGGAACCTTTATGGTCTCAGTTAAAGAAGGAGGGAATCCTCAAAAAGCACTCAATATTGGAGAATTTGGCTCATCGGCAATTATGGTAGCTGTTATGTATCTTTTGATCACCAATTTCCTCCCAGACTCCTTTGAATTGAAAAATGTAAATTATACTAGTATGGGAGTTTTTTGGGCTTCCACCATTGGATTAGCGGCCGGTTTGGGTATTGGTATGATCACCGAACACTATACTGGCACCAATACTACTCCGACTACTTCCATCACTCGTCAATCTTTGACAGGACCAGCGACGAATATCATTGCCGGACTCGGCGTTGGGATGCAATCTACTGCTGTGCCTACCCTGATTATTGCTAGTGGAATTATGGGCGCATATCATTTTGCAGGGCTATATGGTATTGCAATGGCCGCTTTGGGGATGCTTGCCAATACAGGTATCCAGTTAGCTGTTGATGCCTATGGTCCTATTTCTGATAATGCAGGAGGAATCGCTGAAATGGCAGATCTGCCTCGCGAGGTTCGTGAGCGTACAGATAAACTGGATGCGGTTGGGAATACTACCGCTGCTATTGGTAAAGGATTTGCCATTGGCTCTGCAGCTCTGACAGCTCTTGCGTTATTTGCAGCATACATGGTTCAAACAAACATAACCGGTATAGATATTGCCAATCCAATGGTAATGGCAGGTTTATTCGTAGGCGGCATGCTGCCATTTCTTTTTTCATCATTGGCAATGAATGCCGTGGGAAGAGCGGCCATGTCAATGATAGAAGAAGTTCGTAGACAATTCAATTCAATACCAGAACTTAAAGCAGCATTGGCTGTCATGAATAAATATGATGAAGGGTCTGAATGGTCGGCGGAAGACAAAGCAACATTTGATGCAGCAGATGGTAAAGCTCAATACGGAAAATGTGTGGAAATATCTACAACATCTGCTATCAGAGAAATGGTGATCCCTGGACTATTAGCCATATTGACGCCTGTGTGTGTTGGGTTTGTATTTGGGCCTGAAACATTAGGAGGCCTCTTAGCCGGCGTGACAGTGTCTGGAGTATTAATGGCAATTTTCCAATCAAATGCGGGTGGAGCATGGGATAATGCAAAGAAAATGATCGAAGAAGGTATCGAAGTCGATGGGGTATCGTATGGGAAAGGATCAGAGGCCCATAAAGCAGCCGTTGTCGGTGACACAGTAGGAGACCCGTTTAAAGACACTTCAGGACCTTCGCTAAATATTTTGATAAAATTAATGTCAGTGGTGTCATTAGTAATTGCACCACTGTTGGTTTAAGGAGAATCTATGAGATACTATGAAATACTATATATCCTGAATCCAAACTTCGAGCAGTCTCGAGTCAGTGATATTTTAAAAGAAGTTGAGGAATTTATATCCAAATCCAGTTCTGTCATTAATCATCGTGTTTGGGGGAAAAAGCGTTTAGCATATCCTATTGATCAGCACAAGTATGGGATCTATATCCTTTTACAATTCGAATCCGATCAAGCAGGTTCATTGGTTGGGTTTGAGGACTTCCTCAAGTTAAATAATTCAGTTTTACGTCATCAAAATGTACGTTTGGATGAAAAGCCGGAAAAAGATGAAAGTCATATTATTGATGATAGCGAAGATATAGATGAAGATGCTCCCGTGGAAGAAAAATTAGATGATGTTTCTGAAAATATTCAAGAAAAGTCAGAAAACGAATCAGAGGTAGAGTCGGCAGAAGAACCAGAACCAGAACCAGAAGAAGAAACTTCAGAATAATTAAAGAGAGGAAATCATGGCATTTGTTAGTAGAAGAAAATTCTGTTATTTTAAAGAAAATAGTATTTCAGAAATTGACTATAAAGATGTGAAACTATTGCGCCGTTTTGTAACAGAGCAGGGAAAGATTATGCCCCGCAGAGTGACGGGCACAAGCGCAAAAATGCATCGCAAATTGATTAGGGCCATTAAACGCGCACGTAATATTGCATTGATGCCTTACACAAATTTGGATGAAAATTAAAGGAGTATCGATATGGATATTATTTTACTCCAAGATGTGGAGTCATTAGGTACCGCTGGTGATATTGTTTCGGTTAAACCCGGTTATGCGCGGAATTATCTATTCCCAAGGCGGCTTGCATTGCGGGCTTCCAAGCGTAACCTGGCTATTGCAGATGAGCGCAAGCGTAATGCTGAGAAACGTCATGCACATGATGTAAAAATTAATCAAGATGTTGCAGATCAGTTAAATAATCTGGAAATGACATTTGAGGTACAAGTGGGCGAAGAAGAAAAAATGTTTGGGGCTGTTACAGCAAAAGATATTTATAATAAATTAGAAGAAAAGGGGATTTCAATCGATCGCAATCGTATCGAACTTACTGAGTCCATCAAAGCGCTTGGGATTTATCATGTCCCGGTGAGAATATCATCTGATATGAAGCCGGAGCTAAAGGTATATGTTATCAAGGCATAATTGAGGATATTAAATTCACAACTAAATAACCCCCTGCAATTTTTGTGGGGGGTTATTTTTTTTATAAAGAATTCTTGTTGAAAGAAATAACTGCATATAGTTTCACCAATCATGTTTGCTGATATTGTATTTCCCATCTCAAGCTATGTGCAATTCACATATAAAATTCCAGATGAATTGACAGAAGAAATCCAAATTGGATCACGCGTCAAAGCTCCACTTGGCAATCGAAAAGTCATTGGAATTGTAACATCAAAACGTAAGCAATCCCGTTTTAAGGGGAAGCACAAGTCTGTGATTGAATTAATCGATTCTAATCCGGTGATGGATGCATCTTTGTGGTCTCTTGCTCAGTGGATGAGTAAGTATTATTTTACCCCACTGGGTCAAGTAGCTAAAACAATACTGCCATCCAAGCTATCATCAAAATATCAACCCCCCACTACTGCTATGGTTTCATTTAAACGGTTTGGTGAATCTTACTCCAATATGGAAAAACGAGCACCTGCTCAAGCGAAAATTCTAGAATTTTTACACCTACAGAAAGGATCCGTTCCTGTATCTTCGTTGAATAAGATTGTCAGCAATCCCAATGTCATTTGCCGATCTTTATTTGAAAAGGATCTAGTTGATTTAAATGAAACAATACGTTTTCCAGATGTAACCGGTTTTACTTTTTCGCCCATAGATAAGGAGATTTATTTTACTAAAGAACAAAAAACAGTTCTTAATGGAATGATAAAAAAATTAAACGATGAAACGTTCAGTCCATCACTACTACATGGAGTAACTGGAAGCGGTAAAACAGAAATATACATAGAATTGGTTCGTCAGGCGTTACAACAGGGGAAAACAGCGATTCTGCTACTCCCAGAGATTTCATTGACACCTCAAATTGCAGGACGATTCAGAGCGGTTTTTGGTGAATCGGTTGCCTTATGGCACTCCAAACTTTCCCAGTCGGCCCGCTCTTGGACATGGAAACAGATGTGTAATGGTCGCATCAAAGTGGCCATAGGAGCACGTAGTGCCGTATTTGCACCTATGAAGAATCTGGGGGTTATTATTATAGATGAAGAACAAGAGCATTCATTCAAGCAGGAATCACCTGCGCCAAGGTACCATGCAAGAGACGTTGCGCTTGTGAGGGGGAAATTAAATAATGCATTAGTTGTTTTGTCTAGCGCTACACCCGGCCTGGAAACCTATTATAATTATATTAAGGGTAAGTATGATTATTACCGATTGGAAAAAAGATATAGCGGAGAACCATATCCCCGTGTTTATGTCGTGGATATGATAAATGAACAAGAAGAAACTGGAAAATATCAGCAGATCATTTCAAGTGTTTTGCAAAAGAAAATGGAAAATTGTTTTGCAAAAGGCGAGCAGGTCATTCTTCTACAAAACAGAAGAGGATATGCGCCCATTTTTCGTTGTGGTGATTGCGGTTATGTTGCAACCTGTAATGATTGTGAGGTCTCTCTTACCTATCACAGCTATAATAAGACATTAAAATGTCATTTTTGTGGTTTTCAAACAAAAGAAATTTCAGTTGCATGCACCAGTTGTAACAGTATAAATATGAAATTACTGGGAGTGGGAACCCAGAAGGTGGAAGATGTATTACATGAACATTTTCCGGATATTATTACTGCGCGATTAGATCAGGATTCAAGTAAAGATGCCAAAAAGCTAACTCGTATTTTAGAGGAATTTGGCAATGGAAATATCCATGTATTAATCGGGACTCAAATGATCGCTAAGGGATTGGATTTTGAAAACGTAACACTTGTAGGGGTAATCAATGGCGATACTGGATTATTTTTGCCAGATTTCAGATCTGGAGAGCGCGGGTTCCAATTGATTTATCAAGCTGCCGGAAGATCGGGACGCACAAAAAAAGGCGAAGTAGTGATCCAAACTTATAATGTGGAAAACCCTGTATTAAAACATGCTGCAAAGCTTGAACAAAAGGCCTATTACAATATATCCCTAAGCGAGCGAGAGGCTTTGAATTATCCCCCCTTTTCTTGGATGATACGTATAGAGACCATGGGTAGTAAAAGAGATAACGTAAAGGAACATGCGGAAAAAATTATAAAAATACTGGGGCAACCTCCCAGGGGTATTGAAATTTTAGGCCCGGCATTTTGTTATCGGGAACGCTTACGTGGTAAATATCGTATGCATATCATGTTAAGATCCAATAAAAAGCAAGACCACAGAGGGGAAAAAGTGCACAGGTTTTTGCGAGACCGATTTAAAAAAGGGTTTATTGTAAAATCTCCATCAGGACTCAATACATTTATCGATGTCAATCCAGTATCTGTACTATGAAGAAATTAATCTGTTCCAGCATTATTTTTACCTGGTTGACTGGAGCATCCTTTATGGGGATGGATCACTGGTATCACCCCCATCAAATTTCTTTATCAGGAGCAGGCGGAACATTTAATAATGTATCTTCAGATATTTCAAACCCAGCTGGTTTATGGAGCCTCCCCAGGTCTTTTAATGTGGGCGTTGTTTCTTATCCGGCAGATATAATTACACAGTCTGCACATTTATCCCTTCCAGGAAATGAAGCGGTGACAGTATATGGAATTCGACATCTAAATTATGGATTGTTTGAAGGAAAAAATGATGTTAATGAAAAAACATCAGATTTTTATGCATCCGATACATGGTTTAGCTGGGCAGCTGCAGGACATTCTTCTAATTGGCCTTTGTTGTGGGGAGTGAGCGTCGGATTATTTTATAGTTCTATAGAGCACAAAGAAGCCATCGCGATTACCTATTCAGTAGGCAGCATTCTGGTTTTAGAAAAACTAGATGCAAAATTGGGAATTGCCATAATGAACGGAGGAACAGTAATAAAAAAATATACCTCTTTCCAAGAGGATCTACCCACAGTTCTATTGATTTCATTTGCAAAGGAATTGGAATACCTACCCCTGACGCTTTCAGCAGATGTTTTCAATCGTTTTAATGACGATAAAATCGACGTCAAACTTGGCGGTCTCTTCGATCTGCCAAATAATATAAAATTGAAATTTGGGACATCATCTAACAGGGTTAAACAATCTGTAGAAAAGAACTTCTCAAAAGATTTATTGGCGGATACGGGTTTTGGAATTGGTTGGGAGTATGAAAATTACCATTTTGAAACAGGATTTTATTCCTATGGCCCTGGCGGTTGGATGTCGGGGTTGTCGGTTGGTATTCAGTTTTAGACCGTGATTAAACAATATGCAGTTTTCTGCCTTGGGATCATGATTTCCCCATGGTTTATATATTCTCAAGGGTTAGATGTTTCCTATGAACTGGATCTATATTTTTATCCCGACTCATCAAATTCATCTGGTAAAATTTCAGGTGTGAACCATGTTTTAGTTATCAATAATTCTCATCAAGAGCTTCGTGAATTATATTTTCATATCGCTGGGAATAATCCCTTTCTTGACAAACCGCATACAACTATTAAGCAAGTGAGAACATCTCATGGCGGCCGTGTAGCTGGAAGTGATAGTTTAGTCATGCGGGTGGGGCTGTTCCCGCCATTACAAAAGGGAGAGAAGGCTCTGGTTGATATTGAGTTTGAAACTGAGTTTTCCATAATAATTGATGCCGGAATTGCCACCGCAGGCTCAAAAAAAGATACAACTGTCTATAATGGGATTAATTTTTATCCTGTTTTAGAATATTTCTATCCGGATGGCTGGCGCGTGGATGAATATGGAAAGACCGCCAAACCATACAGCGCTTTCGCATCCTATTTTGTGACATTAACCATCCCTAAACAATTTCAAATATCTTCATCCTCTAAGGTCGACGAATCAAAAGAATTGGATACGGGACATGTGGAATACGTGATTAAGGATGAAATGACGCGTAGTGTCTCTGTGGCCATTTATGATAACTTGAAAAAATCAACGTTTAATATAAACGGTCGAAAAGTAGAAATAGCATTTCCTCCTGGAAAGGCGAAACAAGCGGAAGAAATAAAAGATCGCTTATATAAGCTGATTCCTTTTTACGAATCCCAGTTCGGCAATGCTTTGATGGACAAGCTGGTGATTGTGAACGGTTATTCAATAGGGGCTCAGGCCATATCGAACAGTAATTATCTAATTATTCAGGATGGCAATTATGTTAATCACCTGCTTGATCATGAGATTGCCCACCAATGGTTTGATTATTCGATTTTTCCAAATGAGCCAGAAATATCGTGGATGAATGAATCCTTAGCAGAATATGCAAGCTCGTTGTTTGAACAAACTCTATTTAAAAAACCAGACCCATTTACGTTTACTCAACCTATCCCAGATATTGGAGTTTGGGAGCAGGTTAAGGCCATGGATATGGAAGACTGGGCCCGGACGTTAATGGAAATAATTGGAGACAGATCCCTCCCCCCCACATATGATCCGGGTAAGCAAATTGGCTGGGAATCTGTTGAAACTATCTATTCAAAGTATATTTCTGGAAGACACGCCCTGCAAATGCTTCAGATATCAATAGGCGATACGATCATGAGCCAGATAATGAAAGATTATTATTTACATTTCAAAGGTAAATCTGCTAGTCCTAAAGATTTTATTCAAACAGTAAGAAAATTTACAAATGAAAATGAAGCTGAAAATTTTCGTTTAGCTTTAACAACTAATTTATCTTCCGATATGATTATAGATAAGGTAAAAAGTGTTCAGACTCAAAATGGTCATTGGACCCATTCAATTTTTACAAGTGTTGAAGGACAATGGATTTTGCCTGTGGATGTGATGATTGTTTCCGAAATGAACGATACAACAATTAAAGAAAATCAAAATATCGTGAACTCATCTGTGATCGAAATACAAACAAAAGATCAAATGAGGAGTACAGTGCTAGACCCCTATAAACGATTGTTTGATTCTAATCGATTAAACAATCGCTGGCCAAGACAAATCTCGTTAAGGCCTGACTATGGACTGCCAAGTTGGGAAGCCTATAAGGTTTATTATAGGCCAAGACTCAAACGAGATTGGAGAGGCAACTGGAGGACAGGTATGAAATTGTCGGGCGGTATCGGCATAAATATGATGCCAATAAGACCGGCCTTTTATCAAAATCAATTTGATTTAGAGATTACATTTTCAACGGGTATTCCGCAATATAATTGGGGTGGGAAAATAAATTATCGGTCTCCATTGCGTTCCACTGTAAACACATACTGGGAATTTGAATATGGTTATGAATACCCCAAGAAATGGTCAAAGGTATCGTTCAATAATTACATTGGAGAACCTAAATATCTGGCTGTACATGGGGAATCACACTACTCCCGCATAACTACGACATTTTCTAGCAACGAATACGTTGTGGCCGAAGTAGATGGATGGTGGTCAGAAGGTTTAAGTATAACACTTAAAGAAAAATGGACAATCTTTTCTTATAAACCAAGCCAGCGTTATTTGATTGAAACACATTTAATCTGTGGTTTTCAAGAGGATGACACCTTTTATAATTTTGGATTGGCCACAGATTTTGAGACGCATAATATTGCCAATTATATCGTTCGTATTCATGGAGAGGCGGGATTTGCTTGGGATGAACGTGAGGGGAATGAATTAGCCTTTCGTTTGTTGTACACACCTAAAGTCTGGCAAACTATTCAAGGGCGGGTTCCATTATTTCGAGGAGTGTCAGAAGAAGAAAAGAAATGGCATGATAATATTGCTAGTTTCGGATTAAGTGTCGGTTGGGAAACATCTGGGCCTGTTTGGCCTATGGTATATATTGATGCAGCTAAAGCACATGATTTTAATGGGACACTAATAGAAAGGATCGATAGTTTTTCAAAAGAAGAAAAAACTTTTATATCTGCTGGCATTGGAATCGAATCCCAAACTTTGATGGAGATCGGTTTATATTTTCCTCTGTGGGTCTCACACCCCGTACGAGGCGAAAGTAAATTTGCTTTGCGCACACTGCTCCAGTGGGGGTTTTACTTTTAATAATACGTCGCGAATTCCTTAATATTTAAGTATATTTATTAATATTACTAAAATATTAATGAAATTATAAATTATACGTAATAATTTCATTATTATGTTTGATGATAAAGATTACCAGATTCTTTCAGCTCTTCAGTCCAATTCACGTACTACGGCCAGCGATATTGCAGAATCAGTAGAGATGTCCATACCAGCTGTTGCAGAGCGGATCAAGAAACTGACCGAGAATGGAGCAATTGAGTCATTTACTGCAAAACTGGATGGAAAACAGCTGGGGTTTGATCTAGCTGCTTTCATTGCGGTGGTAAGTGCATCATCAGAGCATTATGAAAAAATAATAAAGAAAGCGATTTCGCACCCTTCAGTTATGGAATGCCATTCTGTCACCGGTGATGGGAGCCATATGTTAAAAGTTAGAGTTAGAAACTCCTCTGAATTAGAAAAACTACTGCGAGTGATCCAATCCTGGCCGGGGATTATTAGAACCCATACATCTGTCATTATGAGTACCTATAAAGAAGGTTTTGATTTGGATCTTTCATCAATACACACATAAACCAAAGGAAAAACTATGGAAAAAATAAAAGCAGAATATATTTGGATAGATGGACACAGGCCCACCTCTAAGCTACGATCGAAAACAAAAGTTATTGATGCCCCCGTTACAAGTCTGGATCAAATACCTTTATGGGGGTTTGATGGATCCAGTACTATGCAGGCAGGGGGTGGTGACAGTGACTGTATGCTAAAACCGGTCAAATTCATTCCGGACCCAATCCGGGGCGGGGATGATATTCTGGTCATGTGTGAAGTTCGACTACCTGATGGTTCTGTGCATGAATCTAATACAAGAGCTCATTTAGTCAAGATCGCAGAAAAATATAAGGATCATGATCCATGGTTTGGCATTGAACAGGAATATACATTCTTTGTTGGCAGGTCCCCACTGGGGTGGCCGGAAGGCGGCTATCCAGCCCCTCAAGGGCCCTTTTATTGTGGTGTGGGTGCAGATGAAGTCTTTGGCCGGGATATTGTTGAGGAGCATATGGAAGCCTGTATAGTAGCCGGAATTGAAATTTCTGGAATCAATGCGGAGGTGATGCCTGGGCAGTGGGAATTTCAGGTAGGCCCCGTAGGAGCAATAGAAGCCGGTGACCAGCTTTGGTTGGCCAGATGGCTTTTATATCGGATTGCTGAAGATTATGATGTAAATGCCACGCTTCATCCTAAACCCGTAACCGGTGACTGGAATGGTGCAGGAGCCCACACAAACTTCAGTACAAAATCTATGAGAGAGAATGGGGGAATGAAAGTGATTGAAGCTGCCTGCGAAGCACTTAGTAAAAAACATGAAGATCATATTGCTGTTTATGGAGCTCATAACGAAGAAAGGCTCACCGGCCTCCACGAAACATGTTCAATTCATGAATTCAGGTATGGAGTCAGTGACAGAGGAGCATCGATTCGTATTCCAATGCAGACCGCCAATGATGGCCATGGGTATTTAGAGGATCGAAGACCTTCTGCCAATATGGATCCTTATCAGGTGTGCGCAGCATTGTTAGAGACCTGCTGCTCATAGCAAATTCTACTTGTCAACCTCTCAATGCCTTCATAAATATGGGGGCATTGGTGTTTATAGAACTTGTATAATTATATCTTTCTGGTTATTGTCCCAGTCCTATGAACAAACATATTATTATAGTATCATTTTTATTGTTCATTTTCATTGGCTGTGATGAAGAACCGGAAAATGAAGAGATAGTAGTAACATCCGCAGGACGAGATAGTTGGGAGATCATTCAAGAGAATATTTTTGCAGAAAACTGCGTGGAGTGTCATACTGCAGGAACATCGTTTGCAAATCAATCCAACCTGGTTTTGACGCCTGATGTTGCCTACGAACAATTAATACACCAGCCTGTCGATAATCAAGGAGCAATTGAAGATGGATTAGAGCGCATAGGTACAGATGGTTTGAGTAGCTTATATAAAAGCTTTCTCTGGGAAAAGATAAATGCTCCTGATAAAGAGCATTTTTATGGGGATCATCCTCAATATGGATCTCTAATGCCATTGGGCATGCCGTATTTAACAAATGGTCAATTAGAATTTGTGCGCCAATGGATTATTGCAGGGGCTCCGGAAACAGGTGCTGTTGCAGATACAGCCTTACTGGCAGATACTCTGCGCTTTGAAGATGTGGAATTCACTCAGCCCACACCACCGGAAAATGGATTTCAGATCCATTTAGGCCCATTTGAAATTCTTCCTAACTATGAACGTGAATTTCTTTATTTGACCGAACTGGATACCACGGGAGACCTGTATGTAAACCAGGTGGAGATCACCATGAGGCCTGGGAGCCACCATTTTATCTTGTATACGTTTGATAACCGGATGCCGGATATTCTTAACCCTGAACCAAATACGTATCGGGACCTTCGTGATGTTAATGGGCAATATATCACTGATAATATGGTCGCCATGTTTTATCATGAATTTTTTGCGGGGACACAATGGCCGTATATTAACCGTTCGTTTCCTCAAGGGATGGGGTTGAAGGTGCAAGCAGATGAGGGCCTGGATTTGAATTCACATTATATCAATCGTACCGATGAAACCAACATCGGCGAAGTGTTCGTTAACATTCATTTAGTCACTCCAGATGAGATTGAAAAAGTTGTAAATGTATTACAATGGAATCATAATGATTTTGTCCTCCCTGCAAATGAAATAACAACCCTTGAAAAAATATTTTATGCAGAAGAACGGATGCATATCATACAACTATTCTCGCACGCTCATGAGCATAATCTGGAATTTTCAGTTGAAATAGTTGGCGGTGAACGCCATGGTGAATTAGTCTATATTTCATATGATTGGGAACACCCCCCTATCCTTGAATTAGATCCCCCTTTGGTATTGGAAGAAGGAGAAGGATTGAAACTGATCGCCACCTATGATAACTGGACCTCTGAAGACTTGACTTTTGGATTGTTGAGCGAAGATGAAATGATGATTTTATTCGGCTATTTTTATACTGATTAAATGTTCTATTCAGTCCCATTTTATATATGCAGAATTCTGTTCTGCGTATTGTTAATATCTACAACTTTTTCCCAAAATACATACCCAATAGTACTGGTCCATGGATTTATGGGCTGGGGAGAAGATGAAATGGCGGGCTATAATTATTGGGGCGGAAAAAGTGACATTGTTACCCATTTAAGAGACGCGGGTTACGAAGTCCATGAGGCTTCAGTAGGCCCGGTATCATCAAATTGGGATAGGGCTGTTGAATTATTTTACCAGATCAAAGGAGGCCAGGTAAACTATGGGCAAAGTCATTCAAATGAATATGGTATTCTTCAAGCACCTCCCAATAAAATATATCCCGGTTTATATCCCCAATGGAACGAAGACCACCCTATTCATATCATTGGCCACAGTATGGGTGGTCAGACAGCACGCATGTTGAATTATTTGTTAAATGAAATCATTTACATAGACCAAGATGAATTGTATCCAGAGACAACTGATCTGTTAGGGAATGTCCATGATGGATGGATCAGGTCTATAACAACTATTTCAGCGCCGCACAATGGGACTACGCTTTCCGACATCATTACCAAAGGTATTCCCTTTTTACAAGACGTAATTGGACTAGCAGCGGTAGTTGGAAATGATTTTTATGATTTTGATCTTCAGCAATGGGGCTTTGAGAAACAAATAGATGAGACCTGGCCCTCATATTTCAGACGAATGAGAGAGCATCAGGCTTGGGGAACTCGGAATATGTGTGCGTGGGACGTAAGTATTGAGGGAGCGAGAGAGCTAAATACATTATCACCAGCTGACCCCAACATATTCTATTTCTCTTTCAGCACATCAAATACCCGTTTAGACACTGTAAGCGGGTATCATGTGCCTGATAAAACAATGAGTTTGATTCTTCGAGCTAATGCTCGAATAATGGGACGAAATAAGGCCTACTGGTATGATGGAAAGGCGACTGATTCAACATGGTTTGAAAACGATGGTATCGTTAATACTATTTCTCAATATGGTCCGACAACAGGATTAGACGGCTCGGACCCTATAGCCGAGTATCGAAAAGGAGAATTACTCATACCGGGTCAATGGTATCATATAAAAACCTATTTTGTTGATCACAGGATTTTGATTGGTCATGGAGCCAATGATGTCCAGTCAGCAAACATGATAACTCTTTTTGAAGATCACGCAAAGTTATTATGGTCTATACCAGCCAGTGAGTAAGTTAAGGCATGGTTACAATAGATGAATTCAAAAAAGTAGATTTACGCATTGGTACCATTATTGAAATTGAAGATTTTCCGGAAGCGAAAAATTCTGCATATAAACTGAAAATCAATTTTGGTGGATTTGGTATAAAACAGTCCAGTGCAAAAATAACAGATTTATACAATAAAAAAGACCTGATAAATCGTCAGATCGTGGCCGTTGTCAATTTCCCAACAAAAAAAGTAGCAAATTATAATTCTGAAGTATTGGTTCTTGGAGCAGATAGTCAGTATGGAGGAATTATATTACTTGAAATAGAAAAACCGATGCAAAATGGATTAAAGGTCAGTTAGTATTGTCACATATCATAAATATTTGTAATATACAAATATGGAATTTGGCGAATTATTAAAATTATTTCTTCTGGATCTTCAAAACCTTTTCCGGTCACGTATAGCCTCTAATGAACTAACTCTCCCTCAAATTTTATTGATTTCATGTATACCAGATAACGGTATTGATATGACTTCTCTGTCAAATCGGCTTGGAGTCGACAATAGTACACTTACTCGTGTTGTAGATAATCTATTTAAAAAAGGAAGTGTCAAACGGGAGAAGAATGTACATGATAAACGGATCACAATCTTGAAATTAACAGCTTCTGGAATTAAGCTCCAGGAATTGATCGAAAAAAACATTGACCATTTTGGTGAGCATATATACAATTCTATTTCTATTGAAGACAGAGATGAAGTAAAGGAAGTCCTATCTAATTTTCACTGGACACTATCAAAAATTTTAATGAAAAATGAGAAATTTGTATAATACAAGAAATATATCTAATTCTTTGATAGAATGGTACAGCAACAATAAAAGAGATCTTCCTTGGAGAAAATCTAAAAATATTTATTCAGTCTGGCTATCTGAAATCATGCTGCAACAAACTCAAGTAGATACAGTCAAACCTTTTTATAACAACTGGATCAATCAATATCCATCTATAGCTAGTGTTGCAAAAACAAACGAAGAAAATCTTTTAAAAATATGGGAAGGATTAGGATATTATAATAGATGTAGAAATTTTCATAAAGCATCAAGATTAGTAATGGACAATTATAATGGTAACATACCAATAGTACATAGTGATTTTATCAAACTACCAGGGGTGGGTCCATATATATCTGCGGCAGTTCTTTCAATCTCTAAAGGAAAACCACTACCCGCTGTTGACGTAAATATTAAAAGAGTTCTTTCAAGAATATTAAGATTAAAAAAAGATTCAAAACGAAATCTAAAATATATGCTCAGCACTATTGAAAAGTGGATGAAGCATAATAATCCAGGAGATATTAACGAAGCATTAATGGATCTTGGTGCAACAGTGTGCAGGCCTAACCAGGCGCAGTGTCATATTTGTCCTCTGTCAAAAAATTGTAATGGTTATCTTTCGGGAAATCCTGAGAAGTATCCTCAGAAAGTTATAAAAAAATCAATACCCCATTTTTCAGTTGTTACTTGTTTACTATGGAGAGATGATCGTTTTTTAATAATGAAACGAGATAAGAAAAATCATCTTGGTGGTTTGTGGGAGTTCCCTGGGGGAAAGATCAAGGAGAATGAACAAATGGATTATGCTTTGAGGAGAGAATTAAAAGAAGAGTGTGGTATATCAATTAATATTGGTAAAAAAATCGGTAAGGTTAAACATAAATACAGTCATTTTTCCATTGACCTTTATGCATATCACTGTACAACAAAAAATGGGTCCAGCATTAAAACAGATCAGCCATATTTATGGGTTGAACCAGAGGATATAGATCAATATCCTTTTCCTAAAGCAAACCACAAACTCTTCGATATATTAGATAGGCAGGAATGGAATGTATAGGACAATCGTTTCCATAATTTTATGGCCAATAGCTTTTATAGTTTTTGTAATCGGAGCATTATTTTATGCGTTCTTAACTTATTTTATACCACCGACCCGTTTATATCTAGTTGCCCAGACTGTTTGTAGATCTATGTTGTTAGCAGGCGGACAATGGTTGCGGATTGAGGGTAGCATTCCCACTAAAGAAGGTCAACCATATTTATATTTATTCAATCACGAGTCACTTATGGATCCCTTTATGCTGGGTGGAGCTATTGACCATTATGTTACAGCAGTGGGCGCTGAATATCAGTTTTCATACCCCGTATGGGGAATGCTTGCCCGCAGGCATGGAGCAATCCCGATCAAACGTAAACAGTTAAAAAATGCTATTCACAGTTTGAGCAAGGCTGAGGAGGCGATAAAAAGTGGGATCTCTTTCATCATATCACCTGAGGGTACGCGAACCGTATCCGGTGAAATGGGAGAGTTCAAAAAAGGCCCATTTCATGTGGCATTGAATACGGGTGTTACCATTGTCCCCGTAGCATTGAAGGGGGCATATGCGGCCAAGAAAAAGACAGATTGGCGCCTGTCTCCCGGTTTTCTCACTATTCGATTTGGTAAGCCAATTAATTCGCAAGAGTACAATAATTTGGACCTCCACGCCTTACAAGTATTAGTGAGGGGAAAAATTCAAGATTTAATTGATCATAAAAAAGGAGACAAACCATGATCACCTGTTTCGGTTGTGAGATTACTGTTCTTTCCATTGTGCAATTATTTATAGGTTTATTTATTGCAACTGCATTGCTTCAATCAGGGTTAGATAAGATAATTGATAGATCAGGTAACCTTGAATGGCTGACAGGCCACTTTAATAAGTCCCTACTTACAGGAATGGTCCCACTGGTGTTGACCATCATAACATTCCTTGAATTAGCGGGCGGCGGCCTGTGTTTGATCGGCGGAATTGCGATTATCTTTTACAAGTGTGATCAATATCTTTTTTATGGGTTAATCATTTCTGGAATCAATTTTATTGCTCTTTTCTTTGGCCAACGCATAGCAAAGGATTATGAAGGGGCCGCAGTATTGGTGGGGTATTTTATTTTGGTAATACTTGGATTATTAACATTTACCATTTAATTGAGGAAGAAAAATGAAATCAAATATTTCTTTGACAACCATAAGAGAATTCAAAAAAGAATCCAACGGCAACAATCAAGTTAAATTAGCCAGAAACGCAGCAGTGCGAGGAGATGTAATGGATCTGGCCATGGATTGGGGAGCGTTCAGAAAGATAGACCACACGTTTTCTGATATGATCAGTGGACAAATGAAAGTGACCAATCAAAAATCTAGTGGGCGATGCTGGGGCTTTGCCGGCCTTAATTTGTTTCGGATCTACCTGGGCAGGAAATACAATCTTAAACAATTTGAATTCAGTCAAAATTATTTCATGTTTTGTGATAAGCTAGAAAAGTCTAATTATTTTTTAGAAAGTATAATTTCAACAATTGATAAACCTTTAGATAGTCGATTGGTCATGCACTTACTAACAGATCCAATTCAGGATGGCGGACAATGGCATATGTTTGTGAATTTGATCAAAAAGTATGGCGCTCTACCACAGACAGAAATGCCGGAGAGTTTTCAATCAAGTCAGTCCATGCGCATGAATCGAATGATAACTCGAAAATTAAGAGGGTTTGCAAAAGACCTTCGCGATGTTGGTAAAAGTGGTGCCGGATTGAACAAATTACGGACTATGAAAAAACAAATGTTAGGGACAGTATATCAAATGTTGACTATAAGCTTAGGAACACCACCAGATACTTTTGATTGGCAGGTGAGAGATAAGGATAAACAGTTTATGCGGTTTGAAAAATTGACTGCTAAAACCTTTTTTAAAGAGCACGTTGCAATTGACTTGGATAATTATGTGTGTTTGATCAACTGTCCTATGTCTAATAAAATATACAATGAAGTATATACTGTTGATTATTTAGGAAATGTGATTGAAGGAGAAAAAATACGTTATTTGAATCTTCCTTCAGTGCGACTGAAAGAAGTAACCGTGGAGTCTATTAAACATGATGACCCTGTATGGTTTGGCTGCGATGTAGGAAAATATTTTCATCGGAATCTTGGTGTCATGGATATGAACATTTTCGACTTTGAACTTTTTTACAGTACTGATTTTCCTATGACAAAAGCTGATAGACTTGAATATGGGGACAGTCAAATGACCCATGCTATGCTTTTTACCGGAGTAGACTTGGACAATAGGGGTAATCCAAGGAAATGGAGAGTAGAAAATAGCTGGGGCGATAAGCGCAGCGATAAGGGATTTGACATTATGACAACCTCTTGGTTCAATGAGTTTAATTATGAAGTAGTAGTTAATAAGAAATTTATTTCCGAAAAAGAACGATCAATTTATGAAAAAGATCCTGTCCATTTACCTCCCTGGGATCCTATGGGTGCTCTTGCAAAATAATTTATGAAGGACCAGTATCTCTTAGATCCGTCAATTACATTTTTGAACCATGGTTCATTTGGCGCCTGCTCAAAACCAGTATTTGAGGCCTATCAACACTGGCAACTCACTTTGGAAAAACAGCCCGTAGAATTCATGGCCAAACAGGTCTATGGTCATTTACAAAACGCTCGTAATGTTCTTGGTGAATATGTCGGATGTCATGGCGATGACCTCATTTATGTTACAAATCCAACATCAGCTGTTAATACTGTTATTCGCAGCTTGGATCTTGATTCGGGCGATGAAGTGCTCATGACGGATATGGAATATGGTTCATTGGTTCGAGCTTGGGAATTGTATGCCGATGAAAAAGGATTCGCAATTATAAAAAGCGTTACGCCAATGCCCTTGACAACGCATTCCGATTATGCAGACCACTTCTTGAATAATGTAACAGAAAAAACAAAAATCATTTATTTAAGTGAGATTACCAGTTCTACCGGGATGATTTTGCCAGCTGGTCTAATCTGTCAAAAAGCACGTGAACTAGGCATCATAACCATTATAGATGGGGCACATGTTCCAGCACATATTCCGTTAAATATTTCCAGTATGAAACCGGACATTTATGTTGGCGCCTGCCATAAATGGCTTTCTGCACCAAAAGGATCATCGTTCCTCTATGTAACACAATCATTTCAGGAAAATATTAAGCCGTCTATAATTAGCTGGGGCTCAGAGGCAGATCCTGCCCCAACTGAATTTATTTATGAGAATCAATACCATGGGACTTGGGACCCAAGCGCATTTTTGACCGTCCCAACTGCTATTCAGTTTCAACAAGACCACATTTGGGATTCAGTAAGCGCAAAATGTAGACAATTAAATAGGGAAACTCTTGACAGGGTTTATGAGATAATAGATACCGATCGACTTTGCCCCAATAATGATGAATGGCTGGGGCAAATGGCAAGCGTGTTTGTAAATGTTTCGGATCCAAGTGCACTTAAAGAAAGATTAATGAACAAGTATCAAATTGAGATACCTGTATTTGAATGGGACAATAAAATCATTCTCCGTTTTTCATTTAATGCATATAATGATGAACAAGATGCGGATAAATTGATTCACGCAATATCAGATGTGTTTTGAGAAAAAAACTTTTTTTATTTGATATTGACGGAACTCTGGTTTCTCCAGGGTCTGTATCACGAAAAATACTGAACAATGTCATGACAGACCTTTTGGGGGTATCTCCAGATCTGCAGTTTGAAGATGTGGCTGGAAACACTGATCAGCTCATTGTTAAAACCGGTTTAAAGCGTGTTGGAGTTAACGAAGAAGAAATTAACAACTGGATAAAAAAGATACTTAAAGAATATGCAGATCGGCTGCCGAATATCTTTAACGAATCAAAAGAACCTTTTGCATATGAAGATGCCCAAAAATTGTTGAAACAGGTTTTAGAAAACAAATTTTCCGTAGGAGTCTTGAGCGGAAATATTAAAGCTGCAGCAGAGGTAAAATTGAAACGATTTGGATTGTTGGATCATTTTCCATTTGGGGTTTACGGCGATGATACTGATGACCGTTCCGCCATGCCCATTATCGCCCGTGAGCGAGCCTGGGATGCGTATAATGAAGCATTTCGTTTTGAGGATATGGTATTGGTCGGTGATACAGCAGCTGATGCTAGGGCAGCAGCAGATAATGGGTGTAAAAGTATTATTGTATGCCGAAGAGAAAAAACGAATGAACAGGCAATGGACGCAGACGCAACATTAATTGTATCTTCTTTGGATAAGGTTGATATATAATCAACTTTTTATCTAAAAATAAAATCATTTTAAAAAATATGTAGCGAGTCCTAGAACACATAGAAGAGTTACCCAGAAAAGCATGAACAACCTTAGGCCACCTTTAGCTCCTTCCCTTTCATAAAAAGTCCGCGCTCTAATACCTTGAGAAATAAAAATTATATTTCCTGAAAGTTGGACACAGACAGTATTTATTAATAAAAGAAGGAATGCACCAAAAGCTAATTCAAATTCATTGTATGCAAGTAAAATTGCAAAGCATGCCGCTGGAGGTAACAAAGCCACTGAAACCATAACGCCAACTAAAGCAGCAGATATCCCTGTTGTCATGGAAAGTGCGGCAGCTGCCCCTGATGCTAAAGCTAAAACAATATCTCCAATGCCAACTTGTGTCCTAGCTATTATTTCTGGACTTTGGTAATTAATATCAGCAAAGCTTGATATTCCATAACCTAAACTTATTGATATTAAAATGCCGATTATAATTGAAGATAAAGATGAAATAATCAGGTCTTTGTTTCCTATAGCCGCTGCAAAAGATAAAGCTATATTTGGACCTAAAAGTGGAGCAATAACCATTGCTCCAACTACCACTGCAATATTATCCTCAGAGAGCCCTATAGTTACAACAATCGTCGATAAAGCGACCATAAATATATAATTTATATTAAGATCTACGCCTTTTATCACCTGCTCATATAATTCTTCTCTTGTTGTTTTACTTTTTTTATCTTTTTTTTCTGATTGTTCCTCTTGCATTCTTGGAATTGATGCATCAACAGGAAGTATTAAAATTTTTGCATTAGTGTCACTTTCGAACAGAGTTTGTAGACTATCTAATACAGATTGTCTTGCATCATCCGTCACAACCATGGTAAAAACCTGTCTTCGATCTTCCAGTTCTGAGGACCACCAAAAGTCAATGACTCCTTGCTTTTCCGCAATAGTTATCAAAACTCTCTTGTATTTAACATCGGAAATAACTTCACAGATTCTCATATAAAACCCCTAATTAGGCTTAACTAATAACTATACAGTAAATATACAATGTAGTTTTAAAATACCTCATATTAAACTTTATATATTCCTTAATGCTTCAAATTCCAAATATATATATTATTATTCTGTACAAATAACCATAATTAATGCGCATATGATGCAGAAAGACCTAAGTAAATAAAAGAATGTTAATGTTTTAAAATAATATTGTTTATCAAATATGAATTCACTAAAAATAAGTCTGTTATTTCTAAAGTATTTCCGCCTTCCTTAATGCAGAATGCCACTTAGCTAATTTCTCTCGCCTTAAATTTTTATTCATTTTTGGAGTAAATATTTGATCACATTTTCCTAGTTTATCCACTATTTTTTCTCTCGCTGCTTTTTTTAATAAGCTGAATACTCCAAAGGATGTTCTGTCTTTCATTGAAGAATGACCGATCGTTTTTCCTGTTATATCTGCTATAAATTGCAGAAGTGGTTCTCTGGCTCCGCCCCCGCTAGTTGGAATTAAATTTTTAGACTGGTTGATGTTCATAGTTTGTAGAATGTCATGGACCAAAAATCCAATAGACTCCATTCCTGCCCGAATAATTTCATTATGTGGCACATCTTCCAATTGATAAAAAACAGTATTAAATCCACTCTTCCAATAGGGCGCAGCCAGACCTGAAAATCCAGGAATCAACACACCATTGGTTTCTGTTTCTGTACATCTTTGCTGCCATTTCATTTCTTCATGGGGTATCCCCAACTCTGATTCCAGCCAATAAAAAAGGGAATTGCATGCGTTTATAGACCCTTCCAACAAGTAGTTTTTGCTCTCGTCATTTGAAAACAATACATTCGTCAGCAGACCATTTATTTGGTTTGGCTCATCGCCAGAATTCATTAACACAGATCCAGAGGTGCCAAAGTTCAAGGCCAAGAACCCCTCGTTGTCGCCATCCTGTCCAATCAGTGCGCTTTGCTGATCCCCAATGACACAATGGATTGGAGTAGAATTGAATTGACCAAATTTTCTAACCGTAGGGCACAGCTCTGGAAGACAATCTGAATTTATTTCAAATAGGTTTATTAATTCTTTATCCCATTCAAGGGTTCTAATATTCATTAACTGAGATCTTCCTGCAATGGTATGATCAATTGAGGGAACACCAGTGAATTTATGTAAAAGATATGCGCTTAAGGGGCCAAACCAAATCTCTCCATTTTCCGCTTTTGTTTTTAATTCGGAATCATTTTGTGTCAGGTGAGCATATTTGGCTCCGCCGAAGTGGGGACTTAATGGAACACCGCTTTTTTGGTGAACAAGAGCATTAAATTCTGCAAGAACATTTGTGATATCACTGGCCCGGCTGTCTTGCCAGCTTAATGCGGGAGATGCTGGCTGCAGACTAGATTTATCCCAAAATAAAAATGTCGACCGCTGGACAGCAAAACCCATTGATGCAATTGTAATAGAATGTTCTGTTGAATAATCTTGTGCGCGCCAGATCAAGGATTGACAGGCGTTGAATATTTCTTCCGGATCACATTCCACTTCATTGGGCCCCAACAATGAAATGCCATGTTTAATACGGTCACTAAATAACAGTTTTCCAAAAGTATCAAACAAAAAACATTTGGTGGAAGATGTGCCTTGGTCAATAATGAGAAAATGTGAGGAACCGGAAGGGTCCGGCACGATCAATCAGCGACTGTGTAATCGTAAAGTGATTCGAATTCTTCTGTTGGAAGCATTCGAATGGCATCCCAGGTCAGTTTTGTACAAACTCGGGCGCAGATCTGACAGCCGATGCATTCATCAAAGCGCACTTGGACGGGAGGAATAGGAATATCATATTTTTCAGCGGGAACTGTCTCAATACAATCTACAGGACAAAAAGGAACACAGACCTGACAGCCGGTACAGTTATCCTCATCTACAACGGCAATAAGTTTTGGTTTTTTCTTTTTTGTGTTAATTTTTTCTGCTGGTTCAGGAACAGCCTTATAGTGATCGTATTTAAATGAATCTGCCATTTTTCTATTCAAATTGAAGCATGAAATTATAGTGGGTCATTGTAAAACTAAAAGTTAATTCAACGACCGTAATTCTTTGGATGAAAGTCCAATTAAACCGGTCACCACCGCACCCAGTCCAAATACTAAAAACACTGTCCGCACCGGCATAAGAGAAGCAAAGATACCCACCAAGGCTGATGATGTTGCCGTCATCCCCACAACAGCCAGATGGACCATTGAGAACAGGCGTCCGTGAAACTCATTAGGCGTATTGCGATGAATAATTACCGTTCGAGAAATGGAAATCGCAGGTATGCCTGCTCCATGAAGTATTATCATGCCAAAGGCTAATGGAACAGAGGGAATCCAATAAAAGAATGCATATGTAATACCGTCCCAAAGCAATCCTAACAATAGCAACTTTCCATTTTTGATTTTATGTGCATATCGATAGACAAACCATGAACCCATCAGCATCCCACCGGCCATTCCAGCTTCCACAAAGGCAAAATCAGATGCTGTACCACCAAGAGTATTTTTAATGAAAATGGGCATACCTACAATGGCAGGTCCCATAATAAAAATATTATTCAAGATAGTCAGCAATATCAAATAACCAATCGTTTTATGTTGTTTGATATAGTGTAACCCAGACAGCAGTTGTTTAAGCGTTGCATGAGCTTCTGTATTCCTAGGCATTTTATTTCTAACCAAAAATAATAGTAAAAAACTTGCTCCTAAGAATGAAAATGCATCGAATATGAAAAGGGCTTTTACGGTCATGACCCCCAATAATACACCGGCTAATGCCGGGCCTATTAGATACGCAAACTGCGAACTAGAAACAATAATTGAATTCACTTGAGTTAAATCTTCAGGCTTAACCACTTCGGGTAAAAATGCATTTAGAGCCGGCGGGAACATGGTCCCAAAGCTGGTTCGAATAAACGCTAGCAGGCCAATAAGTGCAGCATCGGTTACACCGTAAAATAAAGTAAGAGGAATGACAAGAACAGTCAAAAACTGACTGACATTCGATATGTGCATTATGGTCAACCGGTTGTATTTATCAGCAAATACGCCTCCTAACAGACCAAATAGCATAGCGGGTAAATATGCGCTCATGGCGACCAAACCCGTGATTACAGATGATCCTGTCAGGTCCAGTATTAGCCAGATAAGTGCCAGCTGGTACACAGCATCCCCCATAGCAGTAATGAGCTGAGCAAACCAAAGAATGGTTACATTTCTATTCCACATAAATAAACAGTAGGAAATTTACTGTCAAAATCCGTTTCCCCTTTTTAAAAAACACACCTAAATTTTCTACTTAGTTTTATAAAGATAAATAACAATTGACTTAGGAGAAACGAATGACTTACATAATCGCGGAACCTTGCGTAGGCACATGTGACACTGCTTGTGTTGAAGTATGCCCAGTTGACTGTATCCATGGGCCTAATGATAAAACGGGTGCTGGAGCGGAAGCAAAAGCAGACGGATTTATCCCCAAGGACGATGATTCATTATATATTGATCCTGAGGAATGTATTGACTGCGGAGCCTGCGAACCGGAGTGCCCAGTTGAGGCAATTTTTGAAGAAAGCGAAGTTCCAGAAGAATGGCAAAAATATATTAAGATCAATTATGAATGGTTTGGTCGAGATTATAGCGGCTAATCCCCATTTCAACAAATTTCATATTAATAGAACGGCTGTTGATTACAGCCGTTTTTTATGTTATAAATCATGGAAAAGCAAGAAGTACTAAATTTATTAAAAACCATTAACTATCCCGGTTTTAGCCGGGATATTGTATCGTTTGGCATGGTGCAGGATGTATCGATAGAAGGCGACTCTATATCTGTTGCATTAAAGATCTCTACTCAAAAAGAAGAAAAGATAAATGAGGTGATAGATGCTGTTAAAAATAAATTAGCAGATACTGGTACCTTTAAAGAGATTGATGTAAATACAACCGATCAAGGGCCATCGGCATCTTCCCCTCCAGCGCAACCCGGCCCGTCGCTTCTTAAGGGTATTAAACATATTGTGGCGGTGGCAAGCGGCAAGGGAGGAGTAGGTAAATCTACTGTGGCAGCCAATATTGCTTCGGCACTATCACAGAAAGAGCTAAAGGTTGGATTGTTGGACCTAGACATTTACGGGCCATCACTTCCTATTATTTTGGGAATCAATGAAAGCCCGCGCCTCACCCAAGATAAGAAACTGATACCCCTTGAACGGTATGGAATGAAAGTCATGAGTTTTGGTTTTATCAGTGGAAACGATACACCAACTATATGGAGAGGTCCATTGGTTGGACGAATGACAGAACAGTTTTTCCAGGATGTCGTTTGGGGAGACCTTGATTATCTTATATTGGATCTCCCCCCAGGGACTGGAGATGTACAGTTGACACTAACTCAAAAACTTCGTTTAAGTGGCGCTATCATCGTTACCACACCGCAGGATATCGCTTTGTCAGATGTCCGAAAAGGTGCTGATATGTTCCAAAAGGTCCAGACACCAGTTTTAGGTGTGGTTGAAAACATGTCGGGACTTGTTTTTAAAGGTAAGCTTTCCGGAAACAAACCATCAATAGACATAGATGGTATTGACCCCATAGCAGTTGACGAAAATGGACGTTTTGAGTTTCAAGTAGATGTATTCAAAAAAGGCGGTGGGACACAGGAAAGCGATAGGTTGGGAGTTCCATTAATTGGAGAGATTCCTATCTCAACTGAGCTGATGGAAGCAACTGACCAAGGGAAGCCATTGGTGTTAAGTAATCCCGAATCATCAACCACTGAGGAATTTATGCAAATAACAGAACGGATCATCACGATTCTTGATTCATAAATCTGCAGTGTAAATTGGTCTCCTATTTTTCAGACATCCTCATACATACACTTTTCGGGTTTGCCGCTTTATATCCTCTTTATTTTTGGTTTGTCCCCAGAGAAAATATCGATTCTGGCTTTTACAATTTTAATTTAGGCCTTTCAGGTCTCATTGGTGGAATGGCATTGACACTTGCATTGGCAGCGGGGATGGTGCAGCCATTTCTCTATGGGATGTCTGGTTGGTTAGCCCTTCATTTATTGGTTACATTTATCAACTGGGATAAAGAAAAGATCGTTTTTCTACCCATTTTATTCTCTTCACTCGTTGGGATAATTGTATTTATTCTTTTGGGATTTCGCATGTTCAGCGAATCAAATATTATTATAGTTTCATTTGTAGGATTATTGGGACAAGGAATTTTAACCGGGGTAATATTTGCCATGATCTTGGGGCACTGGTATCTGAATGTTATTCAGCTTCCCATATCTCTATTACAAAACACTACAAATTTTTTTGGCGTATTACTTGGCATCCGACTGCTATGGGATTGCGTTTATTTACCTTCAGCTTCCGTTATTGATTCTTATGGAAAAACCATTTCCATCTTGCACTATATGTGGACATTAGACGGATTTTTTTTGGGTGTAGCACTATTTTTTGGTCTTTGTGTTCCACTGGTCCTTCATTTTTTTATTTTGCGAACACTCAAACTTCACGCCACCCAAAGTGCCACTGGATTATTATATATTAGTGTATTGTCTATTCTTGTGGGGGAACTGTGTTATAAATTTGTACAGTTTCAAGATGGACTTTTCGGTTGATGGAATTTGATAACTGCCCCAAATGTAATTGTGAACATTTTTACAAACAAAAAGATTTCAATCGTGCTATAGGATGCTTGGTAATTCTAGCTGGAGCAATATTGGTACCTTTCACGTATGGGTTAAGCCTGGCGGTGGTTGCCATTATAGACTGGTTTCTATATAGTCGAGTACCGGATGAAGTGGTTTGTTATAAATGTAGAGAGGTTTTTAAAGACACAAAAATTTCTCAAAAGATAAAGCCTTTTGATCACCATATTGCTGAACTCTATGAGGAACCCGAATGATTTGTCGGCGTTATAGTCCATACATCGGTTGTTTATAGAGAATGTAACAAGTAATTTTGCCCGCAATTTTTAGACTAAAATAGTTTTTTCATGTCGACAGATACATTGAGAGATACAATACTTGAAAACGGAAATATTCCTGTCCATATTGCTATTATAATGGATGGAAACGGCCGTTGGGCCAAAGATAAGGGACTGCCTCGTTTTGCTGGTCACAATGAGGGAATCAATTCTGTTCGAGAAATCACACGTATTTGTGGTGAGATTAATGTAAAATATTTAACCCTGTATACATTTTCTTCCGAAAACTGGTCAAGGCCAAAAAAAGAAGTATCTGCCCTTATGAAACTCTTATTGAAAACTATCAATAAAGAAGTGGAAGAATTAAATAAAAATAATGTTCGACTGACTACCATTGGTGAATTGGATAATTTACCCGAAGATGCCCAAAAAGGTATTTTAGATGGAATTGAAAAAACAAAAAAGAATTCTGGCCTAAACCTTGTCCTTGCTTTAAGCTATGGAAGCAGACAGGAAATTTTGTCAGCTGTAAAACAAATATCTGCAGATGTTAGATCTAGGATAATTGATACCGAAAAAATAAACACGGCTCTATTTTCTACATATTTAAATACTTCTGATATGCCGGACCCTGAATTGCTGATTCGTACGGGAGGTGAAAACAGGGTAAGTAATTTTCTCCTTTGGCAGATTGCTTATACAGAATTATTTGTAACAGATACTTATTGGCCGGCATTTCGTGAAAATGAATTATTTGACGCAATCCATGATTTTCAAACTCGTGAGCGACGGTTTGGTAAAGTTAGTGAGCAGCTGAGTTAAAAAATGTATAAACAATTCATAGCTATTCTATTCTTTACAGTTGCTCTAGCACAACAGGATGAACTTAGGATCAATACTCTCTCTGTCTCTGGCAATGACCTCACATCGGAATCCATGATTAGATACACTTCTGGTCTCAATGAAGGGAGCACTATAAATCCTGGTGATTTTTCACGGGCGGTTAAACGATTATGGCAGCTGGGCCTATTCAGCGACATTCAGATCAAAATGGAAAATGAATCGACTGAAGGATTGGATCTGATAATCGTTGTTGTAGAGAATTATATACTGGGAAATGTTTTGTACGAGGGTAATAAGAAAATTAAGGATAAGAAATTTGATGAAGAATTAGGTTTAAGAAAGGGCATGAGAATACAGCCAAACCTGCCAAATAAAACCATAACAAAAATGAAAGATCTCTATGCCGAGGATGGTTACCTGCTTGCAGATATTGAATACAGGCTGGGGGTTCCCAAGGAAAATGTTGATTCTGGAGATTTAAAAAATCAAAAAACCAGAAACCTTATTTTTGAAATACAAGAGAATAAAAAGGTCAAGCTCCGCAAAATTATATTTGATGGAAATGAGCAATTTTCATCATATCGTTTGAGAAGGCAATTGGAAAACACTAAAATGCAAAGATGGTATCTTTTCTGGCGCTCAAATTTTGATGAAAAGAAATATGAAGAAGATAAGCTTAACTTGGTCAATTTTTATCATAATGAAGGATATAGAGACGCATCCATCCTCTCAGATTCTGTGTATTATGATGAAAATAAAAAATCTATGAATGTACTCATTCGTATTAATGAAGGCCCTCAATACCATTACAGAACTTTTTCTTGGGAAGGAAATTCGCTCTATACTGAAGAAGAACTGGACCGTTCATTAGATTTGAAAACAGGCGAAAAATATAATAAAGAAGAATTCAATATTGCGGTATTCGAAAGGATGCATGGTCTGTATATGGACAAAGGGTATATATACAGCAATATTGTACCAAAATTTACTCCGGTTAGTCAAGACTCTCTGGATATTCATTTTGAGATAACAGAAAATCATAAAGTATATGTTCGGAATATCTATGTGTATGGAAATGAAAAAACCAGAGAGAATGTAATTCGCCGTGAACTTCATGTGTTCCCAGGGGATGTTTTTAACAGACAGCTCTTGCAGCGGAGTGCCCGAGAATTATTCATCTTGAATTATTTTGGAAATGTTATTCCTGACGTTGTCCCTGTAGATGAGGATGAAATCGATTTGGAGATTACAGTAGAAGAAAAATCATCTGATCGAGCTAATGCCAATGTAGGTTATAGCGGTGTATATGGACTCATGGGAGGAGGAGGCGTTGAGTTCAATAATTTTCGAGGTATGGGACAGCAACTGGTCATGAGCTATCAGGTGGGTTCCCAGCGATCAATGAATTATTATAGCGCTAACCAAGGATCAAAATATGAATCATTCAGTATTCGGTTTATGGATCCGATGATCTTTGATACTCCAAACCGTGTCGGATTCTCCTTTTATAATTCTTTCAGAGGTAGTTCCACCGGCTATGGAATCCCAGTAGATATTCAGGTTATTGGAGGATCTGTTCAATGGGGGAGAAGGTTTAAATGGCCTGATGACTATTTTAGAGGATATTGGGTATTAAATTCATCCGTTAAGAATTATACCGGTTCTCAAAGCGATATTGATACTTATGCGGCCGGATTAGATCAAACCAGAGGATTAAGTATCTCACAAGTGATAGCCCGAGACAGCAGGGATAGACCAGAATTTACAACTAGAGGATCCCGATTTACTTGGGAAGCAACCATGTCCGGGGGACCGTTCGGCGGGAATGAGGACTTTTTGAAACACGTATTGAATTTGGAATGGTATACTCCTACATTCTGGAAATTAGTACTGATGAGTTCATTGAAAATGGGTGTAGTTGATGATATTCCATCAAAAGAAGAACGTTCTGTAATCCCCTATGATGAAAAATTTATTATGGGTGGGAATGGGATTCCTTTTGGGAATATGCTCCGTGGCTACAGTGAGAATTCGATCGGGCCGAGATCTTCGAATGGTAATACCATATATGGGACCAATATGATTAGGTTTGTAACAGAATTGCGAGTTCCTTTTTCAGAACAGCCTGTCATTTATGGCCTTGCTTTTGCTGAAGCTGGAAATGTTTGGGATTCAAGTACGATGACGGAACCATTCAGCATTCCACGTACCGGGCCATTAAGCCTAAAAAGATCTGCTGGCGTTGGAATTCGATTTTTCATGCCTATGATAGGAATGCTAGGATTTGATATGGGCTATGGGTTTGATGATAATGATGGAGACGGAGAAGCAGAAGGCTGGAACTACACCATTATTTTTGGTCAACAATTTTAATCATAATAACAAGGAGGACTTGTGCGTAAACACATAGTTCAAATAATGACCTCTATGATAGTGCTGTCAACAGCATTATGTGCTGAGATCAAGATCGGATATGTCCAATCAGACAGAATTCGAGCTGAATATGAAGAATTCCGCGATGCAGAATCGCAGTTACAAATGGAATTTGGTAAAGTTCAATTGGAATATCAAAGACAGCTTATGGCTCTTGACAGTCTCAAGAATGCCTATGAAACACAACGTTTGATGAGTTCCCCAGAGTGGCGTCGTGAAAAAGAGCAGGAAATTACTACAATGGAACGGAATATTCAGGTATTCCAGGCAGAACAAGTTGGCCCTCAAGGCGTTATTTATCAAAAGCAGGCTCAAATGGAATATGAAATTTTAGCCAAAGTCAAACGAGCTGTCGATAAAGTCGCTGCAGAAAAAGAATACGATTATATCATGGATGGATCCGTTTCATTACTTTTTGGTAATCCAGCCTATGATGTGACGGATGATATCTTGTTCGAACTTCGGAAATACAACCTCTCCGAAAGCGATAAGTAATTACCTCTTGGTAACCTTAAAAGATCTTGCCGCTCTCACGGGCGGACAAGCTATTGGCAACCCAGAACTTGAAATTACAGGTGTTTCAGAAATTCAAAATGGATCTCCTACCACCATTACTTTCTTGAGTAATTCAAAATATATAAAGTATGTTACTGAAACAGATGCGAGTGCTATTATTGTAGCGGATGAAAGCCAATTATCAGGAAAAGACGGGATAGTAGTTTTAAATCCACAATTGGCATTTTCAAAGATATTATCTCATTTTTATTCCCCCCCCGAAAAAGAAAAAGGTATACACCCAACAAGCATGATTTCTGACAAGGCTTCCCTTGGAAAAAATATTAATATTGGCCCCTATTCGGTTATTGAGGGAAATGTAACAATCGGCGACAATACAACTATTGGTTCCCATGTGATCATCGGTTCTGGATCAACGGTCGGCTCATTCTGTGAGCTTCATAACAATATCCATATTTATCATGAATGTTCTGTAGGTAATGATTGCGTTGTCTTCAGCGGGACAGTCATTGGATCTGATGGCTATGGGTACGTTGAAAGTGAAGGAATCCACCATAAGATTCCCCAAACTGCGGGCGTGAAAATCGGTAATGGAGTTGATCTTGGAGCATGCTGTACCATTGATCGCGGAACCATAAGTGATACAGTCATCGGTGACGGAACAAAACTGGATAATCAAGTTCATATTGCTCACAATGTTAAGATTGGGAAAGGATGCTTGCTTGCTGCTCAGGTTGGGATTGCAGGAAGCGTTGAAATAAAAGATTTTTGTATATTGGCAGGTCACACTGGAGTTGTTCCGCACGTAAAGATAGGCAGTAAAGCCATATTTGCAGTCAAAAGTGGTGTCACCAAATCGCTTCCAGGTGGAACAGTTTATGCAGGAATGCCAGCCAGAGAGATTAGGGAACAGAATAAAAAAGATGCCATTCTCGTAGAGATTGAATCTATAAAAAACAAATTGAAAAAATTAGAATTATGACCGCAGCCCATCACAGAAGACAACGAACCATCAAAGAAGAATCTTCTTGTACAGGAGTGGGCTTACATACTGGCGTGGAAAGCACTATCACGTTTAAACCGGCCCCGGAAAATTATGGTATTAGATTCAAACGTACAGATATTGAAGGGAGTCCTTCAATTCGTGCAGATATCGATCATGTTGTTGACATATCACGGGGTACAACTATAGAACAGAATGGTGTTCGTATCCATACAGTAGAACATGCATTAGCAGCTGTTTCAGGATTGAGAATTGACAATGTTCTCATTGAATTGACTAGTAAAGAAACGCCCGTGATGGATGGTAGTGCAAAAGATTTTGTGGAAGCACTGAAATTATCAGGTTTAGTGATTCAGGAGGCAAACCGCAAAGTCCTGGCTATTGGAAATGCAGTGACCTATTCAGATACAGTTAAAGAGATCGATATTCATGTGATCCCCTCAGATAGGTTTCGTGTCACATTTATGGTTGAATACCCCCTTCCACAGCTTGGAACACAGTATGAAGCAATTTATAATATGGAAGAAGATTTTGCAAAAGAGGTTGCCCCTGCAAGAACATTTTGTTTTTTAAGTGAAGTAGAAATGCTAAAGCAACAGGGATTAATTAAAGGTGGCAGCTTGGACAATGCGGTGGTGATTATCGATAAAGAGATCGAAGAAAATGAAATTAATCATTTACGAAATCTCTTTGGGATTGAAGAAACCATCATTACAGGTGCAAATGGTATTTTGAATGGTAAGGCTTTACGATATAAAAATGAACCTGTTCGCCATAAGACCCTTGACCTCATTGGCGACCTTGCACTGTTAGGAGTGCCTATCAAGGGGCATGTAACAGCTGCTCGTAGTGGTCATGCAAGTAATGTAGAGTTTGTTAAAATGATCAGAAAAGAATATTCAGATTACTTTAGCAAAAATAGTAAATAATCGATTTATACGGAGAGTAGAATGTTGAATATAGATGAGATCATGAAACTCATTCCGCACAGATATCCTTTTATCCTCATAGACAGAATAATAGAGATTGAGCAAGAAAAGAGATGTGTTGCCATCAAGAATGTCACCATTAATGAACCCTTTTTTCAAGGACACTTCCCGGGGCAGCCTGTTATGCCGGGCGTCTTGATCTTAGAGTCCATGGCCCAAGCAGGATCTTTTTTGGTATTGAATTCTATAGAAAATCCTATGTCTAAAAACATGTTCTTTTCAGCGGTGGAAAAATCAAAATTTCGCAAACCAATAGTCCCGGGTGATCAGATCCGTATTGAAATGGATTTATTAAAACTTCGAATGAATGCGGTCAGACTGGCTGGTGTAGCAATTATAGATGATAAGGTGGTTGCAGAAGCGATTATAATGGCCAATATTGTCGATCGCGCCGGAGTCTGATTATTATAGGTAATATTCATTCTACAGCTCTAATTAATAAAGGGGCACATCTTGGAGAAGATGTTACTATAGGACCATACAGTGTTATTGAAGATAATGTTGTTATTGGGGATGGAACCAGTATTGGCAATTATACTACTATTAAATCCGGAACTACGCTTGGTTCCAATACGCGTATTTTTCACAACTGCTCTATAGGTGAGATCCCTCAGGATATGAAATTTGGAGGAGAAGAAACCCAAACATTTATAGGTGATAACGTTACAATCCGTGAATGTGTGACGGTTAATCGCGGAACCTCTGCGCGCGGCTCTACAGATATTGGGAATAATGTTTTACTAATGGCATATACTCATATTGCACATGATTGCGCAGTCGGCAACAATGTGATTATGGCAAACCTGGCTACTTTAGGTGGCCACGTTGAATTAGGAGATTGGGTCTCCTTAGGAGGAGGCGTTCTTGTTCACCAGTTTTCCAAGGTTGGAACCCATGTGTTCGTTGGCGGAGGGTTTCGAATTGTACAGGACGTACCCCCATTTGTTCTTGGAACCGGAGAACCTCTTCAGTATTCAGGGATTAATCAGATTGGAATGCGTCGAAGAGGTTTTGATGCTGAATCACGAAAGTTAGTGAAAGAGGCCTATCGACTTTATTTTAGGTCAGAATTAAATCGTAAAGAAGCTTTGGAAAAAATCAGTACTGAATTAAATCAAACAGATGAAATTAAAATGATTATCGAATTCATTGAATCAAGTGAACGCGGTATCATTTAGAAATGAATCATTATTATGAAAAAATTAAATCATATTTTCATTATTCTACCATCACTCATCTTTTCTCAATGGCTGACGTTTGACCTTTCTAAAGCTGATCCACAAAATTTTAAAAGTCAAGTAACCCCAACAATCATAGCATCTACATTGTCTCAAAATTCTTTTGGACATGCATTAACGACATTAAATCGACTAGGAGTATCAATAACGATTCCAGTTGGGAATGATTTGTCCGGATCCTCATTTCAAAAGAACCCATTAATCTCACCCGTTATCGCGTCCTTATCATTTCTAATTACAAACAATTTAGGTCTTACAGGAAAAATGAATGTACTGGGTAATGGAGAAGAAACCATCCAATCTGCAGGGTATGGGGGTCTTTATATTTCAAATACATGGACTACAGACTTAAGTATTAATTGGATGGAAGGACCAAGATATATTCGTATCAGAACGATTAATGGATCCATAACTAAAGATAAAAAAGTGAAATCTTTAAATGTTGTATATGGTATTGGCCATTCTAATTATACCGGATTAATATTAGATCTTGATGCTGCAAACACCATAAAAAGTTCGATCTCTTATTTGATCTGTGGTTTTTCAAAAAACATCAATGGGATTAATATTTCTGCACAATCAAATTTGCATCCATCATTCATCCAATTGAACCTAGTGTTAGGGGCTGTGTTTCATTAGATGAAAAAGAAACTATCAATATTAGGGTCTACTGGATCCATTGGTAAAAATACGTTGCAAGTAGTTAACCATCTTTCAGATTATTTTGAAGTTCAATATTTAACTGCTCATCAAAATGCAGATTTATTGATCCAGCAGGCCCTTAAGTTCAAACCAAAAGCTGTTGCCATTGTTGATTTTGGTGCGGCTGAAACGGTGATAAAGGAATTAAACAAAAACATTGAGGTTTTAACTGGACGAGAAGGATTATTAGAGTTGGCTAGCAGGGACAATGTGGATTTAGTGATGAATGGACTGGTAGGCTCAGCTGGTATGGAGCCCACTGTTTGTGCAATTAATTCAGGTGTGGATGTTGCATTGAGCAATAAAGAAAGCTTGGTCATGGCTGGGTCTAACATTGAATCAGCAAAAGAAAAAACCGGTGCCAAGATCTTCCCAGTAGATAGTGAACATTCTGCGATTTGGCAGTGCCTTGCTGGTGAAAATTTAGATGATGTTAGTAAGATTATTTTGACGGGTAGCGGGGGACCATTCCGAACTCGTGATATCAGCACATTCAAAGATATTACTCCCGAGGAAGCATTGGATCACCCCAATTGGGATATGGGACATAAGATAACTATCGATTCAGCTACCATGATGAACAAAGGATTGGAAGTGATTGAAACAAAATGGTTATTTAATATGAACGCAGATCAGATAGAGATCGTGGTACATCCTCAATCAATCATTCATTCAATGGTTGAGCTTAAAGATAAGTCTGTTAAAGCGCAAATGGGTGTCCCAGATATGAAAGTACCCATTCAATATGCCTTGACGTATCCACGTCATTTACAGGCAGGATGGGAATCATTAGATTTAGTTACAATAAAAAAACTTACATTTGAATCCCCCAACCTGAAAAGATTCCCATGTATCCAACTTGCTTATGATGCATTAAAATCGGGAAATTCTATGACAGCTGTACTTAATGTTGCCAATGAGCAGGCTGTGTATCGTTTTCTAAAAAAAGAAATTAAATTCACTGATATTCCAAAAATAATAGAAGACGCATGTTCAGCGCATAGTTCTATAGATGTTCCATCGCTGAATGATATTTTAGAGTTAGAACAATTGACCACTCAATTTGTAAAGAAATTTAAAGCATAGGATAAAACAATCATGACGACTTTATGGGCGACAATCGTTGTATTAGGTGTTCTGGTAACAGTACATGAATTAGGCCACTTTTTTGCAGCTAGATCAGTTGGTGTAAGAGTAGACCGTTTTTCTATTGGTTTTCCACCGCGGTTGATCACATTTACCTCCATTGATGGAGGATGGATGTTCCGACTCTATTTTTATGGTCGAAATCATGAGGGAAAGATTTCCTGGGGACCCGTTATTGAACGTACTATAGGAAATCCTAGACGTAGCGGAAGCAATACAGAATATTGTTTGGCGATTATACCGTTGGGTGGATATGTTAAAATGGCCGGGACTATCGATGAAAGTTTGGATGACAATATAACCCACGCCCCAGATGAACTCATGAGCAAAACGCCTCTTCAGCAGATTTGGGTAATGAGTGCCGGAGTCTTGATGAATATTTTATTGGCATACGTTCTGTTTGCGGGAGTAGCAAAACATACAGGTATCCCGGAACTGAGCGATGAACCTCTGATCGCAAAGGTTATGCCAGAAATGCCAGCTGAAAAGGTTGGGTTACAAGTTGGCGATAAAGTTATTACTATTGATGGGAATGATATTGAAAAATGGAGCGATATTTCTGAAAAGATCCATCCCAATCCAAACTCTATTATTACAATGGTTGTTGAGAGAGATAAGAATAAAATTTCTTATGATATAATGACCGATCAACAAATCGTAGCTCGCGATGGAAAAATTGACACTTTAGGGGTCATTGGTATTATCCAGCATTATTCATATCGGCCTATAGGATTTGCAGAAGCATTTCGTACAGGTGCCGTAGCAACCGGAAATGGCTTTGGGATGATTGTAATGTCTCTATCCATGCTAGCAAATGGAGAGGCATCAATTAAGGATATTGGTGGACCCATAATGATCGCTCAACTGGCTGGAGAAACAGCCAGGGCGGGTTGGGTTGCATTATTGACTTTCATGGCATTGATCAGCTGTAATCTGGCTTTTATTAATATACTTCCTATTCCAGGATTGGATGGGGGCCATATTTTGATCATATTGATAGAAGGGATTATTCGAAGGAAGTTGACCGTCAAGGCACGTATGCTTATTCAGCAGGTGGGGATGGCATTTTTATTGCTTTTGATCGTAACAGTGATCGTAAATGATATAGGCCGTTTATTTTAAATTTTAATTTTTTTTAGTTTCAGGATCATTGACCCAAATTTTAATTTGATTTGAATCTGTACTGGCAACTTCCTTTCGTCATTACTGAACCAAATTTGCATATCTCCTTCATTTTTAAATAGAGGCTGTCCTTTTCGAAAAGGTTTTACCAGTAAGCACTCAAATTTTCCCAGATCCGTTTGGATATCTGTTATATTTGTAACTGATAATTGAAATCGAGTTGTTTTCTTATTTTCAAATGATATGAATTCCAAACGCTGTCCAACCTCTAGGGGGATAGAACGTAAGTAATAAAATAATGAATATGGATCACGGACGTATCCGGAGATTTCAACAGAATCTTTATTGATAATAGCCAATGATTTTTCATAGTCCATCACAGTCAATATCTTTTTATGATAATCTCCCTCACGTATGTTTTTTTTCAACTTGTGAGTAAATAACTCTTCTGAATCCATCCAAATATCTACTTGATCTCTTAATTTATATAAACGATCTAAGGTTGGGTGAGTAGAGGCCTTGAATCGGGCATGATAGGTAGAATGGCCATTGATCTCTTCATTACCAATCACTTCTAAAGAAGCTTCTCCGGAAGGTATAATATTAAATTTTGCAGAGTATATCAAACGCTCTCCCACCTTAAATGGGATTTCATTTCCAAAAACAAATGAAACAAGCATTATCAGTATGAATCGGACTTTCATTAACGTATTGTAATCAAGTTACCATCTTTAATTTTATAAATATAGGATCCTCTTTTTCCTGAAAGATCTCCACCATCAATAAGTAGATCTACTTCATCATTAAATTCATTTTTAATTGAGTGAGGATTATTTAACGGTTGTTTTCCGTGCCGGTTCACACTTGTTGTTGTTATGACGGTTGAACATGTTTTTGCAAGAGCAAGACAAAAAGGATGATCAGGAAAACGGACGCCAAGAGAATGATCCTCTCCTAATATTTTAGTGGAGACTATTCTTTCTTTTATTTTATAAATGAGTGTAACTAACCCGGTTAATTCTTGAGTGATCAATTTAACGTCATCATTATTTTCTGCCCATGAAACTGCTGTAGCAACACTGTCCGTAAGTACACTAATGGGATCCTGCCGGTTTTTAATACGATTTAATTTTTTTATGGCCACATCATTTTTTGCATCAACTCCAAATCCATAGATTGTATCTGTAGGGTAAATAATTACCCCACCAGACATAATTATATCAACAGCACGGTCTACTGCATCAGAGTCCTGTTTTTTTAGGGATATCATTATTCAGCTAATGGTTTTGTTTTCCATCTTCTATGGAACCAAAAATATTGTTCTGGGTATGTTCGTATTTTTTCTTCAAGCATTAATGTGAATGTTTGAGTGATAGATTCAACTGTTGTCTCTTTCGGTTCAATTTTTTGGACATGCATCGAATTAATGCCGCTTGGTTCAACCTGACATGTAATAAAGAGCATATCTGCTCCTGACTGCTGATGAAATCGAGCTACGCCTTTTGGCGTAGACGCTTTTTGTCCGAAGAAATCCACAAATACTCCACGATGTTTTGCATCCTGGTCACTGGCCAGTATTAAAATTTTATTTTCTTCAAGTATCCGGTACATATGTTTGATGGCTGATTTACGGTAGATCATACCCATCCCTGTCCCCTGACGTAATTCTCTAAAATATATATCGGCACCAATATTTTTCTGTTTTTGAGCCACGGCAATACATGGATATCCGTGGGAACCAAGCCAGGTTGACATAACCTCCCATTTACCAAAATGAGCAGTTACTAAAATGATTCCCCTCCCCTTTATCAGTCCTTCTTCTAAAAGTTCATGCCCCTCAGCATTTATATTGATAAATGTGTATGATTTATTAATTGCTAGGAATTGTAGAAACGATTTAGAAAAAAATACATATGTTTTTTTTAGAATAGTAATTCGATCTTCTTGGTTTTTTTCTGGAAATGCAATGGCCAAATTTTCCAAAGCATCTTTTTTTCTGATCCTTAGCACATTATAGCCAATGCGAGCAATTCGTACAGCAAGACGATCTCGTTCATCTTCAGATAGACTGCAAAGCCACTTCGAAAAGAGAGTCAATATTTGATGAGTTGTTCTGTGTTTGAATCGCATTGAACAATATATGTGCTGACGGATACTGCTAATCTAAAATATTTTCAGTGATGACAGTATTGAAATTACCGTCGAATTGAGGTAACATTCGCGGGATGAGATTAACCATTTTCATTACATTATTAGCATCATTTCTCTCCGCAGAAAATATTATTTACAAAGTTCCCATTCAGGGAACCATTGATCTGGGCCTACCACCATACATTGAACGATCCATTGCGGCAGCAGCAGAAGCCAATGCCGATGCGATTATTTTTGAGATAGATACTTTTGGCGGTAGAGTAGATGCCGCCACCCAGATTAAAGACGCTATCCTAGATTCTAAAGTAATGACAGTTGCCTTTATTAATAAACGGGCAATTTCAGCAGGAGCGCTTATATCACTATCCTGCGAAAAAATATACATGACCGGTGGAGGAACCATTGGTGCTGCAACAGCCGTAGATATGCAAGGGGAAAAAGCTTCGGAAAAAGTAATCAGCTATATGCGAGAAGAGATGGCCTCTACTGCGGAAACTCGCGGAAGAAATACAACTATTGCTACAGGCATGGTAGATGAAGAACTCACATTTACTCATCTGGTCATAGATGGAGATTCCATTGAAGTAACGGATATGGAAGGACGCAAAGAAGGGAAGCTCATCACTCTTACAACAGAGAAAGCTTTGAAATACAATATCATCGATGGACAGAAGGAAACTTTTGACGATGTCCTATCAGAAATGGGAGCCTCCAATGCATCGGTCCGTTCATCTAAAGAAAATTGGTCAGAAAACTTTGTTCGATTTTTAACGAACCCTATAGTGGCATCACTATTGACCACTTTTGGATTTCTAGGGATATTATTTGAGCTCCAAAGCCCAGGCTGGGGAATTCCAGGCACGTTTGGCGCAGTGTGCCTGGCATTATCACTGGGAGCCTCATATATTGCCCGCCTTGCCACCATGACAGATCTTTTGATTGTTCTTGTTGGGGTTACATTATTATTGGTAGAAATGATATTGATACCAGGATTCGGGGTGGCAGGAATCTCCGGTATAGGTATCATTGTATGGGGACTTTACGAATTACTGTTGCCGGATGTGCCTGTTGGTCAGGAAATTCAATCCATGGCACTTACAGGTTTAACCATTGGGATTATAGGAGGAATTATTGGAGCGGTTCTCTTGTTTCGACTGATGACCAAAACAAAATTTTGGCAGAAGCTTACGTCTCCCAGCGTTCAGGATTCTGAATCAGGTTATAGTTCATCCATTGGCCTTGAAGAAATAATTGGAAAAGAAGGTGTTGCAGATACAGATCTTCGACCATCGGGCTGGGTTAATTTAGAAGATAATCGGATATTTGTGGTCACAGAAGGTTCATTCATAGAAAAAGATGATCGTGTGAAAATTTTATCTGTTGATGGAAACAGAGTGGTCGTTAGAAAAATTTAAAAAATCATAAAGGAATCCAAGCATGGAAATCACATCAATAGTTCTCTTATCATTTTTACTCTTATTTATTGTATTCTTTTTCTATTTCGTACCACTGGGCCTGTGGGTACAATCCATCGTTAGTCTGGGGCTTGGACCGATTTCTATTATAGACCTGATCCGGATGAGATTACGAAAAATTCCTCCAAGGCTTATTGCAGATGGTGTGATCAATTTGCACAAAGCGGGTCTGCAGTCTATCTCAACAGATATGCTGGAAACTCACCACTTGGCAGGTGGGAATGTTATGGAAGTTGTTTCAGCTATGATTGCAGCAGAAAAAGCAAATATTGCATTAACCTTTGAGACAACAACTGCCATTGATTTGGCTGGCAGGAAAATACAAGAGGCCGTTGCCACCAGCGTTTATCCAAAGGTAATCGATGCGCCAAAAGAAGGATTTTTATCTGCAGTTGCACGAGACGGAATTGAATTGAAAGCCCGAGCAAGAGTAACGGTAAGAACTAATATCCCAGGATTAGTTGGAGGTGCAACCGATGATACAATAATAGCTCGTGTGGGTGAAGGAATCGTTAGCGCGATCGGTTCGTCGGATAACTATACTGCTGTATTAGAAAATCCGGACAATATTTCTCGAGCTGTATTAGAAAAAGGATTAGACGCAGGTACAGCATTTGAGATTTTATCTATTGATATAGCTGACCTGGATGTTGGAAAGAATATTGGAGCGCGGCTTCAGGCCGATCAAGCTGAAGCAGACCTGCGAGTAGCACAGGCTAGGGCAGAGACAAGAAGAGCGATGGCAGTCGCAGAAGAACAGGAAATGAAAGCCAGAACCCAGGAGATGCAAGCAACTGTTGTTCAAGCTGAAGCAGAGGTCCCGAAAGCATTAGCGCAGGCATTTCGTGATGGGAATCTAGGAATCTTCGATTACTACAATATGCAGAACATCAAAGCAGACACTGGGATGCGGGAATCTATCTCTGGTATGAGCGATGAAGAGCCAAAAGGCCCAGAGGATAACGATTGATGGAAGGATACGGTTATTGGTTATTTCTTCTGATCATGTACATGTTGTCCACCATGATGAAAAAGAGGCAGCAAAAACAGCGTTATGAAGAATTTGATCAAGAAGAAGATAATAACTGGAAAACACCTGAATTTGTTAAGGATATATTCACAGATTTTGTAGATAATGCGAAAGAGTCATTTATTGTTGATTCGACTGAAGAGGCTGAAAATGAATTAGATTTTGAATATACGGAAGAGCCTAACGATGTTGATCTAGAGTTTGTACACACAGAAGAACAAAAAGAGCCTTCACTAGATCATATGGATTTTCAGGGATCGGATCTTTCTACTTTTGATAGGCATGATGAGATCTCATCTATTGAACATCGAGAGGTTAAACAAAAAAAGAAAGTTCATCATAAATTATTCAGACATAATAATGATTTGCTAACCGCAATTATTTATAAGGAAATATTAGGAAAACCCCGTTCCCTCCAGCGCAGCATTCGTTAAACTATCGTTTGATAAATATTGGTAATCTCTTCGCGTAGGTAGTCTTCCGTACTATCATTGTGGATTACAAAATCAGCTAGTCCCATTTTTTCTTCTTCAGACCATTGAAGATCGATCCGTTGCAAGATCTCATCCCGACTTAAGGAACCCCTGTTCAGTGCCCTCTCCATCCTGTTCTTCATAAGTGCGGTGACAACAATAACATAATCCAGATGCTGATCATAACCAGATTCATAAATCAACGCTCCGTCCACAACAAATGTCGTTGCATCACCTTTTGAAGATTTCTTATCAAATTGCTTGTCGATCAAATTGTAAATATATGGATGTACAACAGAATTCAATCTCATTTGGTGGTCCTCATCCTGAAATGCAACCCGTCCCAGTTTTTTTGGATCAATTATATTCCCGGGTCCCATTATGTCCGTCCCAAATTCTGCAATCAATTCACTTTGAACAGTTTCATCTTTTGTCAATAAAGATTTGGCTTCATTGTCCGCCTCAAAAATATATGCACCCAGTTCCTGCAAAACTGCACTGGCTGTACTTTTGCCACAACCGATACCACCAGTTAACCCTATTTTTAACATATTAATTCAAATTATTTAATATCTTTTCAGTGATCTCTTCAATTTTTCCAACACCATTTATATCAATCAACAGCCCGGTACTACGATAATAATTGATCAATGGTTGAGTTTGTTCTCTATAGATATTTAGTCGCTGTCTAATAATATCTGGAGCATCATCTGTTCTGCCTGATGTTTGACCCCTTAGAACAAGACGATTAACCAATTCCTCCTCATCGGCATCAATACTTATAATAGCATCAAGTGAGTGTTTGAGTCTGCTCATAATGGAATTTAATCCCTCAGCTTGTGGGATCGTTCTGGGAAAACCGTCTAAACAATAACCTTTTTTACAATCTTCTTTTGCTAATCGATTTGACATCATTTTCAATAAAACATCATCAGGGGCCAGTTGGCCTTTGTCAATGAACAACTTGGCCTCTATACCAATCTCGGTTTCTCTAGTAATTTCCTCACGTAAAAGATTGCCTGTGGATAAATGTAAAATTCCGAATTGATCACAGATTCGTAATGCCTGGGTTCCTTTACCTACGCCAGGGGGGCCTATAAATATGAAGCGCATAAGATAAATTTAGTTTAAGGATTATAAGATTTAAATCAATATACCTGCAATAGTTGCTGTTAGCCAAGATGCCAATGCGCCACCAACCATGGCTTTGGTCACAAGTTTTGCCAGATCAGTTTTCCTCTCTGGCGCCATGCCACCGATTCCTCCAAGCTGAATTCCGATGGATCCAAAATTGGCAAACCCGCACAATGCGTAACTGGCAATAATAGCGGTTCGTTCGGAAATTTCACCGCTAGAAATAAGTGTTTTTAAATCCCCATAAGCAATCAATTCAGTAAAAACGATCTTTTTTCCCATCAACATGCCAAGAGCGCCAGCCTCTGACCAGGGGACCCCCATGGACCAGGCAAGCGGTTTAAAAACAAAGGCAAGAATCTCTTCCATTGATGTTCCGATAAAGCTCAAAAGGTAATTGAGCATCGCAACCAATGAAATAAAAGCGATCAACATGGCGGCTACATTTGCTGCAAGTTTTAGTCCCGTTGTCGCTCCGTCTCCTAGTGCTTCCATGGCATTGGTGCTTGATTTTTCAATAGGCACATTGAGATCTCCCATTGTCTCAGAGTCTTCCGTTTCAGGATAAATAATTTTTGCAATAACTATAGCTGCCGGTGCAGACATTACGGACGCTGCAAGTAAGTGACCGGCGATACCAGGGATGTCCGACAGCCACATTACATAAATAGCCAGAATACCACCTGCAACGGTAGCAAAACCACCCGTCATCACAGTCATTAATTCTGAATGGGTCATTTTTTTAATGAAGGGACGCACAATTAATGGAGCTTCAGTTTGGCCGACAAAAATATTTCCGGCAACGCTTAACGTTTCCGATCCACTGGTGCCCATGGTCTTTTGCATGGCTCGGGCGATCCATTTTAGAGTGAATTGAATTATACCAAAGTGATATAGGACAGCCATGAGACTTGAAAAGAATATAATAACCGGAAGCGCACGAAATGCAAAATTGATAAAGGCAACATGATACCCCACATCTGGCACAAATGAGGTGAATAAAAAATCGCTCCCGGTATCAGAAAAACTTATAAGCTTACGGATAGCTTTATCGAGGAATCCAAAAACAGGCTTTCCAAGAGGAGTTTTTAGTATGAAGAGAGCAAAAATAGATTGGAGCCCCAGCCCCCAAGCTAATATGCGCAAATTTATTTTTTTACGATTGTTGGATAGAGCATATGCAATAACCAATAAAAATATTACTCCAATCAATCCTGTATACTGGATCATTTACCATCCCCTGGGTGGTGATAGCATTTTCTGCAACGTGCTTCATATTTATCTGTTTCACCTATGACGACCTGTCCGTCATCTGATGAGATTCGTTGAGTAAAACTGGCCGGTTCGCCGCACGAAACACAAATGGCTCTCAGTTTATCCAAATAGTCTGCAGAACACATAATGTCCGGCATGGGCCCGAATGGGCGGGCCATATAATCTTTATCTAGCCCAGCCACCAGAACACGTTTTTTCCCCTTTGCTAATTCACGACAAATGTTCACCAGATTATCACCAAAAAATTGTGCTTCATCAATACCCACGACCTCTGCGCCGTCCACATGATCAAGTATTTCATTTTCATCATCGATGAGAAATGACTTCATTTTTGATTGGTCGTGAGATACAATATGATCATTACTGTATCGATTATCAATTTTAGGTTTAAATATTGCTGTTTTCATTTTGGCGATCTGGGCACGCCTTAAGCGGCGAATCAATTCCTCTGTTTTTCCACAAAACATGGGGCCGCATATAACCTCAATCCAGCCATACTCTTTTGGAGACAGAGTCATGATACATTCTCATTTGGCAGGATAGAACGGATCTTTGTTCGAATAAGATCTATAGCAACTCTGTTTTTGCCACCCTCAGGAATGATAAGATCCGCATAAGCTTTCATCGGCTCAACAAATTGTTCATGCATTGGACGAACAGTATGAAGATATTGGTCAATAACAGATTGGGTTGTCCGTTCTCGTTCTTCTTTATCCCGCGTCAATCTGCGAATAAACCGAATATCATCGGGTGTTTCCACAAACAGTTTTATATTCATTAGATCACGCAATTTCACATCCCACAGCGCCAATATGCCTTCGACTACAATAACATGATGTGGATCAATTTTGTCTAAATCAGGCTCTCGTGTATGAGTACTGAAATCGTACTTTGGAATGTTTACACTCTCCCAATTCATTAACACTTTTACATGTTTATGAAGGAGGTTGAAATCCATGGCCTCTGGATGATCAAAGTTTTGCTTGTCCCTCTCTTCCATTGACATGTCCCCCATATCCCTGTAATATGAGTCCAATTGTATCACAGCAACTTCACCTGCGCTGAATTCTTTTTCGATCTCACGGGCTATGGAAGTTTTTCCTGAACCTGTCCCCCCGGCAATCCCGATTAAAATGGTTTCTTTGTTCATGATAACTTGGACCGATCAAATGCGTCTGGCAAAAGATCTGAAGAGGAAGTCGTTTTCGCATTACCATCTTTGTCAGAAATATATACAGGAATATTACCACAGATATCCCAAACTACCTGTCGACAGGCTCCGCATAAAGATCCGCCATTTTCCGTGGCGACGGCCAATGCTGAAAATTCTGTGTGTCCTTGAGCCACCGCATTGTATATGGCAACCCGTTCGGCGCAACAGGTAAGTCCATAGCTGCTGGACTCAATATTGCAACCGCCGATCAGTTCCCCTGAATACGTTTGCACAGCTGAGCCTACTCTATAGCTTGAATAAGGAGCGTGTGCTTTTTCTCTCATTGAAATGGCCAGATCTATCAAATCTTTCATTTTAGTTATTTTTTATTTTTATATATTGAAATGCATAGTGAAATCCGATACCAGCAACAAAGCCACCAATATGTGCAAACCAGGCGACCCCGCCAGTCGTATCCAGTCCTAGCGTTCCAAGACCGTTGGTAAGCTGGGTCATAAACCAGATCCCAAGGACAATGATTGCAGGAACACGGATCGTTGTTATAAAGAAGAATATAAATACAAAGACATGTACTTGGGCATGAGGATATCGGATCAAATAGGCACCTAATATTCCGGCAATGGCTCCGCTGGCTCCGACCATGGGAATAATGGATTCCATGTTAAATACAGTTTGAGCTAGCCCGGCGGCTATTCCACACAAAACATAAAATAAAAAATAACGGGCATGGCCTAATGCGCTTTCCACATTATCTCCAAAGATCCAGAGGAACCACATATTGCCTAATATATGGGCGATACCTCCGTGGAGGAACATGGATGTGAACAGGTTGATTATGTGAAATTGAGCAGGTATAAGTCCAAATGTGTAAATAAAACGAGCTTCCGCATCTCCGCCTGTTGTAGATAGAAAAAGCTGATAGAAAAATATGAGAAGATTTGCACCAATGATCCCATATGTGACCATGGGAACCAGAATATGAGGATTATCGTCTTTATACGGAAAGAACATTATTTAATCTTAAAGTTGACTACGTGGCTGGCTTCATTTCCGGACCTATCTTTTAACCATATACTCATAGTGTGATCACCCTTGGAAAGATGTTGATTAAGATTGTATGATATTTTCTTATCAATAGGCTGGTAAGCACAAATAGTTCTTTTCCCATCAAGCGTCATTGTGATTGCTGATTCTTCCGGTTCAATGCCGGATAGGTCATCATTTACAGTGGCTGTTAAAGTTTTCACATCCTGAAGATAATACTCTCCACCATCAGCCGGAAAGGTAGATCTTATTACTGGGGGCACTAGATCCTGCAGGATGCATACCGCCTCAAGACTTTTTATGCTCCCGGTTAGTACCTGTCGTTTGACAGAGTTATTGGATTGAATGAATGTCCACCCTTCATCTTGATCATAGTAGTACAAACTAATTTTATCCATCCCCAAAAATGAGCTGTCATAGCGAATTCCAATATCAACCTTTTCCTGCAGTGGAACAGTAAAGGGCTGGAGCTGATAGACTTTGGACAAATGTTTCCCATGGGGAGGTGGTACTGCATTTTCTACTACATCGACCCAAACGAGCCCGTCACTATAGGTACTGGATGATGGGATTTTCAGTGAACACATTTTATCCTGGGAAAGAACAACTCCTGCATCATCCTGTCCTGTTAGCGCAGGATCAAATGCAAACTTATATGTGGTTTCCGTGCCATTGTTTATAGTTACGTGAATAGATTGAATATTTTTGAATATTTTAATATCCAGAGGTGTCGACAGATAGGTGTAGGGCTGTATTTGTTTCATTTTTACAGGAAAGTGAGTCTTTTGAAGGTCTAAACTGACCTTTGGAAGTCCGGGCCCCATTTCTCCCGTTTCAACTTGAATGAATATTCCTGAAGACGACTGTCTAATTCGAATATCCGGTTTACTATTATAATCAATAGGAATATTGTCCGGGTGCCAATGAAGAGGTGTCGAATAGGTCCCCATTTTATTTTTTGCAATAAACTGCAGAGACCGATCCCTTATCATACGCTTATCCACAGCAACAATCAGGCCACCCTTTTCTTTAACAATTGAAGAGGGACTAACCTTTTCATCCGCCAGACCGGATGATGAGAATGAATAACAAGTTAGAGACGCTAGGGGAATACTGATTGTTTTGGACTGGATATTAAATATAAGAGATCGGGGCGTTTCTTCTATTTCCTGAATAATCAGATCTATTGGAGGCTGATTTACAATAACCCCCCGGCCAGTTGTGCTGTTTCCATTGGCGTCTGTGGCCTCAATTACCAGTGAGTGGTATCCTGGTGGCAATTTTAAGATTCCAGATTTCTTTTTTGGTTGAATGATGGAACGGGGGTAGCCATCCAACGAATATAAATTATGAAATGTTCCTAAATTTAGACGCTCCAGTTCGTTGTTCCTAATCAACTGAACCCTGTCGCTTTCAGTGTAATCTAAGCGGTCAAATAACAGTTTATATTCCGTACGGCCATCCACTATCAGTTCCAGTTTTTTTATTTGGTATTTCTCAGAGAATCCTTGTCGTTCATCCGCTACTTTTACGGTTAAACCAATGGGACCGAAAATGTTCAGAGTGTCGGCAAGGTCAAACGTACCGTCCGAGTTGGCGTAAAACGGAATGTGAACAGGGAGTCGGCTGCCGTTTGCAGTGGATTCCTGTTTCAGAGGAATTATTGCCAATTGTTCAAGTACAGGAGATCGTCTGTCATCCACTGTAAATCCATATGTTTGGGGGTTCAGCGGTTGCTCCTTTTGATTGCGAATCTCGAAATGTAAGTGTGGTCCGTAAGAATTTCCCGTGTTTCCGGTACGACCGAGAAATTCTCCCTTTTCCACGGTTACCTCATTAGGCTCAAAATAATGATCCAGGATGTAGGACGCATTTTTATTTTGAAAATGTTGGAGGTAGCCCTCCAGCTTTGGATTAAAGTTTGAGAGGTGGGCATATACAGTTGCTTTACCATTTGGATGAGCTATATAGAGGGCCTTTCCGTATCCGTTAAAATTTGCCACCATACGTGAGACGTACCCACTGGCCACTGCATAAACTTCGGCTCCTTCTTGACCTCCCGTCTTTATATCGATACCCATATGGAAATGCCGATCACGGAATTCCCCAAAATTGGATTTCAACGACCGTGGGGCATCAGTTGGCCAGTCGTAGATCTGACCAACGCTGACCGAATAAAATAGAGTAAAGTAAATAAATATTCTGTTCATAAATGATTCGTGAATAGCTTCAATTTATAGCGGGAGATGTGTCCATAGAAGTATTTTTATATTATGATATCTTTAAGTTGATTTAAGAATAAGTTCATCCTTTAAATATGCTGAAAGTTCTATTAACTTTTGCTATTGAATCCACTAAACGCAGGAGAGATGCATGAAAAAGTTCACACAATTTGTTTTAGTAACAGTTATTACTTGTTCCAGTGCTTTTGCCATTGGAGGCTTTGGCCTTCAGTTAGGGCAGAGCTCATTTAGTGTTGCTAGAAGTGATCAGGATGCAGGTCTTGTAGGTACAAGTCTCACAACTTCTAGTTTTGAGAATGCATATGGTTTTGGGGGTTATCTATACATAGATGCCATCCCCTTTATTGATTTTGAGATTGATGGAAATATTTCTGGTAATACATATGATATTAATTTTGTAAATCAAATGGGAGCAATGGAACCTCTAAAATTTGCTTGGGCAAGTTCGAATGTGTATTACACTTTGAGAAAAAAAGTATTTGGTCTGTCGATCCCATTCTTGGCCGGCGCTAAACTTCATGCTGGGGGAGGATTTAATACACACACGTCAACACCTATGGCATCATTGGACATGGTTGAAGAATTATTGGGAGGCGATTTGATAGATGGAGATCCTGCAAACTTAAATGATAATTTAAAAACATATCTAGAAGATAATGCCATTGACGCTACCGGCATTCATATACAAGCCGGCTTACAATTCAAGCTGCTGATGCTGGACACATTCTTAAACTATCGGTATACCATAGTCGATGATGTCGTCCCCAAAGCAAGTGAAAATGATGTTTTTGTCTATGCAAGCGGATTCGGGAGTATCAACCTTCGTGTTGGATTTGGTATCTAGCCGATGATTAAGTACAATTGAAAAGGGGCAGAATTCTGCCCCTTTTTTATTTCAGTAATATCAGCTTTTGAGTCTGTGAAAAAGAACCGCTTTCAAGCCGCACAAAATACACTCCACTGGCAAGACTTTCCGCATTCCACACAACCTCATGCTCCCCGGTAACCAGCTCACCGATCACCAGTTCCTCCACCAGGCGCCCGGCTATATCAAATACATGTAGAGAGGTTTCGTGTAGCGTCCCTACTTTAAACTGGATGGTAGTGGAAGGGTTGAATGGGTTAGGGTAAGGCGCAAATAGTTTAAACTGGCTGGGGATGATCTCATTTTTTGTTCCAGCGATCTCTTCACCGAAAATCATATCCTTGAACTCGAATGCCACGTGCATGGCCCACTGGTCATTTTTGTGAGGGCTTGGGGTCTCATCAACATAAACAAGGTCACTTTGTCCCGGAGGGTTGATGTTGTAATCAATAATATCTGTTCCTGTAAGCTCATAGGCTCCCTGGTAGGTGCCATGGTCATTGATCGCTTCAGGGATATCCTTCACATTTTCAAGTGTCATGCTGGAGAAAGACGTAACAAAATCGGTTATACCATCAACACCATCACAGATCGGCTCTCCAGATATCCAGGGGCCTATGTCGCCGTTGTTCCATGATCCAGATGGTTTATTATTCCAATTAGTGAAATACCCCTGGTCCGGATTCACTGAATGCGGCATATCATCAAAGGGAATAAACCCCCCCCATTCCTCTGAACCATCGCCCTTATGAGGTAGGTATGGGTGAACGCCATCGCTCCGATCCTGAAAACGACCACCATGCCAGAAAGCAATATTCTGTTCCTGGTCAATGGCGAACGCATTGAATGACATTGGAGCAGTGCTGATGGCCTCATCATAGTCTGCGATACTCTCTGCCTTGTTAATACTATAAATATAGTCAGCCATATCCACCTCATCCATCCAGAAGGTCATTTTCTGGGAATAAATCTGTCTCAAGGGTAAATAGGCACTAATTACAGGGCCATGAACAGTGCGGTAGTGGGTAAAAATCTCCTCGCCAGCGAGCATTCCAATTGTGTCAACGATTACTTCAATATCTAGCCACTCTCCATCGTGCCAGTAGCCGTCAGTAAGATTCATGCTTTGGGTAGAATCTATATAGGTGTCCACATTATCACTGGCTCCACTGGTCCAGGTCCAGGCAATATGTTCATTGTGACCAAGAGTAACAAAAGGGACCCCCGCAACTGTCTTGCCTCCCACGTGATAGCCTGGGCAGTTCAATTCTACTTCCAATGTTAAGGATGCCTCATCATAGCTTGGTGCGCCCATCTGAGGACATCCAAGAAGCATTACATTCCCGGAAGTGGATAATTCAGGACTAATTAATGCTGCAAAACTACCAAGTTTATTGATGATGCCGTTATCCTGTCGGAATTGCTCTACATATGCTTTCCTATCTTCAAGTTCCTGTACCACTTCTTCCGGAACAATCATTCCGGAATAGTGCCACGCCTGTGCTGCCGCTGAACCTGAATCAGGAATAGTGGTGGAACAGGCAGGGTCATTGATCGGTCTATTTTCGTTGAACCAGTCCCAGCCGTTGTTCTGGAGCTCATTCAATCGAGTGAGCTCGTCCCCTCCAAACATTCCAAACCTTCGGAGCATGAATACGGAAAACTTTGCAGCATCGATTACAGTGTACGTATCGAAATTCATGTTAAGGTATTGCACGGGCTTATATAACTCAGGATGTATTTCCATTGTATCCACATACGCATTCACACCGGCAACGTATCCTGCGAGCGCAGCTTGGACTCCCGGAAGAGATTCACTGATCATTTGCTCAGCTTCACTGTCTGTGTAGCCCAGCCGAAGCAATTCCTTGTCCACTTCCAGAGCCAGGCTGCCAAACCATTCACTCAATCGACCTGTAGCAGCACGGCGGTTCAGGTCAATCTGGTAGAGGCGGTCATTGGCCTCCGCAAATCCCTGACCAAAAAAGAGAGCAGCTTCGTTATCCGCTTTGATATGGGGCACGCCAAACTCATCCCGATCAATGACAACCGTTGTCCCATCGGGAGCAATAAGGTGCTTTGTATCAGCAATTAACGTCGAACATATAAATACAATTAAAACGATGATCCGCATTGAGACTTCCTTTGTGTTCTTGAAAAAATCAGGGCGAATCTAAAGTTTTTTGAAAAAATAATAGCCTATTATTTTTTCTCTCGGGCTATTCATTTTTCTTGGGACCAATAAATTCACTGATACGACCAATTAATGTTTCACGAGTGTCACGAAACGAATCTAAATATTCATTGCTAGCGTCCCATCCGGAAAAGGGATCCCTGATGCTCCAGTGGTCTCGTTTTACATCACCAGGGAATTGAGGGCAGACCTGGTTTGCATCGTCACACACTGTAATGACCACGTCTATGCCCTTATCTAAATAAAAGTCAATTGGATCAGAAGTGTGGCCTGAAATATCGATCCCCCATTCTTTCATGACCCGAATGGCCATTGGATGCACTCGTGATGGGTGACTACCGGCGCTGTAAACTTCAAACTTATCACCAGCCCTATCCCGCAATAATCCTTCAGCGATCTGAGAGCGGCATGAATTTCCTGTGCATACAAATAAAACTTTTGGTTTTAACATCATGAATTGAATTTGCTGTTGTATTTGAGGAATGTCAACAAACTTTAACCATGTATTTTTGACAATAGAAGCGTGTAAATTTTCTATCTAAAATTATGAAAAAAGAACAGCTCAACCCTTTATTCTCAAATCCACTGGAACCATATCCAGGGTTGTCAGTGGATGACTTGAACAGGTATTTGCCGGCCATAAGACGATCAGAGGAGATCGTAATGACAGAAGATACCATGGAGGAAGGCCTATTTCTGTCCGATGCGCTGGAAGGACTGAAGCGGCTTCCGGACAATTCATTGGATCTAATTATCACGGCCCCACCTGAGAGTCCCTGGCGAGATATTGGTACACAGGGACAGAAAATGACCCTGCAGGAGTATTATTCATGGAACAGTGAATGGCTGAAAGAAAGCTACCGTACATTGAAACAACCAGGAGCAATATACCTTATGTGTGGCTGGCGATTTTCCGGTATGTACCATTCTCTGTTGAGCGACCATTTTCGCATCCAGACACGTATCACTTGGAAAGACAGGAACGCTCGGAAAAAAGACCAGGGAAATACATGGTTTAATGAGATCGGCGATATTTGGATGGCCACGAAGTCCAGTGATTTTGTGTTTAATCAGTCAGTTATTTACAATGATAAAAAAACAGATATGGATAATGTGGAAGATATTTCAAACCTTTGGATAGAATATTTTTCAGTGGAATCGGAACAGGAATCAAATGACATTCCGGAACAGCTCATCAGCAAGATGTTAGAGGCCAGCAGTTATAAATTGAGCTGGGTTGTTGATCCGTTTATGAGAAAAGGAAGTATCGGAAGCGCATCAAAAAAATTGGGAAGACGTTTCATCGGTTTTGAAACAAATCAGGATAGTTTGCTGATCGCAATGAAACGGATAGATCAACGATAAATAAGGAATAAAATGAGTCTATTTGATACATTACAAAGTGATATGTACTCAGCCATGAAAAGCGGAGAGAAGGAAAAGTCTACCACATTGAGAGGAGCCATTTCAAAACTCAAGGATAAGAAAATAGATAAGAGAGAAGATTTGACGGATCAAGAGGAGATTCAGGTTATCAAGACCCTGGTCAAACAACGTAAAGAGGCCATTGAAATGTATAAACAGGCCGAGCGAGATGAGCTGGTAGAAAAAGAGCAGAATGAATTAAATATTTTGGAGGCGTATCTACCACAAATGATGGGCGAAGAAGAATTAGGCCAACTGATTGATGTAATTATTTCTGAAACGGACGCCTCATCAATGTCTGATTTTGGTAAGGTCATGCCGGAAGTGATGAAAAGAACTGGCGGACAGGCTGACGGGAAAATGGCACAAACAATTGTGCGAAATAAACTTCAATGATCCTTTTTCTGGATCTATTGTCCCTTCTATTTATTATAGGATTGGGATATACCGGATTTAAAAGGGGGCTTGTGGAAGAATTGGGCCGCCTACTTGGACTGATTATTGCTATTTCTGTTTCGTGGGGCTACTACCTTGAACTCTCCAGAGTCATCTTGAATTTCATTAATCTAAATCCATGGGTAATCATGGTTCTCACATATTCATTCATATTTTTTAGTATTCTTTTTTTGATGCGATTAGTTACCAAATTGATTCACATTTTTATAACAACAAATAGTACAAAATTTTTGAATAAGGGAATGGGTTTTGCATTTGGCAGCATGAAAGGAGGACTCATCATTATGTTATTTTTGTGGGTGGTAGATATTTTCCCACAAAAAGATTACGGAGAGATCATCAATTCTCGTTCCTACATTGCAGGATTCTTGAAGGCGACACGGACTAAAATAGTTCACACCTTTAATCTGGAAGACCCTGTTGCCAAGAGCGAGAAATTTGTGCAGAAACTATTATCCTCATCGGAAAAAGGCACCTAATGGCGCGGATAAACCAAGATATAATTGACCGTATTCGTGATTCTGCGGATATTTTGGATGTTATATCTAAGTATGTTGATCTGAAAAAAAGAGGCAGGAATTATTTTGGGCTCTGTCCGTTTCATTCTGAACGAACACCATCTTTCAGTGTAGCCCCAGAGAAGGAGATCTATCACTGTTTCGGCTGTGGAGCTGGTGGAAGTGTTTTCAATTTTTTGATGGAAAAGGAAAACTTGAGTTTTGTTGAGGCCGTTCAGCAGCTGGGAAAGGATCTGGGAATCGATGTTCATCTTTCAGGAGATTCTTCCGGTTCAAAACAATTATTTACCCAATTATATGAACTCCATGAGATCGCTGCAAGCGCCTATAAGGAAATACTTTATTCTGAGCAGGGAAAGAAGGTGCTGGACTATATAACCGAGCGTGGATTGAACAAGGATTCATTAATAGAGTTCAATGTGGGCTTCGCACCTGATTCCTGGGAATTTTTAACTGAAAGAGTAAGAGGAAAAGGATATTCCCATGAAAGTGTGGATAAATCTGGTTTGTTTGGAAAGGGAAAGAAAGGTGTCGTGGACCGATTTCGTTCCCGGATCATGTTTCCCATTATGAATCGATCCGGCAGGGTAATTGCTTTTGGGGGTCGGATTTTTGATAATGATGATCCAGCAAAATATATGAATTCCCCTGAGACACCACTCTACCGAAAAAGCGAAGTCTTTTATGGCTATCATAAAACGGCTTCCGCTATACGGGATGCTGGATCAGCCATTATGGTGGAAGGATACATGGATTTTCTTCAACTATATCAGGTAGGTATCCACAATGTGTTGGCAGTTTCGGGGACGGCTTTTACTGATCGGCACGCCGTACAGATTGGTAAAATAACCCAAAAAGTGTTTTTGATGTTCGATGGTGATACAGCTGGCCGGAAAGCAGCATTGAGCGCTGGATATGCACTGCTGAAGAACGGTATTGCACCGTTTGTGGTCCAAACTCCTGATGACTTGGACCCGGATGACTGGGCCAGGAAAGACGGTAAAGCAGGAATTAGTGATGGTCTGGCCAATGCAATTCCTGTGCTGAATTATCATCTTGAATACACTGACGCAGTTAACCTTCCTGCCGTGGAGCGCTCTGCTCTGGTCAAGGAGATTTTGAAAGAGATTTCTGGTATTAAGGATGGAATCATCAGAGACGATCTCATGAAAACTTTGTCCGGAAAGCTAAATATTAGTGAAGATGATATGGTCCGCCAATTTCGGAATGTTGCCACAAACAGGCGGAGGCTTCGGGATGATCAAGAAGGACCCGGAGCGTCATCTGTAGATTTTTCATCGTCAGTTCAAAAGGCACAGATCGAGATCATTCACGCACTCTTATCCAATGACCGTGATACAAAGAATCTTGTAGAAGAAAATATAAATCTTTTTACGGATTCCCTATTGAGGGGTGTTATTGAGAAAATGCTGAAACTTGGAATGGATTCAATTTCTGCGGTCCTTGAATCAATAGAAGATAAGCAGGATAGAGAAACTGTCGCAGGTATTCTTATGGATGAGCAAGTGGTTAGTGACCCGGTCGCCAATGTAACAGAATGTATTCAAACTTTGAAAACACAACCCATCAAAGATGAGATAAAAGAAACGAGGTTAAAAATACGTGATGCTGAATCATCTGGTGATGATAGCAGTGAACTCATCCAGAAAGTAGGACGGCTCCAGGCACAACTTCAAAACGCATCTAAATAATCTCACCCGTGGATGTGAAACAACCCATACTGATTCTTTTTTGCCTTTTACAAATTCTTATTGGACAAACCCGGACTGCACTGTCCATCCAGTGTGACACTCACAATATCCCCATTTATATTGATGATCGTTTGGTGGGGTATACACCTTTTAAACATGAAATCGATGTTATTCCTGGATGGCATCGGGTGAGCTTTTTCCCAGAGGTTGAAGACGGTAATCTGGATACCCGTGCCTTGTCCAGGGATATTCGAATGATGGGAACCCAGGATGTCATGGTAGAGCCCGGAGAAGTGGTCCATTTGGCTCTTTCCTATAAGAGTTTGGGTGGTGATATTGATGACTATTATAAAAGTATTCGTACGGGAGAATTATTTGGGTTCTCAATGGTGATTATTCTTCTATCCATCGTTGTGTGGGCCTATGGGTAGGATTGTTTGGATATTCTTGTTCCTTGGCATGAGTTGGGCCCAGGAACAGGATACGGTTGTGAAATATTTTCCCACGGACATTGAAAGAAGAGATATACTGGATGGAGAGTCGGATGAAACAAATGTAAAGGGGAGCTCCCATTTTAAATCTACCTATACCGGACAGGGGAAACTGCTGAACGTGGAATATGTTCCAGGTCGAAAGAAAGCCCGTGAAAAATTATCCGGATTGAAACTCTATTATGGTTATTGGGACGTGGAAAAACGTGACCTGTCCGATGGGCTGACCATGGACCAATTGGACGGACGTCCTTTCTACGAAGTATCATTCAGTAAAAGTGGCCGTATCAAACGAGTGACCTATTTTGACGAGTACAGGCGGCAGCTTTGGTCTTATGTTTTCAGGTGGAACAGGGACGGTACTCGCTCTGAATACTTCATTGAATTCCATGTCCGGGAATCATTGACTATGTATGATGAATTTTTATTCACCGATGATTTGAGTGAGATACGCCCGGGATGGAAAGCAAAAATCTATGAGAGAGAGGATATGAGACCACAAACGGCCGTCATACAGGATAAGTTGGGGCAAGTATATTATTATTATACATTTAAGTATATTGATGGGAATAAACAGAGTCGCTCAAAGGAAGTGATCGTATCAGAATATTTCAGGGATGATTCTACAAAGGTTGGCATGCATAAACTGTTCTACAAGAAGAATGATTTTTTGAGAAAAATAGAATTTTATGATATGAAGGATGTTTTAATTAGAGTTCAGTCATACGATTATGCCAATGCACCCCAAGAGATTATTCTGACTGTCGAGAATGGAAGGGGAAAATTGCTAGAAAAACGATACATACCATTTTCTGTAAAATATAAGCGGAAACTTGGACCTCCCAAGGATAAAACCGGGTTGGCAGATATAATTGAATTTATTGAGAATACTGGTGACGAGAGCCTCGATCAGTTGGCCCAATTGATAGAGGCGAAATTTTCTGTGTCTGTTAAATCGGAGAAACCAAAAGGGGAGGGCGAACAGGTTTCTATTGAAGCATTGAAAGAAAAAATATTGGCAAAGGAAAAACTTCCAGAACAGAAAATCGGTGCCGGAAGAGATGAGAAATTTGCATTGGGTTTGTATATAGGCAATAAACTCACGAGCGGAGCATACCTGTCAGATGACAATGTCATGGAAATGGGTGCGGTGATCCATTTCCCATTTAAGTTTAACCTGTTTTGGTTTTCCATGTCTCCATCTCTGCATGTGGGCCAGGTGTTGTTCCATGGTGGTGATAATTCCACCGTCAGCTGGATAAACCTCCGTTCGAAAGATATTATTCCCCTCAACTTGCCGATCATCATAGAGGCTACCATGGGAACGGTTGGCCCTGGATTCGGGATCAAGGGAGGTATAAAAACATCATTCAATGCCGGCGTGGATCTCACCATTGGTACAAGTGTAGTGATCGCCAATGACATAGATGGCACTCGTAATACAACCGGATATATCTCTGGGGAACTGGGAGTCAACTATACCCTGCCCTTTTAAGGATTAATTATAAATGAGCAACAAAAAACCCCGCCAGAAAGCTGACGGGGTTTTTTTATTAACTAAACAATATGTTTAGAAATTAACAGAAAGACCAGCGTTGAAGTATCTGGGGGTACCCATAAATACCTCAGCATTCCATCCTTTATGTTCTTTGTCTCCCCAGCTGTTGTACTGGCTATGATCGACAGAATCTTGAATATATACTGCGTCAAGAGCGTTGAACACATGTACGAATGCCGTCAACCCATAGCCACCGATAGATGGCAGGTCATAGGATACATGAACATCCATTCTCGAGAATCCTGGTGCCTTCCAAACTTGTTCTCTATCAGCATCAGAATCATCACCGCTATACTCACGATCATCCGGACTCCAGTCTGAATAATGATCATCATAGGTCTTGTTAATGATCTGCGCTGTTAGGCCTTTCATGGGTGTAAGTGTTACTCCCAAAACATAGGATGTTTGGGGCATATCACCCACATACAATCCATCCAATGCATAATCGTAAGCAGTTGTCATCTGACCAGTCTCATTTCCGGCACTGTCAAATTCTGCTTCCTGATAGTTACCATTGGCATCACCATCAAATTTCCAGGTACCCAGACTTATTGATGCATCCAGGCGGAGCATGGAAATTGGCTGAACCGATGCTTCGATCTCGATTCCAGAGTGTTTTTGATTCACACCCGTAAGAAAGATGACATCCGTATCTCCACTGGAACCTTGACCTGTCGTAACAGATTTGGTCAGGTTACGATCTACCCAATCAGTCATGTAGTAATTTGCTTTTAGAGCAAGAATACCAGAGCTGAAGTTCATTCCAGCTTCAAGACTTTGGAAACTCTCATTTGCAGGGTCTGATGCAACCGTACCATCATAGTAGATAACGTTATCCATGATAGGCGGTTTTTCTACAACACCAAAATTTCCAAACACACCTATTTCATCTGAAACGTTGTACTTCACACCAGCTTTTACCTGTGTAGCCGTAATTGGATCAGCTGTTATCTTTTCATCAGCAACAGTGAAATGATCTTGATAAGAGTATGCGATCGAAGACCAGCCGAACATACCATATGCGTTCAGGCCGCCGGCAGTGTAGTTCGCCTGTGCAAATACACCTAGCCAGTCCACGGTTGTTTCATTCCAGTAAGCAATGATATCGCCGAGCCCAACTCTTTTACCATCGGGTGCGTTATCATCAGCATAATCCATATAATAATCACCGCCCATGAGATCGCGAACTTCTCGAGCATGTTCAATGCCCGCTGTACGCCAGTCTAGTCCAACTTGCAGCTCTAGATCTTCACTCATTTCCATGTTTAGTTTAGAGATCACGCCATAGGTATTTTGACGGTTGATACTGTTCCGTATGATGCCCACTGATTGATTGTTCCCGTCACCGTGTGTTCTTGTGAGAGCTGTTTTGTCAACATAGACAGTGTCTGCTGTGCCAGAGTTATAATCAATGAGGGTGTTCCAGTCTCTTGTCCACGGACTGCTTCCATAGTAAAACTTATAGTCATCATCGCCCAGGTTCCCATCGGCATCCATGGTTGGGATTTTGCCATATGTACCTGTTCCACCGCCAGAGCCACCTGACCAGTAAAAAATGGATGACAGTCTCATGTTATCGCTTAATGTTAAAAAGTGATTCAAATTGACCAACGGCTTGTGGAAAAAGTTTTCCCGTTCATTCAAGAAGTTGGGATCATGTCTGTCAACATTACCACCACCAAATAGTCCACCTTCACCATACATGTACCAGTATTGTTTGCCCTTATAATCTGAACTTATTGGTGACCAGTTTTGATTAAAAAATCTACCTGCGTCATCACCATTATCATTTGTGAATTTGGCATTCCACTCATCCCAGTCGGATGTGCCATCGTCATCCGAATCTACATCTTTAAGCTCATCTTCATATAAGTCAGATGTGAATTTTTGATCGTATGCCATCATATTCTGTTTGTATAGGTTATGACCATGACGTTGCGGAGCGCCTACAGCATACAGCTCAAACCGGTTGGTTTCATTCATCTGGTAGCTGGCACCAAGATAATAGGCCCATGCATCAGTCCACGCCTTGTCAATAAGGCCTTCACCTGTTTTACGTACGATGGTTGTGCTGAACGCCATATTATCATTTATCAGACCAGTGTTCAAATTGACGGTCGTTTTCAAAAATGATCCGTCACCAAACTCTTGCTTGAATTTTCCGCCACGTTCGTTTGCGGTAGGATCGGTAATGATATTCATGGTTCCACCGATTGATGGTGCGGCCAGGTTGACAGCACTCAATCCACGCTGCATCTGGATGGAGGATGTGGCATCGCCAACACCGTCCCAGTTTGACCAGTAGACCCAACCGTTTTCCATATCATTTTGGGGAACACCGTTGATCATAACGGCTACATTCCGCTGGTTAAAACCACGAACATTGATCCTTGCATCACCTGCACCACCACCCTGGTGAGTCGCGTAGACACTGGGAGTAGTGTTCAAGCTCATTGGTATATCCTGTGAACCCAGGCGGAATTCCATTTCTTCTTTTGTAACATTGGTGTAGGCAACCGGCGTATTCTCATCTGCCCTAGAAGCCAATACTTCTAATGCAGAAAGTCCTATCACAGAACCCTCCAATGAAAAATTTACTGTGCTAGCAGCCGTAGCGCTGGCGCTTGAATAGCCTATCATTGAGGCTGTAACTGTGGCGCCTGCAGGAACGCTTGAGATGGAATAGCTTCCATCTGCGCCTGCTGCAGCTCCGAGGTCAGTTCCTTCCACTACCACATTTGCGCCGGGCAATGCTTGGCCGGTGGCCGCATCGGAGACTGTACCGGAAACGGTCATTTGTGCAAAAAGTGAGAGGGGGAGGAGAAAAGACACTAGGAACATGAAATATCGTTTTTGACGATTCATGTTATTCTCCTTGGTTTGTTGATTTGTTTTTCAATATTTTAATTGTTTGGCATATAAGAAAGACTAAAGATAATGAATTAATAGTCAATTTATTTACCTATTTTAAATCTAAAGAATTTCCATCAATATTGAAGGGATTGGCAAGGAAATTTTATTTTGAAATAATTTGTTGAATTTGCCAATCCTATGCAGCTAATCCTGCAAGATATATCACCAGGGCTCCCAATATGATTCCCATGACTACATGAGTTGCGATTGCCTTGAAAAGATCCATTTTATCTCCTTATTGTTTGTGGGCGCTGGCAGACTTGAACTGCCGGCCTCTGCCGTGTGAAGACAGCGCTCTGACCAACTGAGCTAAGCGCCCGAAAAATTCTTTTTTCCTGTATGAACGAGGCCCAAATTTACCCGTGACTACAACCCATTTCAAGAATCATGAAAAACGAATTGCAGATCAAAGATATTGAAATCGTCAATGACCTTTTGCTGGTAAACTGGTCGGATGACAGGGATTCAATGATTCCTTTGGAAACGTTGCGGAAGAAATGCCCCTGCGCCGGCTGCGTAGGAGAGAAGGACGCCCTAGGTAACCTCTATAAGGGCCCGGAGCAAACACTTACGGAGAACAGTTTTCGGCTTAATGGTATTCAGCCGGTGGGCTATTACGGCATCAGGCCGTTCTGGGCAGATGGCCATTCCACAGGTATTTATACCATGGAATTATTAACAGAACTCGCTGCAGAATTATAGTGAACGAATCAATAACTGCTATACCCTTTTCCAACCTTTTTTTGATTTTTGTTCCGGTTGCAATTGTTATTGGTTTGCTTCATGCTTGGTCTTTGGACTGGAAAAATTCAATATATGCGGTCACTAGAATGTTGGCTCAATTACTATTAATTGGTTATTTACTATCCTATATTTTTGAATCGAATGATTATTCAATTACCATAGGAGTTTTATCAGTGATGGTATTTGCCGCTAGCTGGATAGCGCTGGGGACAATCAGGAATAAAAGAAGGCAGTTTTACCAATTAGCTCTATTGTCTATAGTCGCGGGGGGCGGTTTAACGCTGATCCTGGTAACTCAATTTGTTCTCAAATTGAATCCCTGGTTTTTGCCTCGATATATGATCCCACTTGCCGGAATGATATTTGCCAGTTCCATGAATGGTGTTAGCCTGGCCGCAGAACGGTTTAACGCTGAATTAGATAGAAATGTGAGTTATCCTATTGCCCGTGGAATTGCTTTAAAAGCAGCGTTGATACCGATCACAAATTCTCTTTTTGCTGTTGGTTTGGTTTCTCTTCCGGGAATGATGACCGGACAAATTTTATCTGGGATTTCCCCTCTTATAGCAGTCCGGTATCAGATTATGGTAATGTGCATGATATTTAGCGCTGTTGGAATTTCGACTGCTGTATTTTTGTTGCTCATCAAACCATACGTTGCCGAGTTTAAGATAGAAAAATAAATATGCATATTTGAATCACTGTCCCCACATTGGCCAACATGCTCACCCGGTCACTGGTTTACAGGCAGTTCTTTACAAAAAGCCAGCAACTGAAAACGCAAATGTTTAGGAAAGATAAACAACCTATCTAGCTTTTCCTTGATCGGCCACTGCGGATGCTTTTTTGGCTATCTCCTCCTGGTCTCCTAAATAATAATGTTTCACTGGGGACAGATCATCGTTCAATTCATAGACCAGTGGTACACCCGTGGGAATATTCAGTCCCAATATTTCATCATCTGAAATCTCATCCAAATATTTTACCAGGGCCCTCAATGAATTTCCATGGGCCACGATCAAAACTCTTTTTCCGCTTTGGATATCTGGTGCAATTTGACCTTGCCAATAGGGCAAGAACCTTTCCACAGTATCTTTCAAACATTCAGATCCTGGCAGGTCTTCTGGAACCAGGCTCTGGTAGCGCTTATCGAAGCGGGGGTGACGCTCATCGTCAGGCTCCAATCTGGGCGGGGGTGTATCATAGCTCCGGCGCCATATGAGCACCTGCTCCTCTCCATACTCTTCCGCGGTTTCTGCCTTGTTCAGACCCTGGAGGGCGCCGTAGTGCCGTTCGTTCAACCTCCAGTGGTATTGAATAGGAATATCAGCGATGCCCATTTCTTGCAAGCATATCTCCATGGTCTGGATGGCCCGGGTCAATACGGATGTGTGGATCACATCAAATGAATATCCGTCATCATTAAGCAGTTTTCCAGAAGACCGAGCTTCTGCCTGGCCTTTTGGCGACAGCTCTACATCGGTCCAGCCTGTAAATCGGTTCTCAAGGTTCCACTGGCTCTCCCCGTGGCGGAGCAATACAAGTTTGTGCATTTAATTCTACCTCTTTATTATGAGAATAATTGACATTTAAATTCCCCCGAAATTGTGAATCTTCAAAACACAAGATTATAAAAAAGTCTTTATTGTGAAAAGTAACCTTTGTTAGTTAGACTTTTTAACACATTAGGAGACAATAATGGAAAACGTAGCCGTAAATGATTTTGTCCGTCGGCAGGTAAAGGGATCCGGGAAAACATATTCCCCAGACCTCTCATTCGAAAAGATTGCCCTGTACGTTCAGGAACAGATGGCCAAGGGAAAATTTATTGAAGGGTATCGGGACGGGGTCCGCATTGTAGAATCTGACCCTGAATGGAGCAGCTATTTTGTCTGCCCATTCACAAAAATTGACGAGCATACGGAGCTGGCCACCAGAGTGGTCCGCCGCCGGCCTGAAGAAGATCCTTATATTCAAACACGGGCAGTCAACGCTGATCCTATTGCCACTGGAAAAGTAGAATTCATCCTCTATCGCCATGATGTTTTGGCGGAGAACGATGAGCAGTCGACTGATGCTGACTGGGAGCTTATCAGTATCCATGCACTGCCGGATGGGGTGGAGGAGCTGCCAATGGGGCCGGTGACCATGATGCGCAATCAGCTGGAGCTTAAGGGAGGAACAAAGGCCAATTATCGTTCAGAAGAATGGGCAGAGTCCGTGTGCTTCTGGCAGCAATATGCAGCAGTGGATATTTAATATCTTGATTTATTAAAATTAAATTTATTTTAAGGGAAAAATATGACAGATAAAATTTTTAACCCCGAACCCGCTTGGTCTAAGAATGCCCACATTAGCAGCATGGAGCAATACCATGAAATATATCAACGCTCAGTTGCAAACAGGGATGCCTTTTGGGCAGAAAAAGCTGAGCGTATCACCTGGACCAGGAAATGGGACAGGGTCAGTGATGTTGATTATACAAAAGCACATATTCGTTGGTTCGAAGGCGGCAAACTGAATGTAAGCTATAATTGTTTGGATCGTCACGTGGAAGCAGGCCATGGCGACCGTACGGCCCTAATCTGGGAGGGTAATGATCCTCAGGAGGATCGTCATTTTACCTACGCAGAATTACTGTCGGACGTACAGAAATGTGCCAATGTGCTAAAAAGTCTGGGGATCAAAAAGGGAGATCGCGTCTGCATCTACATGCAGATGGTACCCCAGCTCCCTGTGGCCATGTTGGCCTGCGCCCGAATCGGTGCGGTCCACTCCATTGTTTTCGGTGCCTTCAGCGCCGATTCCCTCCGGGACCGCATCAACGATTCAGAGTGCAAGCTACTGATCACACAGGATACAGGCGTCCGAGGAACAAAACAGAATATTCCCATGAAAAGTAACGCCGATCAGGCGGTCTCCCAGACTCCTTGCATTGAAGGTGTGCTGGTGGTGAAGCGTACCGGAGAGCCTGTGGACATGACAGCAGGGCGTGACACCTGGTGGTATGAGGAAATGGCAAAAGCCGATCCAGAATGTCCGCCGGAAGAGATGGACGCCGAAGATCCACTATTCATTTTATATACGTCCGGTTCTACTGGAACCCCCAAGGGCGTACTTCACACCACCGGAGGCTACATTGTCTATACATCCTATACGCATGAATTAATCTTCGACTATCATCCAGATGACATTTACTGGTGCACGGCAGACATCGGATGGATCACGGGTCACTCATATATAGTTTACGGTCCCCTGTCAAACTGTGCAACCTCTGTCATGTTTGAGGGTGTCCCCAATTACCCAGACTTTGGGCGCTTCTGGGATGTGGTGGATAAGCATAAGGTAAACCTGTTCTACACAGCTCCCACAGCGCTACGGGCCCTCATGAAAGAGGGGACTGATCACGTGACAGCCCGAGACCTTTCCACACTGCGCCTGCTGGGGTCTGTGGGCGAAACCATAAAAGAACCGGAGTGGATGTGGTACTATAATATTGTAGGAAAAGGGAAGTGCCCTATCGTAGACACCTGGTGGCAGACGGAGACCGGCGGTATTCTAATTACGCCGCTACCGGGAGCCACGCCTCTCAAGCCCGGCACCGCTACATTTCCCTTCTTCGGGATCGAACCCGTTTTATTAACAGAGGAAGGTCATGAAATTCAGGGGAATGATGTTTCCGGGCTGCTTGCGGTTAAATCTTCCTGGCCGGGACAGATGAGGACGGTCTATGGTGATCAAAAGCGTTTCTTTGAAACATATTTCTCACAGTTCTTGGGGTACTACTTTACCGGCGATGGAGCCCGTCGGGATGAGGATGGCTGCTATTGGATAACTGGCCGGGTGGATGACGTTCTGAACATATCCGGTCACCGCATTGGTACGGCAGAAGTAGAGGGCGCCATCGGAAAGGCAGAGGGTGTCGCTGAGGCGGCCGTTGTGGGTTTCCCTCATGATATCAAGGGCCAGGGCATCTATGCATTTGTCACCCTCATGACTGGAGTGGACCCAACAAATGAAATCCAGGACAGTATTCGAAAAACCGTCACGATAGAGATAGGCCCCCATGCCAAGCCGGATCTGATCCAGTTTGCCCCGGCCCTACCGAAAACACGATCCGGGAAGATTATGCGCCGTATCCTCCGGAAGATCGCCGAGGGAGATACAGACAATATGGGAGACATATCCACCCTGGCAGACCCATC
>CAZECA010000002.1:0-109359 GCA_964510385.1 uncultured bacterium
AGATGTAATTGCACCGAACGCGTTTCCGGATTGTGTCAGTGTAAGATCTCCAATAGTACGTACTAATCACATTGCAATAAATCCTAAAATGAACACAGGAAATATGTTTATATATTTTATTTTTTCTTTGTGTGATTTATTCGAATGATATTGATACGCCAGCAATGGAATAACCAGGACCAAAGTTGTGTTTCTGGTCAGTTTCGTTATGGTAGATATATCCAGAACTTTGTTAGAATCAAATTGCTCTGAATAGATCAACCCTGCTCCTGCTACTTGCGCTGTTTCATGAATAGAAGAACCTAAAAAGATCCCCGTTGCCAGTTCATGTCCGTGGAAAATAGCCTGCGAGAATAAAGGGTATAAAAACATGGCAACTAGGCCGAAAAGTGTAATATTTGCGATGGCATAGGATATCTCTTCATCTGATGCATCAATGGTAGGACCTGTTGCAACAATAGCCGTTGCTCCGCATATACTCGTTCCCACAGCAATAAGTGTCGCCATTTTTTGCGAGATATTGAATTTTTTATAAAGATTATTTACCATTAATAAGGTTATTAGAATGCATGGAATAACAACGATCAATCCCTTCCCGCCCAAGCTCACCATTTCTCCTAGTCCCAGACGTATTCCCAGTAAAATTATTCCACCCCGTAATACATATTTTATACAAAATTGAATTCCACCTTTGAATTGTTCCAAAGAGCGAACAGTGTTTCCAATAATCAGGCCGATTATAATGGAAACCATTATAGGAGAAATTGGGCTCTTTGAAAAACGCAGAAGGTCTTTACCTATCCACTCACTTAAAAATAAACCTGAGACAGCAATAGCGGTTGAAATAAAAATTCCAATCCATATTTGTGAATAACGATCAGTCATTAATCATTTTTTCAGCTTCTCTTGCCATATTAATATCATTTTCTGTGACGCCTCCTGAATCATGCGTTGTAAAAGTGACGTTCACTTTGCACCATCCAATGATCAGATCCGGATGATGGTTAAGCTCTTCAGCCTTAACAGCCAATTTCTGTACAAAATCGATTCCTTCCAAATAAGTACTGAATGATAATTGTTTGTGGATACTCTGGTTGTGATATTCCCATCCTGGCAACATCTTCAATTCAGTATTGATCTGCTTTGTGGATAATTTTTCCATTTTACATTCCTTTAAATTCAACAGTAAATTTTTTAATCGCCCAGGTCAGCCAGCTAACGGCTACAATAAATGCAATTCCTGCGGAAATCATCATAGCATACCAAATCCACTCCACTGGTTTATCCAATACAAAAACAAAATATGCTGCCAAAGGCGAGGAAACGAGTAGCACTCTAATTAACGTAATAACCAACATTGGCATACCCAAACCAAATCCCTGAAGAATCCTGCTGCTGGGTAGTGCAATGGCAACAAAGGGATAAACCATTGCCATCAATCGTAAAAAAGTTATTGCTGTATCTTGTATATATTTATCATTTGTGAATGCTGTCACCAGTTCCGATGCAAAGATGTATACTAAAGTTGAAATTATTACAGCAATGATAAATGAACTTCGAAGTCCATATATAATAACTTGCTTGATCTGGCCCATGGATCTTGCTCCAAAGAACATACCCACCAAAGTGGTTAAACTATATGAAATCGAAAGAATTGGGAGAAAGATGAACATATCTATCCTGTTACCGATCTGGTATGCTGCTACAGCATCAGTAGAAAAATGCACAAGAATTCTGTTAAAAACAAGTTGACCAATAGACATAATTACCATGGACATGGATGCGGGTAAACCAACTTTAATAATATCGTTTAAAATATATGTTGAGAATGAAAAATCTTTTAGCTTAAATCGAATATAGGAATGCTTTTTAACAAATAGCATATAAACAAAAATCAAAAAAACAATCAATTGACTTAAGGCAGTTGCCCATGCTGCTCCAGCAACACCAAGCTCCAAAACAAAAATAAAGATGGGATCCAAAATAATGTTTAGAAAAGTGCCCAAGGCAGCAATGGCCATTGGAAACTTTGTATCACCCTCACCAACCAGGATGGATCGAAAAAACGCGGAAAAAACCATGAACGGCAAACCGTAACAGATGATACGTAAATACGACCAACTTGTATCAACCACATTTTCTGTAGCGCCAATGGAGATTAGTATCTCTTTACCATAGGCCAACCCAAGGATAGTAAGTGTTGCTGCAATCACAAATGCCATCAATAGGGCATGTTCAGCACTGTTATCTGCGTTGACCTTATCCTTTGAACCTATAAAACGAGCAATGGAAGAAGTAACACCAGATCCCAATCCCATTGTTAACCCTAATACGAAAAAGAACAATGGCATATTAAAAGCAACTGATGCAATAGCATCTCCGCCAAGTCTTCCTATAAAAATCATATCCACCACTGTATACAATGTCTGAATTCCCATACCTGCCATTACAGGAAGCGCCAAATTCCAGAGACCCTTTTTAGGGTTATTCATATATTGTTCTAAACGGGCTGAATGTTGATCCACAGAGAGGGCTCTAGCCTGCGGCTGTAAATGGCCATATAATAGGTATCAACCATGAGGCCAAAACCCAAAACGTAATCGCTAGGGGAAGGCCGACTCTCACGTAATCTGAAAATTTATATCCTCCCGGACCATAGACCATTAAGTTAGTCTGGTAACCAATTGGAGTAATAAAAGATGCCGAAGCTGAAAAACATACAGAAAAAATAAATGGCCGTGGATCCAATCCAAGTTGATACGCAGCAGAAATGGCAATGGGAGTCATGATAATAGCTGTAGCAGCATTGGATGCCATTTCTGTCATAATCATGGTTAATAGATAGATGAGTGAAACCATTACAAACGGTTGAACAGACGGCTCAAATAAATCCACAAAATCATAAAGAAGTGTGGCAAGCCAATTGGCTGTTCCGCTTTTTTCAATAACGATCCCAATGGGGATCAATGCTGCAATAAGAACAATCACCTGCCAATTTATTGATTGATATGCCTCATTGGTGGAAATAACTCTCAATACCAATAAAATCACAGCTCCGATTAATACACCTTTAGTAATAGGGATAACACCAATTGCGGCCAAAAACACTGCGCCAACGATTACCAGCAAGCTCACCCACCAAAACCGATGTTTCTGTAATGATGTCTCAATCTCACTCAATAAAATAACATGACCAGAATCGGACAATTCCTTGATCTTATCCCTGGGTCCATAAACCAGTAGCGTATCAAACGCTCTTAAAATCACGTGAGCGATCTTCCTACGTAAGATACCTCCTTCTCTCCTGACTGCAAGAATAAAACTCCCAAACCGACGACGAAAGTTAATCGCCATCAAACTTTGGCCAATCAAATCGGAGTTCTGGGTTAGAATACACTCCATTAATGAATTATCGTCATTGATTAATTCTTGTTGGGTCAATTTTTCATCGGTCAGCATGGTCACCTTTTCGACTTCTTTCATTCGAAGAAAATTATCCAATGATCCTCTGACAAATAGAACGTCCCCAGAGTTAATAATTGTGTTTCTTATATTCCGTGAGATGACCTTTCCTTCGCGAATAATATCCAGAACAGTAATATCATAATTTTTATTGATTCCTCGATCAGTGAAAGTTCGGCCAACCATGGGCGAATCATCTGTAACTTTCAACTCTGTTAAATATCCGCCCATGTGATAACTTTTCGTTAAACTTGATGTCACCGTCCTTGATGGTAGAATTAATGGGACAGCAAAAATTATATAGAACAACCCAATGACCAATATTACTATCCCATACCGTGCAAATTCGAACATTCCAATAGGCTCACCCATAGTTGTATTCACATAAATGGAATTAACCAAAAGATTGGTAGACGTCCCCACCAGGGTCAAGGTACCTCCCATAATAGCAATATAGCTTAATGGTATCAGTAATTTTGAGGGACTCAAATTATATTTTTGAGCCATTCGAATCGTTAAAGGAATAAAAATGGCTACGATTGCTGTATTGTTCACAAATGCAGATGCAAAGGCTACTGAAATAAGGAAAACAAATAGACCAAGCACCTTTGAACGCTCTGTCAATTTATTTAATCGTACAATAACGTATTCGAGGACACCAGATTTTTGTAGTGCATGGCTCAAAATGAATAAAACAGCAATTGTGATCACCGCTTTATTAGAGAAACCACTGATAGCCTCCTCAACAGTCAAATTGCCCAATACTAAAAATATAGCTAAAATAAAAAGGGCCGTTACATCCAGAGGTAAATATTCCTTCAAAAAAAGGATGAACATTAATACAATAATGCCCAGTACTATTGCAATCTCAAGAGTCATAATTAGTTAATAGATAATTATCTGGGTTCAGTCCATATCCAGCTGTTCTGAGCTCAAGTTTTTCTCAGCATATTTAAGATAGATCTTTTCTTGAACAAATAGTTCAAACAGTTCAGGATCCACGTGAGCATCGTCTTTCATAAATCCCATGATACGCATTGCCATTGACAAAGCTTTTCCTTCCTTATACGGTCGATCCTTGGCTGTTAATGCTTCGAAAATATCCGCTATGGCCATGGCCTTTGCTTGCACGGACATTTCATCTTTATTCAGACCTTTAGGGTATCCTGTACCATCCAATTTTTCATGATGACCCCCGGCAAATTCAGGAACATTCTTCAAGTGCTTTGGATAGGGAAGCTGCTCCAGCATGTCAATGGTATGAACAATGTGATCATTGATGACTTTTCTTTCTTCCGCTGTTAATGTCCCTTTACTGATACACAAGTTATAGACCTCGTTATCGGTTAGAAAATCTTTTGACGTTCCATTATCCTTCCACTTGTATTTGGATATCTTTTTAACGCGATCTTTCTTATCGCCAGACATGAATTCTCCACCCACATTGGTCTTGCGAATGAATTCCATATCTTCTTCCATGGTAAAAAGTTTTGATTTATGTTTCTTCCGAAGCAATTTGACCTTTTCTTTTTTATCAGTACTGCTCAATGCATCATCTGCCTCAATTTTTAATTGTTTTTTCAAAAATTTGATCTCCTCATCACGTTTCAGTACTTCAAATCGCGTATCCAGTGTATGAATACGATCATAGATCGTTTCCAGTTTTGTGGATTTATCCACCACATATTCTGGCGTGGCAACTTTTCCGCAATCATGAAGCCATGCGGCAATCTTTAATTCATACATTTCTTTTTCTGAAAAATTTACATCTTTGAATGGTCCATCCGCTGCCTCATTCACCGCTTCAGCTAGCATCATAGTAATCTCGGGTACACGTGCACAATGCCCTCCTGTGTATGGAGATTTAGCATCAATTGCAGATGCTATTAATTTGATGAATGATTCGAATAGTACCTCCAGATCCTTTATAAGATTTTTATTTGTGATGGCCACAGCTGCCTGACTCGAGAGCCCTTCAACGATATCTTGAACCTCACTAGAAAATGGTATGGAATCTCCAGAGTTTTTATCTTGAGCATTCAACAGTTGCAGAACACCAATTATCTCATCTTCATGGTTCTTCAATGGAACTGTTAAAAATGATTTAGACCTGTATCCAGTTTTGTCATCAAATGCCTTTGTACCGGTAAAGTCAAACCCTTCCGCCTGATAGGCATCCTCAATATTCACTGTATCTCCTGACAAGCCCACATAGGCAGATATCATATGATTATTCGGTTCCCCTTCATCATCATACAATTTTACAGGATAGAACGGAATGTCCTCACCAGATGTTCCACCCATATGAAAATTGAGTGAATCAGTCATCATGATCTCAAAGCGTAGGCGCAGGTCGTCTGTTTTCATGTAAAGAGTGCCACCATCAGCATTGGTAATTCTTTTTGCTTCGATTAAAATATTTTCCAAAAGGACATTCATATCCTTTTCCCTGGATAGCGACATGCCGATATCTGACATATTCTTTACTTGCTGCTCCAAGTGCCCAATATATGCCTTGACATTTGTCGGTGCCTCTTTGAGCATTTTTTTTATTTGTTTTTGTGAGAGATCAAAATGGTGTCCATTGGATCTGTCATTACTTGAACTCATTATAGTTACACTCCTAATAAAATTTTATGAACTTACGGAAATGAGGTTTGATGCTCAAGAGTAACCTTTTCTTGCAAAATATTTTAAAACAAACTATGTTACTAGTAGACCAAGGAGACTAAACATGAGAAAAATATTTATTTTTCTAAGCATATTTATGATTTTTAGCATGTTGTTCGCAGGTGAGACCGGAAAACTAGTTGGTAAAATTACTGACGGATCAAACGGCGAACCATTGATAGGTGTAAACATTATTGTGAAGGGAACCGCCTTGGGAGCCGCATCTGATGATATAGGAGACTTCATGATATTAAATATTCCAGCGAATACCTACACCGTTTCAGCTTCTTATATTGGTTATAAGACCACGACCATGACCGATGTTAGAGTCAATGCAGATCGAACAACTACATTAAATATTTCTTTGGATCCCTCAGTTGTTGCCGGTGAAGAGGTTATTGTTGAAGCCGAACGGGCCGTTATTGTTCGGGATCAAACGGCCACTACGACCACCATTGAAGAAGAAGATTTTGAGAATATGCCAATTAATTCCTATGCTGATATCCTTGATAATGTGGCAGGTGTGATCGACAATGATAATGGTGGCGGGGACGATGGGGTCCATATTCGCGGTGGTCGCTCAGGTGAAACAGCCTACTTAGTTGATGGATTCTATGTCAAAGACATTATATCTGGCGGAATGGCCACAGACGTTGCCCGTGGCGGCATATCTGAGTTATCTATAATAACCGGTGCTTTCAATGCAGAGTACGGGCAAGCGATGAGCGGAATTATTAATATCATTACGCAGGAAGGTGGCGCAGAATATGATGTAGAATTTCGAGCGTCCACAGATAGACTCTACAATTCTTGGGACAGTGGAAGATTAGAGGGTACCCTAAGCGGGCCGGTCATTCCTACCATGCCAAATCTCGCAACATTCTTTTTATCTGCCGATCGTCATCGTACCAGTGGACGCTACAAATATTTAAAATTACCCTGGGATGTATTGAAAGTTGATGAGGATGGTGATGGTCAATATGATGCTGGAGAGAACTGGACAGATGTCGCCAATGGTGTCTATGATTATGGAGAAGCATTCACAGATGCCAATGGAAATGATATGTGGGATCGCGCAGTCTATGATACATCCGGTAACGTTATAACCGAAGCTGAGTCATGGAATGATGTTGCCAACGGTGTTTACGATGTGGGTGAAGAATTTGTTGATGAGAATGGTGATGGTGTTCGTAATGGCGATGTCTATGCTGTGGCCGATATTACAGGGGATGGTATCGCCGAGCCCTTGAAAAAAGGTGCCAAAGAAATTTCAGCAACGTACAACTGGACAGATAGAGTTTTGGGCAAACTAGTTTTAAGGCCAATTGATAATCTGAAAATCACGCTTGGCTGGAATAATCAAAGTAAGGAAAACCGTGGCTTTAGTATGAACTACCGCCAGATTCAAGACAGAGGTGCTGTCAACTGGCAGGAAAGTAATTTAATGTACGGAAAATTGAACTATACCTTTAGCGAGAATATGTTCGCAACAGTAAAATTTTCACAATATTCCGTTGAAAATTGGTCAGGACCTAAAGTACCTGGTGAAGATTTTCTAAATAGTAACCATGAACTCTATTCCAAACAATTTAATATACCAGATAATTGGGAAAATTCAATTTTAGATCCTGGCGCTGAATTTAATTGGTTGAGCTACTATGCAGAGCCCTATAATGATGTAGATCAAGATGGCGCATTTACACCTGGCACTGATGAATATGAAGATCTGAACGAGGATGGGGACTATAGCTGGGGCGTTTTCACAAATCTGCGCGAGGGGGATGCCTATGACAATACATCCAACTATGAATTTTATGGTAGCTACCCTATTGTAAATAATATTGGAGATACTGTGCGCTTTGGTCATTCAACCTACCACAATTATTCAAATGATCGTTTCAAAACGACACAATTTGAAGGATCAATTACATGGCAAGTAGACAAGACACATCAGGTAAAAGCCGGATATGTGAATAAAAAACATGACCTCTTCAACTTTAATGGTTCATCCATAGGGGGTGGATATTTTGGTACGAGCTCTGATCCATCATTTATTCTTTGGGAAAAACAACCAGAGGAGCAGTCATTTTTTGTTCAAGATAAAATGGAGTTTAGTGATCTTGTTGTGAATCTCGGGCTACGTTATGATATGCTTGATCCAAAAAGTGTTTACGCAGATCCCACACTAAACCTTGGCTACAGGTACGACGGCAACGTATACGAGACAAGTGATCTTAATTCAATCCCGTTTGAAGCATTTGATGCTGGACAAGTAGAATGGGGCTACATAAATGATGATGAATCCTTTAGTCCCCCAAATAAAGCAACAGTTAAAAAATTCTGGAGCCCTCGAGTAGGGATTGGTTATCCAGTAACAGAAAATACTGCCTTTCATTTCAACTATGGTCAGTTTATTAAGTATCCCGACTACAATTACATGTATGACTACTCAAATTCGAATGGAATCGGCGGTGAAGGTGTCCCCTCAAGCATTAGCAATGTGTTCAGCGGCAATGGAGATGCATTTGCCACTCTTATGGGAAATTCCATGTACCCCTTCCCTTTCAACCTGGGTGATTGGTACATACCGCCAGTGGGGTCTCCAAATATCAAACCCGAACGATCTGTTCAATACGAATTCGGATTACGAACACTGCTCACGCCTGAATATCTATTAACCCTTACACTGTTCTACAATGACCGATACGATTACATAACCGCGAGCATCTATGACGCAGACCCGACTGAGTATGCTATCTACGAAAATATGGACTACGCGAATTCTAAAGGATTTGAGGTAGGTATGCGTAAACTATTTACCAATAATTTCAGTTGGGAGATATTTTACTCATACTCCCGGGCAGAAGGAAACACGGCCAATGAAATGTCACACTGGTACGAATCTTATTACTCATCAGTCTACGGAACGCATCCAGTTCACAGGACAATCACGATGGCATGGGACCAACCGCACACGTTAAACCTCAAGCTTGACTATCGTCATCCAGTAGGGTACGGCGTTAATGTACTCGGAAATATAGGTAGCGGCCTGCCCTACACGCCCACCGATGCACGTGGTCGCAATATAGATGATGAAAATTCAGGTAGGATGCCCTATACAGCTACATTTGATGCAAAAGCCTTCTATGACATCAGCCTGCGGAATATGGCCAATGTCCGAATATATATGGATATAACTAACCTGTTTGACAGAAAAAATATACTGAACGTGTTTAACAACACCGGAGAGCCGGATGAAAGTTTGAATCCTAATAATTCACCCATGTATATTTTTAGGCCATACTATTACAGTGCCCCACGACATATTGAACTTGGTATAAGCGTAGGATTGAGGTAGAAGATGAAGAAAATAATTATTATTTGTTTTATTACGTTTAGTTTTGTTCTTGGCAATGAACCAATCAATATGTCAAAATATGACTATTACAATCGAGTCATTGCTCCCACGTATAATAAAAAGCCCCTTCCTCCTCGATTGGATAAACTGACATCCTATGATGATCGTAAGCGTAGTGTATTGGATAAAGGAAATATGGTACTCCGCCTATCCAATGCCGCAATATATGGGTACGATAGATGGGGATTGAACCACGAATTTCCTGCTGGAAGCATGCTAAAGGATGGCTGCTGCACCTATTACTGGACCGCCTCTCCCATGGTAGGTGGGATGATCAATGGTGAACCATCAGTGGCCGTAGGTGTCCGAGGATCTGTTCGCGATCATGAAGAGGAATTTGAACCACTTCCCGGTTACGATGCAAACTACACAGACACAGAAGCAAATATTGGGATTGCATTTAGCGACGTTCCTGAATCCTGGCCTGACTCCTGGCCCATTGAGGATGACCCTACAGGCACGTTCATGTCCGTTATCTATGACATTGAAAACAATAAGGATACTCTATACTTTCCTGGAGTTGAACCGGAGCTGGGCCCAGATGGATTTCCGGATGCCCCATGCGGTGTGGGTGTCCAGGCAGAGCGTGAGGCATACTTTGTTGTCACAGATAATGACCCCCTTGAAGGAAACACATTCGCCAGTAATAATGGCGTCGGACCTTTAAACGTTCGGTTTGACGTATGGGTATTGAATTATTCACTCTCATTTGGCAATGATGGATTAATTTTTATTCAACAAATGACAAACGTTGGCAAAGACACTATCAAGGATGCATATGTTGGTATAGCTGGTGATCCTGATGCTCCCGAGCAAGGCAGTGCTGAATGGACAGATGATATGGCACTGTTTATCGAAAAAGATGATCCACTAATTGCTGAAAAACTTGTTGACACAACTGATGCCCATTTACTATCAAACTTTGCTTTAGTCTATGATCGAGATGATGCATCATTGGGTTTTAAATCTTCCGGTATAGGCTGGGTCGGTTTAAAATTTCTTGAGTGTACAAAATTTAATAGCGACGGAACCGACTCTTCTTACGATGTATCAAATTTTTATACGTACGAGTATAGCATGGATTCACAAAGTGATGCCCAGGCGTATACAGAGCAAATGCAGCATGGTATACAAACGCCACAAAATATTACCCCCAATGATTATGATATTTACCAGAAACCGTATTCCTATGGACCAGACATTACCTGGGTCATCAATGCGGGTCCATTTGATGTAGCACCTGGAGAAAAAGTTATTTTTACATTTGCAGATTTTGTAGGTATTAATGAATCTGACCTGATTCGAAATGCAAAGTTATTTCAATCCCTGTATGATAATGATTGTGCAACTCCGAAACCACCTGAACAACCTCTTGTTCAAGCCATAGAAGAAGACGGAAAAGTTACCCTATTCTGGGATGATCGCAGTGAATCATCTGTTGATCCAGTAACGCTAAATAATGCTTTTCAAGGATATCGTGTGTACCGGAGTATCGATAGGGGGAACACATGGGGAAATGTAATCACGGATTTGAATGGAGACCCAACGGATGTGTACCAACCATTAGCTATATACGATGTTTCAGATGGTGTCACCGGATCCCACGCTATGACAGATCCCCTTATCTATTATAACCTTGGATCCGATGCCGGATTAAAATATTCCTATGTGGATGAGAATGTGATAAATGGTTATGAATACTGGTACGCTATTTCTGCCTATGATGGTCCTGATGATTGGGCAGGTTCCCTGGTGGATCCATTAGAGAATTCCAGGTCAAAAAATGCTTATTCCAGTGAAGTTGACAATACCGTCGCAGTTACTCCGCAGAAAAATCCAGCAGGCTTTGATGCTGGCAATTTTACAGTCTCACACGCTGGTCAGTCCGATGCAAAACTAGATGCTATCACTGCTGACCCCTTTACATTAGATTTTCTGGGTCAAGAACTGACTCCTGATGATTTTGAAAGCAAGGGTCATACATATTCTGTGACATTTAGCGACACAATTTTATATGATACGACAGTGGTGACTACTGATAGTTCGGTGATCGATACCATCGAAACCAATTATTGGATGGTATACGATCAAATGTCAGCAGACATGGTTGTAGAAATGGATACATCGGATATTACTGCTGGAATATTGACTCATGTGATCGATGGTTTTGTACCTCTATTTTCAGATGCAAGCTGGTCTATCAATTCATTTACATCTGCAGAATCAACAACAGATGCTGATACCAATACATCTATTGTTTTTGGCGGATTGAATTCAGGGTCTAATGACGGGACCTTTGCAGGATTCTTGGAGAATATCCCTTTGAACCAACCAGAAGCAAAACCGGTGCTGACGGATTTACAGAGAGATCTGGAGTTTAGATTTGGTGATAATTCCATTGCCTGTTATTTCAATTCCACATTATCAACTGTGGATACCATTAGTCTTCCGTTCTCACTCTGGTCTACTGAAGAGGATAAACAATTGGGTTGCTTAATCTACCAGGCAGCTGGAAGCAAACCAATTATTGAGGAAGTCGAAGACCAGCCAGGTGTATTTGAATTCACAAAAAATGTTTATATCATGCCGATTTATGAGGATTATAATCCAGATACAACACATCTTAAATCACTTGATTATGCTGCGGATGCAGGTTCATTTGGATGGATGATGTTTTTCAATAAGAATTTGACCATGTTTGAAAGCGGAAACATATTTTTAGTCACATTTCAGAATCCTTTGCTACCCGGACAAGATGTGTATACCATATCAACTGTTGCTGATGACTATACAGTATCAAGTAGTGACCTAGACAATATATTGGTCGTACCTAATCCATATAAAGCCACGTCCGGTTTTGAATCTGTGGCATTTGAAAGAGAATTACAGTTCCATAACTTGCCTGAAAAATGTGTAATAAGGATCTATAATACAGCTGGAGAGCTAGTCCAGATTCTTAATCACAATGAAAATAGTGACGGTTGGCGGGGGCCTAGCATAGAGGCCTGGAATCTACAGACTTATAACATTCAAGAGATTGCATTTGGAGTTTATATATTCCATGTGATCTCAAATGAAGAAGAGAAAATAGGCAAATTTGCGGTGATCAAATGAAGAAAATATTACTTACTTCCGCCCTGCTGGTCGGGTTGGCCAGTGCACAGTTTGACAATGTTGGAACGTCAGCTGCAAACTTCTTAAAAATCGGAGTTGGAAGCCGTGCTGAAGGGATGGGTGGCGCATATACCGCCCAGGTAGCTGATGCTACGGCCTTGTATTGGAACCCGTCTGGGTTAGCCCATATTCAACAACCCCAGATTGTCTTCAACTATTTCGACTGGGTAGCTGATATGCAATACAGTTACATGGGGCTAGCTATTCCTGCCGGTAAGTTAGGTACATTTGGGATGAGTTTTATTTATTTCGATATGGGCGAGATGGTTAAAACAACCGAATTTGAACCTGATGGTGAGGGGACCTTTAGCGCCAGTGATTTTGCAATTGGATTTGGCTATGGAACCAATATCAGCGACCGTTTTGTTGTTGGGGTCCAGGCAAAACTTATCCGAGAGACCATTTCTTTCTCAAGCGCGTCTGCCTTTGCTATAGATGCAGGCTCACAATACTTGACCAATTTCTATGGCTTACGTATCGGAATGTCTGTAACTAATTTTGGTACAAAAATGAGGCTATATGGTACAGATAATAAAGTTGACGTGGATGCGTATGAAGACCTGGATGGGAATCCAGATGTTGTGGCACACTTGAATACAGATGACTGGTCCATTCCAATGGCTTTTCGTTTTGGAATGTCTATGACTCCAATTGGAAAAGATGGCATTATAAAACAGGATATGGCTGAAGTAACTGTAAACCTGGAATACTTTGATCCCAGAGACTACAATCCCTACTATATCCTTGGCGCCGAAACCAAGGTAATGGATTTGCTGTATTTGCGCGGTGGATATCAGTTTAAATATTTACGTTACAGTGAAGACCTTGATGATAATTCATCTGACGAGGATTTTCAAAGTGCCGTGGATGATGAGAATGGTCACGGATATGCCGACCCTAATTTTTCCTGGGGAATCGGATTTGATGCTGAAAAGATCTCATATGTTCCACTAAAGATGCGTGTTGATTTTTCTCATTCTTCGATGGGACTGTTAGGAGATGTTCAGAGGTTTACCATCTCAATTTCATTTTGAACAAACGGATTATTTAAACTAAAAAGGCCTTCCTACGAAGGCCTTTTTAGTTTAAATCCATTATTCTGCAATTAACTAACTTCTGTAATTTTTAATATGTCAATTGATAGAGATACAATTATCATGATCATGGATGATGTTGAATCTGGTAACATGGATATTGATGAATTATTCATTACAGCCAAACGAATGCTTAATGAGCAGACTGAACGGAAGACCATCCATGCATTTTTAGACCTCGGCCATTTACCATCAGTCAATTCTACTATATCAGATAAGGAGCGAATTGATGAATGGCTCGAAATTCTTATTCGCTTGATCTCTCAGTCAAGGTATTCTTTAGGTCACTTAATATATAACCGATCAAGAAAATATTCACAAAAAGCAATATTCCAGGAAATAATCAGTGGTAAGGTATTTACATATACATACGAATCTATTTGGGAAAAAATGATCAAGGTCGCATCATCCCTGGCTAATTTAGAGGAAAGTAATACAACGCCAATTAGAGTTGGAATACTGACACCTAATTCTGTAAGAGGAGCAGTTATTGATCTAACCTGTCTCTCATTTCACTTTAAGGTGATTCCTGTTCCAGCGAATGCATCTGCAAAAGATATATCTTTTATTATTGATCATGGCGGTATCACACATCTCTTTGTTGATCCTGAACTAAATAAGGAATTAGATATTTCCCTTACAAATACAACAGTAATCCAACTCAGTGAAAAAGATTGGACTCGATTTATTCATAAAGGTGAATCGACAGATCCATTAATGGTCCTGAAACGTATCGGCAAAGTAGACATGAATGAGATTGCAACTATTATGTATACGTCAGGAACAACGGGTGAGCCAAAAGGGATTACGTTCACGCAAAACAATTTAATTACAAAGCGTTTTGCGCGGGCCCTAGCATTGAATGCTATAGGCCCAAAAGATATTTTTCTTTCTTTTCTTCCCCTTTATCACACATTCGGACGTTTCCTTGAAATGCAGGGAGCACTTTTTTGGGGAGCTACTTATACATTTGCTGAAGATTCATCATTTAAATCTTTGAAAAACAATTTTTTAAAAATCAAACCAACTGTTTTTATTAGTGTCCCAAAAAGATGGACACAAATATATGAAACAATCCAATCGGCGATAGGTGATCATGCAGAAGAAGAAAAGGTAGTAAGCAAAGCAATACAAAAAGTTACAGGAGGAAATTTGAAATATGGGCTGTCCGCTGCGGGGTACTTGGATCCAGATATATTTCAATTTTTTCAGCGACAAGGAATCAATTTATTGAGCGGTTACGGTATGACAGAGGCCACTGGCGGCATCACGATGACACCGCAAAATGATTACATTGCTGACTCTGTAGGTATAGCATTGCCGGGTATAAAATGTAGACTCATGGATGATGGTGAGTTAATTATCAAAGGCCCCTATGTATCAGCGCATTATTTTGGTGATCCACTTATCTCAAGTCTAGAAGATGGATGGTTTCATACTGGGGACATATTACAAGAACGAAAAGGGCACTTTTTTATCAAAGATAGAAAAAAAGAGATCTATAAAAATGCTGCAGGTCAGACATTGACCCCCCAGAAGATTGAAAATATGCTTTCTGAATTTGAAGCAATCCATTCAGCCTTTCTTATTGGAGATAATTTGGACTACAATACTGTTTTGATATACCCTGATCCTGATTATCTTCATAAACATATTCAAAATAATGACCCATCAAAAATTAGATCTGCCATCAGTGCATTGATCCAATCTGTTAATGGTTTTTTGGCTCCATTTGAACGAATACTGAATTTCGCAGTTATTCCTCGTGAATTTTCAGCTGACCATGATGAACTCACACAAAAAGGCACATATAAACGTAAAATAATATTGTCTAATTGGGAGAGCGCAATTTCAATAATGTATGCCCGAAACCATACCAAACTTGAATCAAATGGAAAGTCCATCATAATACCCAATTGGTTGTTAAAAGAATTAAATATCATATCTCAGGACATAAAATGGACTGGAAGGAATTTGAAAATCGAAACATTAGATAAAATGTGTGCGTGTCAGTGGAAGGATGATTATTTACTCCTTGGTGATTATGAGTATAAAATAGAAAAAGAGCATTTGGATCTTGAATCAATTATCTTGGATCCTCGTCTATGGCTGGGTAACAGCACATTTGTAAATTTTATTGGTGATGTGCTTTTCCACCTGATACACTTTAAAAATTCAGAAAATATTCAACTTACAGAAATAAAAACTAATCACCCTACCCTATCTATTAATCAATTTTCCGATCAGGAAGAATGGTCTAACCTGGAGAAACTGCATAATGGAACAATGATGATGCTGCAATCAAATGAAGATGGTTTAGAGCAGTTTCAATTCGTTATAAAACAAAAAGATATACAACTGAAGCAGATCTGTTTTTATGTTCTGAAAAATTTGATCGGTCACTCTGAACTGAAATACAGTAGAAGAATTTTTAAGTTTATGATCCCACACATTCATAAAGAATCATTTATTTTAACCCTGTCTTTCATTTTTGATCTACATCAGAAATTCAAAATGCTCCGTTAATTTGTTGTCCTATCAAGCCAATATGAGATACACCATTTAGATGAACTCTTGAAAGAACTTTGTAAAATTCGAAAAGAAACTGAAAAAAGTATGTTCAATGAAGTGTATGTACGGATGTTAATGAATTTATCTACAGAGATCTCAGTGTCTCATCCTTCACATTATCGTTTTGTTCGTCATGAACTCATGTGCTGGAAGTTATTTTCCGACCATAAAGCATTATCCCAAACAGCTATACATGCTCTATCTCAATTAGATAAACATTTTCAATCGATTGTTGGGTCCGTGGACCTTCAAGGAATAGACCCAGAAACAAAGATGGAATATTCATGGAAAGACGTGCTACAGTTTGACGATGTGATCGATACAGAGGATAAGAAATTTTTGTTAGAATTATTTCAATCTGTTTCTCTGATCAGAGAAACTGTTTTTATTTTATCTGGCTTCAAACAGGTGCACCTGGAAAATATTCCATTGAACGGAATATGGATCACTCCCATAAACACTGAACTCCCAGTTAAGCAGTATCGATTACTCATTAATCTTCGTGATGGAAATGCATACAATTTTGTCCTATATCATTTATTGGATTCAAGCGTTGAAGAAATCAATGATATAACGCAATGGCAAATTGCGAAAAGCAGTGGGATCAAGGATAACGGTATAACAAACGATCTACTGTGCTGTTTTCCAAAACAGCAAGTTGTCGTTTCTGATTATGAAACACGTTCAAATATCTATTCTTATTTAAACAACCACAAAAAGGATATACTTGATACAAAATTAAGAGATAGGTGGGACATGCGTTGGCTGCATTTCGGATGGAGCGCTGTGCAGGCATATATACATCATTGGGTGCTTTCAAAAACATCCTTATCAATTCAAAATCCTTCACTAAAAAACGTAATCATTTCAGAGTACGATAATGCATATGATGTAAAGTTAACTCACTCTCTTTATCAGGAGAAGACAACTTCTATACTACAATTCATACTTCACCTATACGAGAAATTGATTATTAAAACAGAGCACGAATTCACAGGCCTAAATCACGTAGTCACGTGGGAGATCGTTTTTACAGCGATTCTGCAAAGTGCGGGCAAGATTACAGGTTTAGAATTATTAAAACAAATAAGTACAGAAATAGATAGTAAATCTAAATACAAACTCGATAAAAACAGGGTCGATAATTACATAGCTGAAGTTGAATCTTACGGATATATCCCAAAACCAGTAATATTTGCAGCGTTGCGATATCAGCGTTGGCTAGATCTTAATCCAAAGGCATCCATCCAATCTCGTTCAGAGATTCTTCAGGAATTGTATAATGATTATAATCTTAATTTAATCTATACACTCCACCCTGAGATTAGAATACGGTATTATCTTTTAACGTGTTTCATGGATCATGATTCTCATGTTGCAAAACGTTTATTTCAATTAGCTTCACAACTGCATCATAATGAAATAAATGTTCACCAATTGGAACAACACATTCATGAATTGGCAAACCATCAAGATTGCAGTCAGGAAGATAATTATTTTCTTACCCGATTGATCTATCAGCATGTAGAATCATCAGATTATGCAGAATTAATCACAAGAGCATCTGGTGAAAGAAAACTAGACCTTGCCGTTAGCATCGAAAATAATCAAAATAAATACTTTACAATACGTCCTCCATTTAAACCTAAAGAGATTGCCCAATTTCATGATCTATTACTTACATATGACTTGTCAGCTCATTTTACCGATGACCATGAATTTTTAATCATTTTGACGGAAAACAATAACCTAGCTGGTGGCATATATTGGAAATGGATCGATGAGGCAATAATTCATATAGAAAAAATCGCTATAAATAAAAGATTTATTGATACGGGATTAGGACGCTTTTTGCTTAACGAGATGATCCAGCGAATCAAGAAAACGTCAGCATCTTACTTGACCGTCGGATTTATGAAATCAGAGTTTTTCCAAAAGTTTGGATTTAATACTGACGAAAATTTTTCTGGCTTGGTAAAAGAGATTTAATAAAGCATTAAATAAACTAAAACACCTGTCACAGATACATAAAGCCAGATTGGTAGCGTTATCTTTGCAATCCTGCGGTGTTTTCTGATCTGATCAGTCCAGCCCCTGTATAAGGTGATCAAAGCCAAAGGAATAATGGCAGTAGCAAGAAGAATATGGGTCATCAAAATAAAATAATACAGTTGTATAAACTCTCCTGCGTAAGGCTTTGGCCCACTTTTAAACCAATGATAGATTATATACGTTACCAGGAATAAGGATGACGTTCCAAATGATGTTAGCATCACATTTTTATGAGCCTGTATTCTTTTTTTTCGGATTAACATATATCCTAATACCAATAATACAGTTGTAACCCCATTGAGTATAGCATTTACGGTTGGCAAAAGTGATACATCCAAGGATCCATCAAGTCCTTCAGGACGAGGGCCTAAAATAAGAAATGCAACAGCACCAATGATAATTACTGAAACGATATAAATAATCTTTAGCCAAAAAGCATCTTTTTGTTTATCAACTGACATCTATTCTTTTTTTAAATTTTTTATGTCTTCGATCAGTTTATCAACCTCATCCGGTTCTGTACCCGTATAATATCCCCGAATATTCATGTCTCCGTCTACTAAAGCAAATTTTGTACTGTGAAAGACAATCTCCTCGATATCGCCCATTTTAAAACCATTTTTAATGATGAATTGTAGGTCTTCATATGGAGCCGTCAAGAAATGCCATTGTTCTGTATCTGCATTGTAACGTTCAGCGTATCCAGATAATATTTCCGGAGTATCATAGTCTGGGTTTACCGTATAGGTTATTGTCTTAACAATAGGGTCATTAATGAATGTTTGGTGGATCTTATACATTTCTGTGGTCATCACTGGACAAGGACCGGCGCATGTGGTAAAAATGAAATCGGCCACCCATATATTTCCATATAAATCATTGCTGCCGAAAGATTCATTTCTAGAATCTCTCATTTCAAATTGTGGAATTTTTCCTATTATTGGTAATGGTTCTGGCTTATTTAAAAACCTTAGAAATACAATTATAACTGCAATAATTCCATAAAGAATAAAGCGAGATTTTTGACTTATCATAATACCTTATCCACAATTATGAGTAATAACAACAAGGGTAAATAAAATACTGATGATTTGAGAAGAAGACGTGCACTGTCTTTTGATCTATTTAGTGCCATGGGAACGGCAGACAATAAAAATGTACCCGTTAATATTATAACACCACTTGCATAAACAATACCCGAATTCCCTTCTATGTACAATAGTACAGAAGCCGGAACTAATAATGTCAAATGCCAGAAAATTTGGCGTATTGTTCGTTTCCCATCAGGCTCTAATACAGGGAGCATTTTGAAATTAGCTTTTGCATAATCGTCTCTGCACATCCACGCAATTGAATAAAAATGTGGATGTTGCCAGAAGAACATAATTGCAAACAAAATCCATGCACCCGGGCCTAATTCTCCTGTTGATGCCGCCCAACCTCCCATGGGAGGTATGGCACCCGGTATGGAACCAATTGACGTATTCAGCCAAGTCACTTTTTTTAGTGGTGTGTAGACCAGCACATATAGGAATGTTGTTAAGATAGATAAAAATCCAGTTAAAAGGTTAATCTCTTGTACTAGGATCACAGTCCCGATCAAGACTAGTATGACACCGAAGATCAATGCATTCCCTGGTAAAATTAAACCAGCTGGAATAGGACGATTCTTTGTCCGTTCCATCTTTTGATCTGCTTCTCGTTCAATATAATGGTTCAATGCACCTGCTCCTCCTGCCGTTAATGCAGTTCCAAGCAAAGTAATTATTAAATGCTGAAACGAATTAATACCGTTGCCACCTAAATAATATCCAAGCACTGTTGAAACCAAAACTAATGATAAAATATTCAGCTTTAATAATTCAATGTAAGCTGCAAAGTGTGAACTGGCTGGTGTTTTATTTAAATGCATTTTCTATTTTAGTAAAGATAAAGATGATGTTCTTAATAATAATAAAAAACTCATTCCCAAGACTGCTGCCCCGTTGACTACATGTACGCTGGTAATAATTGGGCTCTTCATGGACCATATCGTGTACATCCCCAGGATAGATTGAAAAAGTATCAAAGTGAACAATATCGACAAATTAAAGGATAATACAGGATGAACATTGTGTCTATTCTTATAATGTCGATAACCTATAACTGATGATATAATAAGAATAATAAATGCTGTAAATCGATGTGAGAAATGAATCCATACTTGATATAGCATCACATCTTCCAGATCCATATCAAATCGCCAAAGATTGATAGCCTGTACCGTAGATTCATTGAAAAAAGGGATCCATTGGCCTGCCATTTGAGGAAAATCATAGATCGCTAAACCCGATTCCGTATGCCTCATCCATGAACCAAGAACCAATTGAAAAAATATGACAGTGAATAATATATAGATCAGTTTTGAATTCGCAGAAGAAAGTTTTTTATCACTATTAAACTCCTTAGATAGGACATATGCAATTAAAATAATTACGAGAAAAAATATTTGCGCTGTTATTCCATGGATAATTGAAATGGCAGCAGGAAGAAAGAACATTACTGTTAGCCCGCCCAGCATACCTTGTACGATAACTAACGCCAACGCTATATATCCCAGCCGTTTTATATTTGTTCTTTTTTCCACTAAAGACAACCAAAGAGCTAGAAAAAGTGTCAATGCGCCTACGAATGTTGCAAATATTCGATGACTATGTTCATACAAAATACCTCCGACCATATCGTTCAATGGAAAAGCAAACATTTGATAGCCGTATGTTGTGGGCCAATCGGGGACAGAGAGTCCTACTTCAAAACTTTTTACAAGGGCACCCAAAAATATGAGCCCAAATGTAGCAAATACAACCAGTTTTGAATAACGTCTTAACCAGACGCTTTGATAAGACATACGTTAATCTATAATTAAAGATCTACCAGTCATCATCACCCCAATCATCATCGTCTCCTTCCTCCTCAATATAGGCTTTTTGTTCCTCGATCCAATCAGCATATCCTTGATCCTCATGGATGGTTAAAAAGCCTCGCATACGATAATGACCTAATCCGCATAATTGAGCACAAGCGATCTCCAACCCTTTTCCTTCCCGGGGAGTTCCTTTCATTTCTTCAAGAAATTCATCCGTTGTCATGGTAGCCTCAAAATGGACAGGGATAATCATACCAGGTATGGCATCCTGTTTAACGCGGAGTTCAGGCAATGCAAAACTGTGAATAACATCTTTAGTCGTTAAATCCAATCTGATCTTTCGATCGACGGGTATATGAAGCTGATTGATAGTATAAAAATCATCAGCACCTCCTGTAGAAGAACGATCGAGTCCGATTGGATTATCTGCTTCATCAACTAATTCAGGAAGTGTTTGTCCAAAAATACCATCATCACCTGGATAATGGATATTCCAAGCAAACTGCTGGGCAATAACCCTTGCATGAACTGCTCCGCTGCCACCGTCAGGGACATCATTTATCCTACTTGCCCAGATCGGCAAGGCAAATCCTACCAGCAAAATCAATTCAACAACAGCAACTACAACTTCTAATACAGATGAAAAATGTGATTTAACACCATCGTGATCAGCTGTAGGGTTCTTTGAACTTCTAAATTTTACCAATGAAACAATAAAAAAGGCTCCCCATCCAATAAATAAGATTAGCATCAACCAATGAGTCAAAACGATGACCTCATCGATGGCAGGGCCATCTGTGGACAAGTTAATGGGCAAACCTAAATAGTGAAGTATTTCAGTCATGAGAACGGTATCCTAGAGCATTCAATTTTTTTGATTATTTAAATACGATTTTGTTTTCTTACGGATGGACAAAAAGCTTGCAACAATACTTGTTAATACAACACCCGTTATCATTAGTAAAGTCCATATTGCTCCATTCATTCCATGCGTTTCCGGCGCATTAGGGGCACCATAACAGGTTGCACATGCCATGGCTAATTCAATTCCAAAAACACTTATTATAGCTATAATACGCTTGATCATAATGATTTGAATTTTTTAAATACTCTCATGCCATAAACCATTAAGCCAAAGCTGATCAATAAGAATACTATTGTAAATACAGCAGATGTTCCATGGAAACCCATTTGAATATTATAGATAGCAAACCATGCAGTTACAACAATGGATGCAGCGATAAAAAAGAGGTGAAATCCTTTTAGGGATATCATAAAATATTTACCCAATCAAAAAATGCCATTGTGGGCAAGAACATTATGATCAAAAAAAATACAAATGTCAGAATAAGGATCCATTTAATTAAGCCCTTTTCAGAGATCAAGTGCATGAAATAGCTGGCTACGAGAGATCCCTTAACAGAAGCAATGGCCAAGGCCAAAAATATAGCTTCACCGCTAGTCAGTTCTAGATATGAAGCCCCTACAGTCACAATAGTTAACACAGCCAATGCTGCGAAGACTAGTATATATACTTTTACATGGCTTTTTATATCGTTCATACTATGATCACTCATACTGCCTCCTAGAGCAAGTAAAGGATTGGAAAAAGAAAGATCCATACCAGATCAACAAAGTGCCAATATAGTCCTGCTATCTCGATCCGATTTGTAAAATGTTCTGGTTCTGTTTCCCACAATTTTGATCCAGGTCCAAGAAAATAACCGTTAACAATCATACCTCCTATCACGTGGAGCATGTGAAGGCCTGTTAAGGTGAAATAGATGCCCATAAACGTATTCGTGCTGGGATAAATATGGTGACTGAATTTTGCGGTATACTCAAAGTATTTGACCACTAAAAACCCGAAAGAGCACAACAATGTTAATCCCATATACATTTTATATTTACTGAATTCATTCATTTTCAGTGATGCCCATGACATAACCATGGTCACACTTGATGATATAAGGATCATGGTATTGAGTGTTGCAAGAGGAACATTAAGTTCCTTTCCCCATTCGTGAAAGGCACCTTCAGGTGCCCCCAGCCGTAGAAAGACATACGCAGAAAAAAGTCCCCCAAAGAGCATGACCTCTGATGCCAAAAATAGCCAAATGCCTAATTTTGAATTGATAAGACCTGTATCTGGTCTTTCTTCAACAGTATATGGTATTTGCATAAATCTTTACCCTTTTTTTGGTTCTGTTTGCGGGGTATAATCACGTTTTCGCCCAGGAACACTGTACTCATATGGATCACGGTGGACCTCAGGAATCTTTTCAAAGTTAACGTGAGGTAAAGGAGGAGATGGAGCTTCCCATTCCAGCGTGGTTGCTTGCCAAGGATTTTTATCAGCCTTCTCACCATTTTTCAAACTTAAAAATATGTTAATTATAAATGGTATTTGCGCCAGTCCCAGTAGCCACGCAGAAACGGACATGAATTCATTCAAATGTAATAAACCTGAAGAATGTGCATATTCCAGGCCACCATCCCATAAGCGTCTGGAAATACCAGCCAGCCCCTGAATAAACATGGGCATAAATATCCCGTTCATAAATAATAATGAAGGCCAAAAATGGAGTTTCCCGAGCCCTTCATTCAATTTTCTTCCGGTCATTTTTGGAAACCAATAATAGATACCAGCAAATAGAGCAAAAATCGTTCCCGGCGCAACTACATAGTGAAAATGGCCGATCACATAATAGGTATCATGCAAATGAATATCTGCCGCTGCGAGGCCTAGTGGAAGACCGGTAAGACCGCCAATTCCAAACATGGGCAAAAATGCCAGTGCAAAGAGCATAGGAGTATTGAACCTGATAGATCCTCCCCACAACGATATGAAGAGTGCCGACAAAATAATGATCGAGGGAATTGAGATAATCATCGTGGTCGTCTGGAAAAATGCACTCATGGCATTTCCCATCCCCGTGATGAACATATGATGAGCCCAAACGATAAATGACATAAAACCTAAAAATATCACAGCAAATACTAATGATCTATAGCCCCACAATGGTTTGCGAGTATTATTCGCTATCACTTCACCAACAATTCCCATTGCAGGTAAGATCAATACATAGACTTCTGGGTGAGCCAAGAACCAGAACAAGTGTTGCCACAGCAGAGGGCTTCCTCCTCCACTCACATCTAGCATTTCTCCAGAAACAACAAGCCCGCTCGGTAAAAAGAAACTAGTTCCGGCTATTCGGTCCATCAACTGCAATACAGCTGCAGCTTCCAATGGTGGAAAAGCTAGAACCAACAAAAATGATGTAACAAACTGGGCCCAAATAAAGAATGGCAATCTCATCCATGATAATCCAGGTGCCCTTAACTGAACAATCGTAGTAATGATATTAACAGACCCCAGCAGTGATGATGTTATCAAAAAGACCATGCCAACCAACCAGAATGTTTGTCCAACCTCAATATCTGCCAATGGAGGATACGATGTCCAACCAGAACGTGCTGCGCCTTCCGGTGTGAAGAAACTGGCCATCATAATAACACCACCAACGAAGTAACACCAGTAACTGGACATATTCAATTTTGGGAAGGCCATATCAGGCGCACCAATCTGGAGAGGAACAAAATAGTTTCCAAATGCACCCACCGCCAGCGGTACTACGCCCAAGAAGATCATAATGGTGCCATGCATGGCGCCTAATGAATTATAAATCTCGGGCAAAAGGATTCCCCCATCTCCTAATAATTTTCCAACGAGTGGAACCGCTTCTTCAGGATAGGCTAACTGCCAGCGCATTATTAGCATCAAGCAGAAGCCAACTAATAAGAAAACCAGGCTGGTAATACCATATTGGAGTCCGATGATCTTATGATCAACAGAAAATATATATTTTCGCCAAAAACCTTCTTCGTGGTGATGATCGTTACTCATTAATGATCCTTGGTATTCAATAAATGTTTAAGATTAAGTGGTTAAAAGTGAGTAGTAAATTTAATAATGATTCATATTATGGTGAATCAGAAAAACTTAGTTATTTTATAGGAACTAATGTTGTTTTAGGACATGAGATTCTTATAAATTCTCTGGCTGTAAAAAAGCACAAATTTGATAGACAGGAGAAATGAAATAATGAAAAGATGTATTTCAACACTGATTCTGGCGAGTCTGACCTCTGCCCTTTTCGCGGGTGATCTTGTGGGCACAGTTTCCTATGATGGAAAAGCACCTAAACAGAAAGCATTACGTATGGATTCAGACCCAGTGTGCGGATCAGCTCACCAAGCGGCCGTTTATGCCGAAAGTTTTATTGTAAATGAGGATGGCAATTTGGCCAATGTCATCGTGTATCTTAAGAATGTATCATCTGATACAGCTCCCACTGAAGCTGCAGTATTGGATCAAAGAGGATGCATGTATGTCCCACATGTTTTGGGTGTACAGGCCGGCCAGGAAGTTAAAATACTGAATAGTGATCCAACGATGCACAATATACACGGCTTACCAAAGGTCAATAAAGAATTCAATTTTGGCATGCCAAAGACAGTAAAGGAAAGAACAGTAACATTTGAAAAATCTGAAGATGTATTTGTTGTTAAATGTGATGTGCATCCCTGGATGAAATCTTATGTCCAGGTATTCGATCATGGATATTTTGCTGTAACGGACACAGATGGTAAATATTCTATCTCCGGTATTCCTGCAGGTGAGTATGAAGTGGTTGCCTGGCAGGAAAAATTCACATCCAAACGGACACTGTCAGAAACAGTATCTATCAGCGATGATACAACAACATTAGACTTTACATTTGTTCGACCACAGAAAAAGTGAATATCATTAATTGATAATAATAAAAAAACCCCCATTACTGGGGGTTTTTTTATTATAGCTATTTGATCTATTATGCTTCTTTAGATTTAGAACAACTTTTTTTACCTGAGGCCTCACACGTTCCCTTTGAACCTTCACATGCGGTAGCGTCTTTGTTTTTCTTGCAACATGTTTTATTACTACCTCCATCGGTTAATTCTTTCTTACAGCACTCTTTTTCTTGAGCTGTGCAGACCTTCTTCTCTTCTTTTGTATCGGTATTTGCAACAACAAAACCAATCAATCCTATGCTGATGATTAAAGCTGCAGTTATTATTCGTTTATTCATTTTACTGATCCTTTTATAATTTCATTCTTAATAATTATTTTACCAATCGTCACCCCAATCATCTTCATCTTCCTCTTCTATGATAAAACCATAGCCGACGTCTTCTAAATGATCTTTTACAATTCTCGAAACGTCTACCTTACCCCGAAGTTCCCATAGGTAATCCACAACACCCTGATATAATTTTGTTGAGTCACCTTCCATATTGGCCACTGCTCTCCCCCAATTGACCAATACGTCATTCTCTGGTTCTTCAGTGGGAATATAAGGTGCCGGCATTTTTGTTCCTGGAATCACATCCTGAGGATTACTAAAAAATTCCATTAACCAATCAGGCCGCAACCTATCCTTAGACAGAACCAAATTCGGTGCCCAAGTTAGTGCTGCCTGTTTTGGTTTTTGATTACCATAAAAATGACAATTATTGCATGCTCCTAATTCCTGGATCTTATCACCGGCCTTGGAATAATCAGAATTCTTATTAGATGTATGTGGAAGTTCGTATGCTAGAGCCTGACCATCTTTCTGCTGAAAATATTCGATCAGAGTATTCCACTCTTCATCCGTATAATCAAAACTAGGCATCCGAACCTGTAAGTTAGGGCGAATCATGGAAATGTTCTTGAACCAGTTCAACAACCATTCAGGTTGTGTTTTTCGACCCTGCGTATCCAGCAAAGGAGGAGAAAAACTTTGAACAATGCTCATGTCTTCAGCATTGGTTTGATCAGCAACTTCAGCTAACCATTCAGATGTTGCATCCCAGATAGCGCCACCATCACCATCTATCTTATGACATCCCTTACAATTATTGGTTTGAATGAATTGTTCTCCGGCTACTAGAGCAAGATTTTTTTCATTGATCTCAGGAAGCTTTGTTGATGGTATTTCGTCCTTTACAGAGCCCATTATGAGCGTAACCAACGCATCTATCTCATGTTGTGTCAGGCCGTAATTTGGCATACGCGATTTGTCCAAGGGTTTTTTATTCATCATTTCGTAAGAACCATCGTCTTGGGGAATCATATCATAGATACGTGGATCTTTTAGTTTGTTTGAGAACCAATCCCAGCGAGTATGTGGTATATTATCATGATGAAAACCAAAATCCAGCTTGGTGATTAGTTTACTTCCTTCAAGAGTTAAACTGGTTCCGATTGGTTTTGCATCTTCAAAACCCGAAATATTATGACAGCCAAAACAGCCATACTGTCCGATCAGTCTTTTTCCGTTATAATCCAATTTTTCTTTTACTGACATACTTGCCAGTTTATCATTAATCTGTTCTGTACGAAATTGTTGACTTAAAAAATTGCTCGCAATATCATCTAGAATAGTCTCATTCACATTTGGGATCATTGATGAATCAAAATCGTCATTTTTGTTTTCAATAAGGTACGATGCAATATCAGCTGCTTCTTGCTTTGTTAATCGGAGATCGGGCATCTTTGTCTCATAATGATATGATGCCGGATTTTGTACCCAATTATATATCCATTGAGCATTTGTCTTTGAACCAAGTCCGATCAAATTAGGACCTTGTTCTCTGCGCAATGTTTCGATAGATGTCAATCGATCTGCTTCTGCATCGTGCTCTATTTCATGGCATCCCATACAACCCAAAGATGCGACAAGAAGTCGTCCATTTTCAGAATCTCCTGCTGGAGGACTAGACATTTCATAACTCTCACTTTGACTAAATAAATATGATGTTATTGAATGTATTTCCTGTTCGGATCTTAAAACAGATTCTTGGTCACTGTTGTTGGTTAGATTGAAAAAGTGGGGCATCCAGGTATTGTGGCGAAATTCTCGGGGATTGTTAATCCACTTCCATGTCCAGTCTTCTGTAGTTTTTGAAGCGATCTTTGCCAGATTTGGTCCATTTTTGGGTTTTTTGTCCCAGCGGTCCATCTCATGACAACCATAACAGCCAGCCCTTTCGACCAATGCCATTCCAAGAGACAGATCATCAGCTCCTTTGATGGGCATGTTACCACTGTGGCATTTGAAGCATCCTGCTTCCATGTTTTGCTTGGTGAACATTGGATCGTTCCAGTGGTGCATCGGATGCCAATGATACTTTTCTTCCCACTCATGGGCTTGTTCGGGGCTGGAAGGTGAATGAGCGGATGTGTTAAAACTAACTCCTCGTCCGCGGCCAGCGTGGCAGGTAGTACAACCATATTCACTCAAGGGATGGGGTGAACTTGCCCCGACCATTTCATCTAATCGAGGATGACTGGTATAGGGCTGTGGAGCATCTTCAAATCCTTTTTTATCAATGCCTACGTGACACGTCATACAGCGGTCCACTTTAGGCATTCCTAAATAGACCAGATCTTCCTCAATATCATTTACAACGACCTGCTTCACCTCATAATAAGGGTCAATAAAATCTACCACTGGAAGATCCCGAACAATATTCCCCATTTTATTTGCAAAGGTCATTGCGCCGGGATCAGTTTTTTGTAGCTTTCTTAAGGTGAGGTCTCTTTTTCTGCTGATAGAGTTTATTTTGTCACGAATTGATTTCTGTTCCGCATTCATATTCGAGAGTTCAATTTTTAGAATTTCTAATCGTGCATCTACACCTTCTAACTCTAACTTATAATTGGAAGTTAGTTTGTAAAGTCTATCTAGATTTGTTAAGGCAGATTCCAGATCACCGTGGCCGTGCTGGGCCTGGTCTGCAGTGTATTTTGCAACACCCCATTCTGCTTTCGCAAATTGGTGATCTTGATTAACCCGATACTGCTCTGCCTCAACTCTTTTTATCTTTTTATTAAGAACTACAATCTCATCTTTTTTGGATTCAAGTTCTGATTCTGCTTTAAGAAGATCTTCCTCGAGTAATGTAAATTCACTATTTTCATCTAGAGAACTATTCAGATCATCTAATTCACCTTTGATAAATTCAATCTCAAGTCCCCTGAACTCTTTTTGATATTTTTTCCATGGACGATTGTAATCATCCACAAAGACCAAAATAAATATCCCCACAAATACGATACTGGAAAGGGCAAACCACCGATTAAGTTTTAGAATATTGTAATATCGTTCCTGTTGGTCAATCATTTCTTATTGTAGATCTAGAAATTGAAAAAATATTCTGGTATGGATATGATATATTTCAAGTTAAACATCCACCGCAAATACATCTTGATAGGTAAAGTCAAAGCAATGAGAATCAAAACGATAAACACCGAATATTTAAAGACCCCCAAACGTTCATAAATCTTTTTACATATTGTTTTTGCAAGTAAGGGCGGCAAGATCAAAAAATATCCAAGGGTAACAAGTATTCCCCAGATCTCTCTCATAAGTATACTTTTTGGTAATCCGGTATTCATCCATTTAATGTAAATATATTCCGAAAAATTGATATTTGTTAACGCTTCTAATTTGTGTATGTCCCAATATTCAAATGGCCCAAAGAAGTTCCAGTTTGGGCCTCTGAGTACAGTGCCCACTATAATGAGCATGTTCCACAATACAAGCCATCCAAACAAGAATAAAGAAATGGATAGCATCCTATTTTTATAGCTATAATAACCAGACCCTGCAGGTTCACTATCTATATAAGGAATGGCCATCAATCCCACAATGATCAGACTAGGTAATACAACACCGGCCATCCAAGGATCAAAGTAGACCAGCATTTCCTGTAGGCCCAAAAAATACCATGGAGCCTTTGCAGGGTTCGGAGATTCAGTGGGGTTCGCAGGTTCTTCAATTGGAGCAGGTAACCCGATAGACCATACAAGTAAAAAAGCTGAACATAAAATTAACGAAATAAATTCAACATACACCAGATCCGGCCAAACAAGAACTTTATCATTTGGGGCATCGTAATGCTCGTCAATGGGGTCTCCTCTTTCTAGTCGCGCATCATTTTCATAAGCCTGATGCATAGAGAGCCAGGTGAAAAAATAGACTAAAAAGATCAGACCGGAAATAGGAACATTATCAGGTTTAAGTACAATAGATTTAAAATCAGGGTCTGACAATCCAAATACAAAAAATGCGGCCATGAGAATGGCAGCAATAAGCATGGCTTTCTTAGACCAGAGAACATAGAGTTTCAGCCGCCTGTTCCACTTATCAGTCCACTCATTGATTGGGAAAATAAAAAAGAACACCAGCAATGTAAATGTGAAGAGTATCGTCGGGTTCGAAATGACGTCTATTGTATGTTTAAAACCTTCCATACTATACCGGAGTGGAGATGCCTCCATCTTTTCTTATTCGCCAGAAATGTACTGCCATGAAAATCATAATAATAAATGGTAATCCAATACAGTGCAAAACGTAGAAACGTAATAAGGCTGCTTCACCCATAAATCGTCCGCCTATCAGTGCAAATCGCGCATCACTACCCATAGTAATAAAATTAATATCCCCAATGGCAAGCAACGCTGCACCTGGACCTTCGTGCCCAAGAAAAGGTGTGGCCCGAGCCATATTTGCTCCCACTGTGATTGCCCAGATCGCCAACTGATCCCATGGCAGTAAATAACCGGTAAAGCTCAACAACAATGTCAGCAACAATAAAATCACGCCAACAGCCCAGTTGAACTCACGTGGTGGCTTATAGGATCCTGTCATAAATACTCGAAACATATGGAGCCAGACTGTCATTACCATGGCATGAGCTCCCCACCTATGGACCTCTCTCATTATCCCAAAGGGGACCTGTTCTGCTAGGTCAATGATGTCTGTGTAAGCATATTCAATTGTTGGTCGGTAGTAAAACATGAGCAGGATGCCGGAAATTGTCAGAATTAAAAAGATGAAAAAAGATAATCCTCCCATGCACCAAGTAAATTTTAATTTCACAGCATGCTTGGGCAGACGAACTGGATGAAGGTGTAAAAATACACTGTTCAATACAACCATCATCCGCTGACGACGGCTTTTTGGAACGCCTCCGCCACGAAAAATAGATTTATATAATTGCGATTCGCGAAATTTTTCTATCATAACACTACACCTTTAAAAATGCTTCAGGATCAGACCACTGCCCTTTTTCCTGTTGAAACTTCATTGTCTTATCTACAATGATCTGTCCATCGTCAGCCAGAGTAATCTTGTATCTTTCTAGTGGGCGGGGTGCGGGACCTTCAAAATGAATACCCGTCTTAAAAAAACCACTACCATGGCACGGACATTTAAATTTTTGTTCAGAACTTAACCAATTAGGAGTGCATCCTAGATGAGTGCAAACAGTAGAGAGCGCATAGATACCTTCATCATTGCGTACTATCCACACACCGTATTTATCCTTCCAGCGAAGGTCAACTTCACCGATAGTATAATCATCTGGCGAACCAGCACGAAATGTTTGGACTGGCTCAAATAGAACGTTCGGGAAGAAAAATCGAAGCATCATGGTAAAAAACCCACCGGTTGCGGCTATGAATGCAAGCCATCCGATAGACAACCATGAAAAAAATGAACGGCGAGATATTTGATCCCCACCATCTGTTTTGTCTAATGCCGCCGGAGGGCGTCGACCAGGATCTTTTGTTGCAGATTCAACTACAGTTTTGTCAGACATACAATTTTAATTTGAAAGCATGATTCGTGCTGTTTCTCGCACTTCCATACTTTGGTCATTTTCTCTTAAATCAATCAGAATCTTTTCAATTTCTGAATCCATAATGTTAGGAGCCACTTGAATAGCTACCAACATAGCTTGATCCTGTTCATGGGGATCAATATTTGAGAAAGAATCTAAATATTTTCTATCTAATAGGTCTATGATTATTCCTCTTCCACTTCTATTTTTCAACTTTGCCAATGCAACAGCAGCATCCCATCTAACATTGACCTCCGGGTCTTCCAGACTTCTCAAAAATACATCCGTTGCTACATCATCATAATAGTTACCTAGAGCTATTATTGTCTGAAGGCGTACCTGTGGATCTGAATGGTCGGCAATATGAATTAAATGATCAAACGCTTTTGAATCTAAAATCAAGCCTAGAGCATATGCGCATGCCGCTACAACTGATTCATCGCTATCGCTCAGTGATTTAATTAAGGTCTCCGTATATCGTGGATCATTCGTTCTCCCCATAGCCATGGCAAGGTAAGACCGAATGCGTGAATCTTTTTCATGGGAGGAATACTCATATGTGGAGATCATTTCATAGACAAAACGATCATCTGTAGGTACCATATTTGGGTTTGATAAAATCTTAGATAATTCAAATGCCCCCTGCCAGCGCTTGGTGGTGCCCCCCGTTTTTACATGTTCTAAATAATCTTGAGCTGTATTGGGTTCCACTGTTAGGATCTTGACCATGAGAAAAACCAATACTGCAAAAATAGCGATCAAAAATGGGACAACAAAAAAACTGTGTACAATGACCCTTAGAGTGGATTTTTTTTCCGGTTCTTGATCAGATGTAGTTTGATTATTTAGTTCGTTCATTTTTCAGTGCCGCGGAAAGGAGTCGAACCTTCACACCCAGAGGGCACCAGATCCTAAATCTGGCGTGTCTACCAATTCCACCACCGCGGCATTTACTTCTCTATAAAGTCAGGTAATTTACGTGAATAATAATTTTCTATAAAAAGAAAAAGGGCAGGATAACCTGCCCTTTTTTTGATTTTTGATCAGACTTATTTCAAATAGATCAGTTTTTGAGATTGGGCCTGTCCAGCAGCCTCCAATCGATAAAGATAAACACCTGCACTTACATTCTGCCCATGATCATCTTTTGCATCCCACATGACAGAACGGAAACCACTTGCATCAAATCCCCTGAACAAAGTTTTTATTTCGCGCCCATTAAGGTCAAAGATTCGCAGATCCACAAAACTTGCTTCTGGTAACTCATAGCGAATTTGTGTCATAGGATTAAATGGATTTGGAAAGGCTGGATGTAGTGTTATACGTGTTGGTAAAACAACTGGACCATTTATTGAAAGGTCTGCATCTAAGACTGCATAGCCATGGGATCCAGATGACAAAGAATTCAAATTGGCATCAGCGGAGTTTGCTTCTTCGATCCATGTGATCACATCTCCCACAAAGCCTGTATTCAGCTTTACATCATATGATACCTCAAGTATCTCACCGGATCCTGCAGATATTCCTGATGCTAAATCATAGGCTAAAACATACCCACTGCCATCTTCCATTTCACCTGATTGTCCATCTATTGATCCGTTAAATCGACCGGCAGATGAGACATCTGTGATCTCAATTCCTTCAGGTGCATCACCTAATCCCAGTTCAACCACATAGACGGGATCAGTATTTTCCATCTCGATGGTAAATGTTTGGGCCGATTGATCCACAGAGCCAATAGAATAAATTGCTGCAGGTTCACCTATAAAAACCTTACTTTCAAAAAGTTCAACGTGCATTGGAATATTATTCTCATCTACAACCACAACTTCACTCATTGCGACATTGACAGTGTTACCTGTAGCAGCTGAAGGGTTTACTTGATAAACGATGTCTGCAATATGACCAGACCCTTGGGGTAATGGATTATCTAATGAATTATTGAATAATAGAATCCTGAAGTCATTCGCTACCATGTTTCCTTGAACTGTCCAATCACTGAAATCATGGTAATCGGTTCCCTGTACTGTTACACCAGTCAAAGATCCCATGTCATCAGTTAGATATACCTGAACTCCATAGACATCTTTTGTATTACTGATCACCAGAGGGAGCGTAACTAACGAGTTGGGATCGCCGTAACCATTGGGCAATACAAGATATTGAGTCTCAACCGATACATCAAAGATTGATCCTTCTGCTGTCCAAATCATATTGTTTCCATTGGCATCCTGAACTGCAGCTGTGGTGATCTCCATATCTACCATCGCGGGATCCTGGCTCGCTGCCAGAACAACTACACGGCAGACTGCTTCACTTCCTGGGCTCATGTTATTCCCAAGGCCCAGTCCGGTTATTACCATTTGCCCACCAACTTCAGACACATCCAGTGACCAATTGCTGGTTCTGTCTGTGGCTAATATGTCAATGGCTTCGAGAATGTCTGGATTATCAGCAATCTCAAAATAGAAGAAACTGACGTCTGATTCATTATTGACCAAAATATCTAATGTATCCGTACTGCCCGATAGCGCTGCCCCATCACTCAACTCAAGCTCAATCCATTCGACTGGTGTTGCCTCTACAATGTTAGATGCGCCGGATTCCGTTCCATCTGGAGAATAGTCAGCAGTAATATAGTAATAGTAGGTTGTGCCATTATCGACGTCTTCATCGTTGTAGGTTAATACATCAGAGCCAACTGTTTCAACAAGATCAAAGTTGACCCCATCAGTAGTACGATAAATTTTGTATGCATTAACAGGAACATCACGATTAATATTTTGAGGTTCCAGTGGGTTCTCCCAGTCAACTAACTGTTGATACAAAATTCCGTCAGGGAATCGCTCAATAACTTCTGCTTTTTCAGCAGTAATTACCCACTGGCCTAGTTCATTAAAATCATAGTGGATATTTCTAGCGATCCGCCCCCCAGTGAAACTTATCATTATATCATCAATAGCCCAACCAGAGGCCCAGGCACCATTGTCATTAGAATGGAAAGCAATATATAGTTCTGGTTCGCCAGCATAATCATTAAGATCAACAGTCTCAGTGACCCACGCTGTATTCGTTGGGAGTGAGTATACCTCAGTATAGGTAGTTCCATCTGTGCTAACCAAAATATGGGCAGTTTGACCGTAAGCTCCATCGTAATAGGAGGCAAAACTTAATTGAAAATCAGTGGCACCATTTGTGTTTAATGGTGGAGTAATCAAATAATCCACAGAACCATCATCATCAGCTGCATCATCATTTGAGCAAGCGTACCAAGTATGAGTAGGAACACTCCAGTACTGGCTGGAACCATCCTGTGTAACAAACCAGCCCACAGCTGAATTTGTTGTCATGGTCCAATCCTCAGGTATTACACCTTCCTCAAAATCTTCTTCAATATCGCTCCCTACAGGGCCATAAGGTGCGTCCCAAGCCAACGATACCATTGCATCCAGTCCAGAAGTAGCCACCAGGTTGTGCGGCTCCTCCATATAACCAGGAAATACGTTCACGAATCCGGTATCCAAAGTAGCAATCCAATAAATTCCACCAATCTCATCGGTCACCACCACATCTTCGAACGTTAATGCAACATCGCCAGCATAGGCATCACTATGAATCTGAAAATCAATATCTAAAATAGAACCGGTACCTCCAGCAATATTATTTCCAGAATCATCATAGATTAGGATCCTGGTGCCATGCCCCATTTCTGTTGAAGATACTGTAAACCCATCCGTACGAGTTGTGGTTGAAATTTCTGTTATGGTCACATAATCAGGTGAGTCATAAATATCAAACTGTACACCTCCCACAGAGCCACCGTTTTCCATATCCACTGTTAGACTAACAGTTTCATCGATATCCCCTTGCCCACTTGACGCGGACAGGGAGACTACTTCGCCAATAGTAATGCTACCATCTGATCCTGATGAAGCAATTGTTAAGCCTGACGCGTCACTGACAATTACATTAGATATAACCAGGTCTAATTGACTCGAGACTACACTGGAACCATCAAAATGGAGGGCCATTATTGTATCAGAGTTGGCAGGAATAGTAGATGTCCCACCAGCATTATAAAGAATCACACGATAATTATTATCAAATATTTCGTTAAAACTGGTTGAAAATCCATCAGCATCACTCAATGCTTCAACATTCGACAGAGAGACCACATCTCCCGGAGATACTTCTAGATCAAACTGTACACCAGAGACTTCGTTGCTCGGGTTGGAAATAATAATGGGTACTTCAATATCTGAAGTGTAACCATCTACAGTTGCACCTTGAATAGAAACCAAAACGCTTTGAGCCATCAATGGTGAAGCCAAGCAGGCTAAAATTAAAGAAAATCTATTTATTTTCCGTTTGAACATATATTGCCCCCGGTTACAATCCATTAGAGGAATGTATCATTAAATTAAATCTTATTTGATATTTCGTCATATTGTCAATTTTCTTTCTCGAAAACAAGTCAGCAAAAGTAACCAATTAATAAGGATTTTCCAGCTAAATTTTTCAAGAGTTGATTCAGGTCACAATGCCTGCTCTATATCATTCTTCAAATCTTTGAAATCCTCTATACCAATGGATAAACGGATGAGCCCCTCGGTAATACTCATAGCCAATTTTCGGTCTGGGGGGACATCTCCATGGGTCATATTGAACGGATTAGATATTAGGCTTTCTACGCCTCCTAAACTTTCTGCTAGTGAGAAAACATTTAAGCAGCTTAAAAATCTATCCCTAGCCTTTGCCGATCCTAGATCTATTGAGATAAGGCTACCATAGATCGGCTCGCCTTGAGGAGTTAGTTGTTGTTTAGTAGCTAACTCATATTTTTCAAATGATTCCAATCCAGGATATATAACACGCTCTATTTTTAGGGTCTCCAGCCATTGAGCCAGTTTCAGAGCAGTATCGCACTGACGCTGTACCCTTAATGAAAGGGTTTTTGTCGAACGAAGTAATAACCAGCAGTCAAATGCACTTGGAACCGCTCCTCCGGATTTTTGAATAAAATACAATTGTTTTGCCAAAGACTCATCATTCGTAACCAATATTCCGGCAATGAGATCACTGTGACCTCCAATAAATTTTGTAGAACTATGCATAACCAGGTCTGCACCTAGCTCCAGCGGCCTCTGGCCATAGGGACTTAAAAATGTATTATCCACAGCCAGGGTCGCTCCTTTTTCCTTGCACATTATAGAGAGAGCCTGAATGTCAGTTATCTCCAATAGTGGATTTGTTGGCGTTTCAATGAATACCATTTTTGTTTTGGAGTTGATCGTTTTCTTTACCAGATCAAGGTCACGTGTATCTATAAAATCCACCATGAAGCCATGACGCTTAAATACCTGTTCCAGCATCCGATACGTGCCACCATATGTGTTTCGTGAAACAATAAAATGATCTCCAGCATCAAATGTTTGAAATAACGCTGTGGTTGCGGCCATTCCGGATGAGAAAGCGATTCCAAATTGACCATTCTCCAGAGAGGCTACATTCTCTTCATGCATTTTGCGAGTAGGGTTTCCTGCTCTGGAATAATCAAACCCTCTGTCCCTTCCAACACCATCCTGTACATATGTAGATGTTGCAAAAATAGGAGGTATCACAGAGCCAGTTTTTTCATCCGGAGAGTTTCCTACGTGAACAGCTTTTGTGTCAAATTTTACATTTTTTTTATTTTTCATGCAGCCTGTGTAAATCCTTTGTTTAGATAATCCTGAAGCTTTTTATACTTGATTTCTACTTCTTCCCCATTGGGACTGATAACGGTAATTTTTTCATTTCTCCCAATTTTTTTATCTAATTTTTTGATGGGAGTTCGTGTCGCCTGCTGTGGTCTATTTGGTTGCTGCTGTGCTTCAGCAGGCATTCCCTGCATACCCATTCCGGTTGTATCCTGATGCTGCATTTGAACATTACGCACCTGTTTTACCTGTTGACCTTCTGACTGCTGCTCCACCCCTTGAAGCTGGGTCCTGAAAAGCCGTTGAAGTGTAATTTTATTTGTTTCTGTCATCATCTCCTTGAACATCTGAAAACCTTCAGATTTGTATTCCAGTAACGGATTCTTCTGCCCATACGCTCTCAGGTTTATCCCTTCTCTTAATTGATCCATGGCATAGAGATGATCTTTCCATTTTTCGTCAATAGTACGCAAAATTACAAATCGTTCGAAGCTCCGCATGACATCTCCCGATATCAAAGATTCTCTTGCCTGATACATTGCTACAGCATCATCCATGATCATTTTATGTATCTCATCAGAGGAGAACTTATTTTCACTCACTATCTCATCGGACTTTACTTCCACCATCATTACAGATGAGAATATATGTTTTAGATGATCCCAGTCCCAATCTATTGGATCATCGTTGCCCTGGGCATCCATCTCGTCATCGATTACATCTGATATCAGGCCTAACACGGACTCACGAAGATTCTCACCCTTTAGTGCCTGATTGCGCAGATCATAGACTACCTGACGTTGTTGATTCATTACATCGTCATATTCCAGCAAATGTTTCCGTATACCAAAATTGCGTTGCTCCACTTTCTTTTGGGCATTACTGATAGCTCGGGTGACCATTTTATGCGTGATTACCTCACCATCTTCCACGCCCATTTTATCCATAATAGTTGCAACCCGTTCAGAGTTGAACAATCGCATAAGGTCATCTTCCAGTGACAGATAAAAAAGTGATGAACCCGGATCTCCCTGTCTACCTGAGCGCCCTCTCAGCTGGTCATCAATACGTCGTGATTCATGACGCTCCGTCCCAATGATATGTAAGCCCCCTTTTTCCTTTACACCTTCACCTAATTTGATGTCCGTTCCACGGCCAGCCATATTTGTGGCAATGGTAACAGCTCCAGGCTGCCCGGCCCTTGTCACAATCTCTGCTTCACTCTGGTGCTGCTTGGCGTTCAATACATTATGAGGTATTCCCTTCCGTTTCAGCATTCTGGATAACAATTCAGATGCTTCAACAGAAATGGTGCCAACCAAGGATGGTTGACCGTTTCGGTGCGCTTCACCAATCTCATCTATGACTGCATTATATTTTTCCCGTTTTGTCTTATAGACCAGATCGTCCCTATCATCACGTGTAATAGGAACATTTGTTGGCACAACAATTACATTCAGGTTATAAATGCTGCCCAATTCTTCTGCTTCTGTTTCAGCTGTTCCGGTCATTCCTGAAAGCTTGTCGTACATACGGAAATAATTTTGGATTGTAATAGTAGCTAATGTTTGAGTCTCGCGTTTGATCTCTACATTTTCCTTGGCTTCGATGGCCTGATGCAGCCCATCACTATAACGACGACCCGGGAGGATACGGCCAGTAAATTCATCAACGATTAACACCTGGGCATCTTGGACTACGTATTCTACATCCTTTTCATACAATGTGTACGCGCGAAGTAATTGACTGATGGTGTGAATCTTAGAACTTCTATCTGCATGCAATTGATGCGCTTTTTCTTTTTCTTGTTGTTTTTGCACAGCATCCAGCGAATCATTCTCATCAATATCCTGCAACATTTCACCTATGTCAGGGATCACAAACATTTCAGGGTTTTCTGGAGCCAGTGCTTCGCGTCCTTTTTCAGTGATATCTATAACATGTGTTTTCTCATCAATACTAAAATATAGATCTTCATCTACCTCATGCAGTTTCTTGTCACGAAGGAAACTCGATTCAACCGACTGGGCCAGAGATTGCATACCCTGCTCTTGAAATACTTTCATTAACCGCTTATGCTTGGGCATACCTCTTGAGGATTGGAGGAGTTTTAGGCCAGCATCATCATCCTTCTCTTCCTCCAAGAGATTTTCAGCTTCCTTTACAAGTTCAGTTATCAGCGTTTGCTGCCTTTTTACCAAGCTCTGGACCATCGGCCTCATATCCTTGAAAGTGGTGTCAATCGGCGCGTCCACTGCACCAGAAATAATCAGTGGCGTTCTTGCCTCATCAATGAGGACACTGTCTACTTCATCTACAATAGCAAATGCATAATCTCTCTGGACCAGTTCCTGGGCAGAAAGAGCCATATTATCTCTCAAATAATCGAAGCCAAATTCATTATTGGTTCCATAAGTTATATCGCAATTATATGCTGCTTGTCGAGAGGTGTTATCCATGGAATTCAAAATAAACCCAACAGACAGTCCTAACCGCTTGTAAATCTCACCCATCCATTCTGCATCTCGTTGAGCCAGGTAATCGTTTACAGTGATCAAATGAGCTCCTCTTCCAGTCAATGAATTCAAATATAATGGCATTGTTGCTACAAGCGTTTTCCCTTCACCTGTTTTCATTTCTGCAACATTTCCGTTATGTAGAGCGATTGCTCCCATCAATTGAACATCATACGGGATCATTTCCCATGTTATCTCTTGGCCTACCACTCTCCAAGATTGACCCATAAGGCGCCTGCAGGTTTCTTTGACAATCGCAAAGGACTCCGTCAGAAAAGCATTCAATTGATCTTGCTCCGCTTTCAAAACTGCTTTGGAAGATTCCTCTTTTGCCAATCCTTTATCTATAGCGCTGTTTTCAGCTTTTGATCGTTCTGCAATTACGACCTCTCGCATTTCATTAGTTCGTGTGACCAATTCTTCATCAGATTTGGAATGTAACGATTCATATATGGAATTGATTTCATCAATCAACGGCTGAAGCTTTTTGACGTCTCGATCAGACTGTGTACCAAATATTTTCTTTAAAATGCTCATAATTCAACTTGCCCTTGCTGGCTGTTTCAATCCTGAACTTTTAAAGACTGCATCTAAAATTCCATTTACAAAACCTGAGCTTTCAGATGTACTATATTCCTTAGCAATCTCAATGGCCTCCGTTATGGTGACTTTAGGAGGAACATCGTGCATGAAAAGCATTTCAGTGATTGCCATTCTCAAAATTAATTTGTCCAATAGTGCTATTCTGGAAAATTCCCAGTTTTGAAGATTCTCTTTGATCAATCTTTCGCAACTATCCTCTTGAGCAATGGACTCTAAGAATAATGCGCGCATGAACTTCCTACTCTTTCGGCCGAATTCTTCACGCTCATAAAGATCATTTAATATTTTAATGGGTTCTTCATGAATCAGAGTTTCTGCATACAGTGCGCTTAGCACACCTATCCGCGCTTTTCGACGAGGGTGAATTGAACTATGATCACGCTTACTCATTAATTACTTTTCAAGATAATTTAGCCATCCAAACGGATCATCGTACTCTTCCCGCTGAATGCCTAATAATTTCTTTCTCAATTGTCCCGTGAATTTTCCCTCCGCCCCCTTATTTATCAAATGGTCCTGACCGCGCAAAGTGATCTTACCAACAGGGGTCACAACAACTGCAGTTCCAGTGCAAAAAACTTCGTCTGCATTTAAAACCTCTTCCAGGCTTACATCCGTTTCCAAAACTTTCATATCATATATATCTTCAGCTATTTTCATAACAGAATCTCGAGTCACTCCAGGTAGTATCGAACCACACAAGCGGGGTGTTTTTAAAATATTTTCTTTCACCACAAATAAATTAGCAGAACCAACCTCTTCAACCAGAGATTCATTTCTTGCATTCAAATAGATTACTTCATCAAACCCCTGCTCTTTGGCTTGTGCTAATGGAAATAAAGATGCAGAATAATTTCCGATGGCTTTAGCGTTTCCAATACCCTTTGGAGCGGCCCGGTGATATTGATCGGAGACAATCAAATGAAGAGGTTTTACCCCGCCTTTGAAGTATGGTCCAACTGGAGAAACAAAGACTATGAATGTGTATTCTTCAGCCGGACGCACTCCCAGCCTAGAGGATGTCCCCCAAACAATGGGTCGGATATACAAACTTCCTTTTCCATAAGGAGGGATATAATCAATATTATCTAAAATTGTTTGCCTAACAGATTGTATAAAAAACTCTTTATTCATTTCCGGTATGCAGAGCCTTGAGGTAGACGTGGCCATTCGATTTGCATTCATGTCCAATCTAAAGGTGATAATATTTCCTTTAGCTGTGCGGAATGCTTTTGTTCCTTCAAATACTCCCTGTCCATAGTTCAAAACTCCTGCCGATGGATACATTGAAATAGGTCCATATGGTATCAATTCTCCGCCTTGCCAAGACTCACCTTGTCTACACGTAGCCTTGAACATGCTGCGAGTTTCTACAGCTTCAAAACCCAGGTCGTCCCATACAATATCTTTAGAGTCTGTCATCTTTTTCCTCCCAGAAAATCTCTAGCTATAACCAATTGTTGGATCTCTGATGTGCCTTCGTAGATTTGGGTAATCTTTGCATCCCTCATTAGTCTTTCTACGCCATACTCCTGCATATACCCATATCCGCCAAAGATCTGCACACAATCAGTGGTCGCGTCCATAGCTGTTTGAGATGCAAATACTTTTGCCATTGCAGCTTCTTTGCTGAATTTTTTCCCTTCATCTTTTAACCTTGCAGCTCGATGAATCAGCAATCTGGATGCGTCTACATTTGTCGCTATTGTTGCTATTTTGTCCTGGATAGCTCCAAACGATCCAATCTTCTTTCCAAATTGTTTGCGCTCGTTCGCGTATTCGATTGATCGATCCAGTGCCGCTCTAGCAATCCCCAATGCTTGACTTGCAATCCCTATCCGGCCACCATCTAACGTCCCTAGGGCAATTTTAAATCCATTATTTTCCTCACCAATTAATTTATCTAAAGGTACCATGCAATCCTCAAAATATAGTTCACAGGTATCGGATCCTCGAATACCTAGCTTGTCTTCTTTTTTCCCATGGGAAAAGCCTTCTGTACCTTTTTCTATGATCAATGCTGAAATTCCTTTATTCCCAACTCCTTTTTCTGTCATGAGAAATACAATTGCTATATCGCAATGAATACCATTGCTTACCCAATTCTTGATTCCGTTAATGATATAATGGTCACTGTCTTTTTTTGCAAAAGTGAGCATATTGCTGGCATCGGATCCTGATTGAGGTTCGCTCAATGAAAATGCGCCTAGCCATTCACCTGAAGCCAATTTTTTAAGATATGTTTCTTTCTGTTCTTCATTTCCATATTTGTATAGCAGTTGACATACGAGAGAATTATTCACAGACATAATCACTCCCATGGAAGCATCTACAGCACAGATCTCCTCCATGGCAATACAATAACTTATTGTGTCCATCCCAGCGCCACCCCATTTTTCAGGGATCATCATTCCCATAAAACCCAATTCTCCAAGCATTTCCAATTGATCTTTTGGAAATTCAGCTTTTTCATCTCTCTCAACAACGCCCGGGGCCAAATGTTCTTTGGCAAAATCTCGTGCTGTTTTTTGAATCAATAATTGTTCATCAGTAAAAGAAAAATTCATTAAATACTTTCCACAATAAGTGCCGATGCTTCACCACCGCCAATGCAAAGGGTCGCCAATCCAGTTTCAGAATTATATTTATCCATAGCATGAATTAAAGTGGTTAGGATACGAGCCCCACTGGCGCCAATTGGATGACCCAACGCAATGGCTCCTCCATGGACATTTACCTTTTTACTATCGAGAGCAAAATCGTCCATAGCTGCTAGAGTCACGGGAGCAAATGCTTCGTTCACTTCCCACAGATCAATATCAGAGGCATTCAAGCCTGCTTTGGCCAAAACATTTTGTATAGCTTTCACGGGAGCTGTAGTGAACCACTCTGGCTCATGAGCGGCCGAAGCCTGGGCAATGATTTTAACCTTTGGAGTTAGTCCCAATTCTTCTGCTCTCTCATTGGTCATCATTAATACTGCAGCAGCTCCATCATTAATCTTGGACGCGTTGGCGGCAGTCACAGTACCTTCTTTTTCAAAAGCTGGGCGTAGCTTTGGCATTTTATCAAAATTGGCGCGTACAGGCTCTTCATCCTGATCAATAATCACAGGGTCTCCTTTTCGCTGGGGAACATCAATTGGTATGATTTCATTTTGAAATGAACCATCTTCCTGTGCTTTTTTCGCTCGCGTGTAAGATTCCCTAGCATATTCATCTTGCTGTTTCCGACTATAGTTTTTCCCTCGTGCACATATTTCAGCACAGTTTCCCATATGCTGATCTGTATACACATCCCATAATCCATCCTTTATCACGCTATCTTCTACTTTGCCATGTCCCAAGCGGTATCCTGAGCGACCTTTGGGCAAAAGATATGGGGAATTGGACATATTCTCCATCCCGCCAGCGATCACCACACCAGCATCCTCTGATTGGATTGCCTGCGCCCCAAGCATCACTGCTTTCATACCTGAACCGCACATTTTATTGATGGTCAAACATTCAACGCTGGTTGGCAATCCCGAATATAAGGCTGCCTGCCGAGCAGGCGCCTGACCCAAACCGGCAGATAATACATTACCCATGATAACTTCATCTACAGTATCTAGAGAGATCCCCGATTCATCTAGTATGGCTTTGATAGAAGCGGCTCCCAGTTTGGGTGCCGGGACAGATGACAAACTGCCTTGGAATGAACCTACAGGTGTCCTCTTTGCGTGGGTAATGACAACGTGCTTACTCATAATTTTTCCTTGGAATTTGAATATAAAAAAGGTCTCTGCCATTTGATCGATCAGCAGGATCCTGATAACGCTTATAAATGTAAAAAAACATCGATTTTATCAAATTATCTTTTTCCGTCTAGCACATTCTACCTCTGAAATGTGCTCTGGAAGTTAGCACTTTTTCATCCCTTATTTCATGGGATTTTGCCAAACTTAATTCAGAATGAACTTCTTCTATTTTGCTCCATTTGCCTTATCATATGCCTTGATTATATTTTTCACCAACTTATGTCGAACAACATCATCCTCGTTTAGCTCAGCAAAACCAATTCCATCCACACCTTTTAAAACAGTCATCACATCGATCAATCCAGAGGGGGAAGGTGTTGGCAGGTCAATCTGGGTGATATCTCCCGTAATAATAGATTTTGAATTTACTCCCAAGCGCGTCAAAAACATCTTCATCTGTAAGGGTGTAGAATTCTGGGCCTCATCTAGGATCAAAAATGCATTGTTCAGAGTCCGTCCTCTCATATATGCCAATGGGACCACTTCAATGATATTTTTATTTAATAAGGGTTTTAATTTATTCGCAGGCATCATTTCATGAAGTGAATCATAGAGTGGCGTCAGATAAGGATCAACCTTTTCCTTTAGGTCGCCAGGAAGAAATCCCAGACTCTCACCAGCCTCCACGGCCGGACGACAGAGGATGATACGATCGACATCGTGATTATCTAAAGCAGCAATGGCAAATGCTACAGCAATAAATGTTTTACCGGTTCCAGCGGGACCTACAGTAAAAACAATATCATTTTCATTTGCAGTTTTAACATATTTTTTCTGGCCTTTGGTTCGGGGAACAATTGCGCCTTTTTTCCCATAATGAATCACATCTTTTGGGACTTCCTCTATATGACCATTTTCTGTTCGAACAACATTAATCAATTGAGATACATCTTTTTTTGTTAATGTACCTTTGCGTCCCAGCGTTTGAATCATTTCATGAATTATCTCATGGACGGCTTCTACATCATTCTTTTTCCCATCCAGCTTTATCTTGTTACCCCTCACCAATATCTCTGTTTCGAATGTGTCATGCATTAAACGGATATGGGAGTCAGCAACCCCTAGCAGAGTTTGCAGGTCGACACCTTTTAATTCAATTATCTTTCTCATCCTTTATAATTCTTATTAAGTTGTATGACTTATGAAAACACTATTTCATTCAGCCTAAATAATGTCCCGCATGATGGAAAATGGTCATAATAAAATAATAATGGAATTTACACAATTTTTGCTACTAATTGTGTTGACTCTGGTCAGTTGTGCGCCCACAAAACCTACTACTCCGGATGCTGCTTATATAGAAAATGTAGAATATTTAAAATCACAGGCTATTGAAAACTGGAACAAGAGATCCAACAAGAAAAATGCTGCTATTTCAACATTTTTTTTAGAAAAAGCAATAATCCTTGAGCCACATAATGTTGAATTAAAATTGCTTTTGAGCCGAGCCTATCATTTTGAGGGATATTATATCGAGTCAGATCTGGAATTGAAAGACAGTTTATTTATCAAGGGTGCGCAACTTGCCGTTTCTATTGTTCGTCAGTCTGACCTATTTAATAAAGTGTTTGAAACAACATCAGGAGACTCAATGGTCAAGGTCACACAGGCCATTGCAGTTGTGGAAAAAGATTATGTAGATGCTCTATACTGGTGGGCAATCAATATGGCGCGATATCTTGCGGAAAAATCTGTGCGCGATCGTTTGGAATACCGGGAAATGGGAGAATCCCTTATGCATCGAGTGCTTGCTTTGGATCCCGATTATTTTTATGGCGGACCTAATCGATACTTTGGTGCATTTTATTCACGCCTTCCAGGAGTTGAATTATCCCAGTCCGAAGAACATTTTCAGAAGGCCATAAACGATTTCCCAGATTATCTGGGGACCTATGTGTTGAGAGCTAGATTTCTCCACACGAAGTCTGGGGATAGAGAACAGTTCAGAAAAGATCTGATCCACGTGGTCAATGCAGATCCATCAAACATCCCAGATGTTATGGCGGAAAACCTTTTTGAACAAAAAATAGCTGAAGTTTTATTAGATGAAGAAAATATGTTCTTTGAGTAATTTTAGAAATATAATCGAATACATATGAGCATAATAATTAATTCAATTTTAATTATTCTAGGTTTAATCATTCTAATGTTAAGCATCCCAATTCGATTGCGATTTAATGGCAGATTATCACTATCTCGATCCTCTGCAAAATATAGATTTAAGTGTTTACTGGGATTTAAGAATAGAGGCATCGGTATTTATATTTATCCCCGAAAGCGATTTAGCATTGGATCCTATGAAAACCCATTATTTACTTTTACAATGAAAGGGAGCAAAAAAGAAAAATCCAATAAAGAATTGAAAAGAAAATTTGTATCAATAATTGAAAAGTTCAGAAAGGTTCCCATGATAAAAATGATGAAAACACTATTTCGTTCATTTCGCTGGGAAGAATGTTCAATATCTGGTAAAATTGGATTAAAGAGCCCCATGCATACAGGAATGATATTCGGTTGGCTGCAAGGATATAAGAATATATTACGAATGGAAAAATGTAATATTGAACTGAATCCCACCTTTAGCCCAGAACTGGATACAGACCTGAATGGAACAATTCATGTACGATTTTCACCAATGAAAACTGCGCTGCAAACAGGCATAACATATTTTAAATATCAAAAGTAAAGAGGATTATCATGAGTGTATCAGATTTAATTAAGAGCACATTAGAAGAAGTTCAGGAATTAATGATGACTAAAACTGTGGTTGGAGAACCAATCTCTACAGGTGAGCACACTGTCATTCCAGTCTCAAAGGTTACTTTCGGTTTTGGTGCTGGTGGCGGGGAAGAATCTAATAAAGGAGAAGGGTCAGGCATAGGAGGTGGCTGGAGTATTGAACCGGTAGCATTCGTTGTGCTGGGAGCTGATGGAGCAAAAATGCTCACAGTTGGTGACAAGGAAAGTGTTGCCAGCAAAGTTTTTGATCTGGCTCCGAAAGTCATGGACACGGTGAAAGAAATGGTAGACAGTAAAACATCGAATGGTGAAACAGATTCGGAGGGAGCACCGTGAGCGAGACACTAAATGTTGCTGATATTATGGCGAAAAAACTAATCACTTTTAAACCTCACACCCAGGTATTGGAGGCCATTGAGACCTTGATCTCACATCGGATCTCTGGGGCGCCCGTAGTTGATGATGAAGGCAATCTCATGGGAATGCTATCTGAAATAGACTGCATGCAAACCTTTGTTCATTCTGCCTATCATAATGAAATGGGTGGTCTGGTAAAGGATTTCATGTCGGATAAGGTAACTACTATCACCTCTACCATGGGGATCGTAGATCTGGCTGAATATTTCCTGGAGACACATTTTCGGCGTCTGCCAGTTGTAGATAATGGGAAACTGGTTGGACAGGTGAGTAGAAGAGATGTTTTAAGGGCAATCCAAAAAATTTCTTAAAACACTTTAGCGTCCCCATACATCTATTTTTCTCTTTTCAATGTATTTTGATAGAGATTGATCAAAAAAGGAACGGACATTATCAAGCTCATCTGATGAGATAGACAAAACGCTATCTGTCATTTCATACTGTTTATAGTAAATATCTACTTTCGGCTCCCGTTTTCTGGCCCGCTGGAAGAAATCCTTATTCATACGAAAAACGCCCACCACCACATCGTATATTCTCCCTGCTGGTATGCTTGAAAAAACATTATCCAAAAATTCAGCATACACGTCCTGCCAATGATCGATGGTCATGATAGGGTCAAAACATAAACGAACCTTCCACCCTTTTTCCATCATTTCCCTAACAGCCTGAATCCGCTTTTCTAAAGGAGGCGTGTTCCATTCATATTGTTCAATAACAACATTGGGAGATAATGTCCACCCCAATATAACGTTTTCATGAGGTTCCACATTGTTCAGGGAACTGGAGAATGCACTTTTTGTCCTGATCTCTATCATTATATCCTTTTGCTCACGAGTGAATTCGATCCAACGTTTGCAAAATGGAATGATATTTTCAAAAGCCATGAGATCTGTATTATAAGAGATCGAAAGAGCGAGGGGCTGATCTTTATTCTTACGTAAATCGATTGATTTTTTCGCTTCTAAAAGAAAGTCGTCTTCATTCACAAAAGCTACCAGGTTGGCTGATGGATACATGCCCTGGAGAAAACAGTACTGACAGTTATACAGACAATTTAGTAATGGTGTGGTGTAGGTAAAGTTTTCAAAACCTGCATCCTGTAAAATATCAGTGGAGGGATAAATGAAGGGTGGTTTCTTTATGGCTAGGATCAATTTTATGCTATTTTTTTGCTTAATAAAATCCTGTCCCTTCCTATTAAAAACCATTTTATAATCCGGGACTGTGATCCGTTCAGCTCGGGGATATTTTTCTATTACATTGTGGGCAAGGGTATAATCCATCGCTCCATCTACTATGTATATATGTGAGAGATCAGGAAGAAAGGGCTTCATGGATCTCTTTGATCGCCTTTTGCCTTCCGGCTGTTGTATTGATCTCAATTTCCAAATAGGGGCACAGAAATGAAATATCATCAGAGTTCAATGCTATATAACCTTCGACTAGTTCTTTTAATTGATGCTGTTGTGTTACTGTTAACTTTAATTGTTTATTTAATCGTTCAGTCAATTTTTTATTCTCTTCATCCAATAAGGGCTGTTTCACTAAACTACTTTTCTGTAGTAATTCCATTATTTCAATGGTCTTTGGCAATTGATCAGCTATCAATTTTTCAACATAATCCGGATTATCCAGGACCATATCCATATGATCAGAGACTACTTTGAGAAAGTGTAACTGATGAACCTGCAGGTGTTGGACAGATGCTTCAAAAATAGCGGCTCCTTCCATATCTACCAGGCCATACAAATGATTACCGCCATCTGTCACACCTTTGGCCACTGTGGTCAGGGGCAACTCTGGGAGACCAATCTGCAAAAGCATATCCGGAAACCAGATTCTCGCGGATTCCTCATCTGTTAGCTTATTCACCAAATAAAGTTTTCCAATTTCGGATTGTTCTTTTTTACCCCCAGCAATTCCAACGTTTACTAATATTGAACGGGAGAGATCTTTATTATCAAAAAGTGATGTAAGCCGTTTTTTCACATTTGCTTTTCCGACACCGGTAGTGAAACATGAAATATCCGTTCCCTCATAAATAAATAGCTCATTCTCTAGCATCTGTTTTTGTAGACCAAAATGATCAATGAAAGGTCGTGCCTCTGATCGGAGTGCGTTTATAATAATTAGATGATCCATGAATCACAAATTTACATAAAAAAAGCCCCGCTAATTCACGGGGCTTTTTCAACTTACTGATTCAAGATTTAAACTACTTCAATAAGAGTGTCTTTGCGGTTTGGGTCTTGCCATTGACTGTCACTTTAAACAAATAGACTCCTGAACTCACCTGACGTCCTCCGGAATCCTTTGCATCCCAGGTTACCTCATGGCGCCCTGGAAGCCTGGTAGCGCTGAACAGAGAGTTTATTTCTTTACCATACACATCATAGACCTTGATGTCAACATTCCCCACTGAACCTATCTCATATGCGAGTGTGGTGGTTGGGTTAAAGGGGTTGGGATAGGCATGATGCAGCTTGAAAGCTTCCGGCTTCAAGGAAACATCATCCACCGATGACAGTGGACCAACATAATCCATAAACATCCAGAACTCGAAAGTCATTTCATCTATATCCACTATACCAAACATATCTTCCATCTCGGCATAACATAATGAATCAGTATCATAGTAGTAATAGTAATCATCATAACCAAATTGCTCATCACAATAATCAAACGTCGCATAAAGCTCTAGCAAATTATTCTCAACTGTGTAACCAAGACTGATTGTGTCACCCTCTTCATAATAATAATAGTAGTACGTAGAATCATAGTAGTAGTAATAGTAATCATAATAACCAGGCCATATCAGATTGACCGAATCATTCGTGGCTGACCATTGGAATTCAGTAGTATCTCTGTACTCATAATATCCTTCGTCTTCGTATTCGATCCATATATCATAACCTGTACCATCCTCAAAAAACTGCCAATAGAATGTGTCATCTCCATCTGGATCAGGCCCAAGATCATCTGACAAAAACGGCAACTCAAATGGAGTGCCGGCAACCACGTCCATCGTTCCAGGAGCAATTGATCCAGAAATAGTATAGGTTGAATCTCCAGCTTCGTTGCTAACCGTTAATTCAGAAACATCTACTCTCATTAAAGTTGAATCTATGGAAATATAATCAGCTATGTCTTCAAGTTCATATTCATAACTCATAATTTCACCATCAACTGTATCAGCAAGCATAAACGCGCCAAATTCATATCCTAAAAATGACATATACATAAACATGTAGATTGGCAGTTCAAGATCGTCAGGAAAATCATCATAGTAATCATCGTAATCATCATAATCATCAAAAATATCAAGTGGATTATTAGACAACTGTACAAATGCAATTTCGCCATAACCATAATAACTGTCCGCTTGGGCCATCATATAGTCCATGACACCTGTAGCAGATCCGGAAATGTCAATCCCGCCCTCCGCCGGTTCCATACCAAACAGTTGCATGATATCAAAAATTGATTGATCTGTCCCCACTGTTACCCAGACTGTTGACGCTTCATCCTCATATTCCCATTCACCTAGTAAGTCACTGGGGTCCATCATGGTTCGGTTAAGTGGTTTCCCAGGGATATTTTTCCAGGAAAACGGCTTTTTCGCAAGTTGTTGCTTCACTTCCTTGGGCAATTCTTCAAAATGCTTTAGAAGTGTCTTTTTTATATTTCCACCTCCAAAAGCAATAGATAATAAACTGATTATAAGAATTGTTTTTCTCATGCTTCTTTCCTTAATAGTATGCTTCTAATTAATCTAACAGAAATTTTGAGTGTCGGACAAGTAAACTTATTATGCCTTTGCCATCGGACCTATAATCTCAAGTAAGTTCAACAATTTTTGTTTATAATCCGCGTCATTTTTTCTGTTTGGAATAATAAAAATATTCCGTTTCTGTATCTGAAATTGTTTGAGATAGTGAAGTAATTCTTGATCAGCATCTTGGTCTTTTTTCATGACGGTTCCTTTCTGAATTCTGCATTAACATACATCATTAATAGAAAAATAATCCGTGCTCGCCATCACACTTGGGGAACTTCTTATTAATAGATCAAGTTATTTTTTCTGATCCGGTATGGGATTTTTTGGATGAACCATAGGCACAAAACGAACAGGTATGATGGATTCCTTTTTCATTTTTTCGTCATCCAATTTTGTTATGACCAATAATTCCTGCCAGATACTTCCAACTGGAATAACCAGTTTCCCTCCCACTTTCAGTTGCTCAAATAATTTTGGAGGAATTTCCGGTGGGGCTGCTGTGACAATCACAGCATCAAAAGGAGCTTCTGTGGGCCACCCCTTGTACCCGTCCCCCCATTGTACGTGAACATTATCATAGGCCAATTGCTTTAATCTGTTAGAGGATTGTTCGGCCAGTTCTTTTACGATCTCAATGGAAAATACATCTCTGCACAAGGGCGAGAGGACTGCTGCCTGATAGCCCGATCCAGTCCCGATCTCAAGGATTCTCTCATTGCCATTCAAATCCAGTAGTGACGTCATGAGACCAACAATATAGGGTTGAGATATAGTCTGATTATACCCAATGGGTAAAGGAGAATCCGTATAGGACAGAGGCTTATGTTCTACAGGAACAAATTCATGACGTGGTGTCTGTCTCATAATGTTCAGCACCTTTTCATTATTCACGCCTCTTGCTTTGATCTGACTATCTACCATGATCTTTGCTTTTTTATGCCATTCATTCATCTGGGGAAACAATAATGAAACAGTTATAAAAAAGAGCAGGTTTAATCGTAAATGTGGTGACATACCTGAATGTATGCCTGAAATTTGAAAAAGCAAATATTATCAACTTAAGAGTTTCTCACTGATCTCCCATAATTTTTCCTGATGCTCTACAATATAGGATTGATCTGAACTATTCTTGGGCCTGCATTTATAAAAGTATTTTCCATTAATATTTTCCACTTCTTCAGAAGAAGCCAAATAGGTACTTGTTCTGGCTCCTTTTTTTACGTTAATGGCCCCAACCGTTTTTGCAGCAGACAAACTTAAGCGAACACTGGATTTATTGTTGTTACCAAAATTCGTATTCACAAATCCTGGGTGCAGGCAATTTGCTGTCGTACCATTCCCTTCCAGACTGCGTGATAATTCATAGGTAAACATAATATTGCACAACTTGGATTTGCAGTAAGCAGGCCAACCTTTATATCCACCGTCTCCCTGGAGATTGTCAAAGTTCAAGCTTGCTCCCAAATGGGCATCCGATGCCACATTCACGATTCTAGATTTGGGTGTGGACGTGATCATTTCGAACAAAAGGTCAGTGAGCAAGAAATATGATAAATGATTCAATGAGAATGTCATTTCAAATCCTTCACTTGTTTTTTTATGATCAGCAAAATAAGCACCAGCATTATTTAACAAAACATCGATCCTGTCATAGTTCAACTTTATCTCATTTGCTAGCAATCTCACATCAGACATCAATGAAAGATCCGCTCTTAAGAATTGAATGGATTCGTTTCCAGTGGCAGATTGGATCTCTTGTAAAGTTCCATTGATCTTTTTCTGGTTCCTGCCCACAAGGCACAGTGTAAAACCCATTTGCGCAAGATTCAATGCGGATTCCTTACCGATACCATCAGTGGCACCAGTGATGATGCAAACCTTTCCCTGGTGAACCAATTTATTTTTTCTTTTTAAGGCTTAATCCCAATTCATCCAATTGTTTTGCACTGACAGAATCGGGAGCATCATCCATGAGGGATACGGCTGATGTGGTTTTTGGGAATGCAATCACATCTCGGATATTGTGTGAACTGGTCAAGATCATGACCAACCTATCAAAACCAAAGGCGATTCCACCGTGGGGTGGCGCGCCATAAGTTAACGCTTCCACCAGAAACCCGAATTTTTCTTTGGCCTCTTCTACACTTAGCCCCAAAAGGGAAAATACTTTATTCTGGATTTCAGGATCATGGATACGGATCGAACCGCCTGCTATCTCATACCCGTTAAGAGTCAAATCATATGCCCGAGCTTTTAAAGATAATGGATCCGAATCCAGGTCGGCTACATTTTCTGTAGTGGGAGATGTGAACGGATGATGGAGAAATGTTAGGCTTCCGGACTCTTCATCTTTTTCAAACATAGGAAATTCGGTGACCCAGACAGGCTTAAATAGAGATGGGTCAATGAGCTCCTCTCGCTTGGCAACCTCTACACGCAATGCACCTAAAGAAGCTTCTGTGATCGTCCGGTCATCTCCTATCATTAATATAATGTCACCTTCGCTCATACCTGCTGAATCGATCAATTCTGCTTGAAGGTCAGATGAAAAGAATTTTGAAATCCCTCCTGTGAGGACGTCCTTTTCTGTTTTCATCCATGCCAGACCTTTGGCGTTGTACGTCTTAACATGGTCCGTTAGATCATTAATGATCTTCCGTGAATATTTAGCCCCTCCAGATACGACAATGGCTTTTACTGCTTCTTTATCTTTGAACGCATTGAATTCAGACCTATCAGTTATCGTTTGTATATCAATTAATTTCATACCATAACGGGTGTCCGGCTTATCAGATCCATAGGTAGACATGGCTTCTTCGTAGGTGATCCTTGGGAATGGATCTGGAAGATTTTTATCAAGGACATCCTTGAACACATATCGAGTTAAGTTTTCCATGTATAAAAAGACATCTTCCTCATCAACGAATGACATTTCAATATCAATCTGGGTGAATTCTGGTTGGCGATCGGCCCGAAAGTCCTCATCACGAAAACACTTAACTATCTGAAAATAGCGGTCAAATCCAGAGATCATTAAAATTTGTTTATAGATCTGGGGTGATTGTGGCAGGGCGTAGAACTGCCCATGATGAAGTCGGCTGGGAACCAGAAAATCACGGGCTCCTTCCGGTGTGGATTTCATCAACACCGGTGTCTCAACTTCCACAAAATCATTTTCAGAAAGATATTTTCGGACTGCCTGGTAAGTTTTATGACGAGTGATAATATTATGTTGCAATTCATCGGTACGCAATTCCAAATAGCGATATTTCAATCGCAGGTCTTCGGAAGCACTATCACGATCGGTAATGACAAATGGAAGTGCTTCCGTCTCGCTCAACACCTCCAAAGAGTGAACCAATACTTCAATCTCCCCAGTCTTCATGTCCGGGTTTATAGCTCCCTCGCCCCTTGCCTGGACAGTTCCCCTAACAGATAATACATCTTCAATAGATTGTTTTTTGACCACTTCAAAGTTTCCATCATAATCTTCTGAATTAAAAACGATCTGTGTCTTTCCATACCGGTCGCGTAGGTCAATAAATATTACCTGACCATGCAGGCGAACCGTGTTCACCCAACCATTCAAGCTCACTGATGCGCCAAGATGATCCATGGTTAACTCACCGCAAGTATGTGTCCGTTTAAACATATCTCAATTATTTTCGCATAAAAAAAAGCCGCACGAAGTTACGAGCGGCTGATGTAGGAATGTATCGGAAATTACCGTTTTGATACTTTTAGTCGATTCACTGCTCGCTCTAATGAGGCATCATTTCTAATCTGATCTATCTCTGTTTTCTGCTTGCGTTCTTTGGCGCGTTCCATAGCTGCTGTTGCCCTTTCACTATCAATCTCTTCTGCCAGTTCATAGGTTTCCAGAAGCAATTCTACTTTTTCTTTGGTGATCTCTACAAATCCCCCACTAGTCGCCAGAAAATGTTCCTTTCCGTTTTGAGTCACTTTGATCTCTCCAACTCCTAGAGCGATTATCGCCTCTCTATGATTTTCCATGACACCAAACGAACCATCCAATCCTGGACAGCGGAGGTATTCTACCTTCCCCTCATCCATTACCTTGGTCGGCGTTACAATCTCAAGCTGAAATGAACTCATCAGGCAGCAGCCTTTTTTGCATTATCAAAAGCTTCATCCATGGTACCCACATAGGAGAACATATTCTCATGAAGATCATCTGCATCACCGTTCAGGATAGATTCAAAACCGGCAACTGTATCTTCCAGACTAACATAGCGGCCTTCTTTTCCGGTGAACTGTTCCGCCACATAAAATGGCTGACTCATGAACTTCTGCATCTTACGTGCTCGGGACACGGTTTGCTTATCATCATCAGACAATTCATCCATACCCAGAATAGCTATAATATCCTGAAGGTCTTTATACTTCTGAAGTACTGACTGGACATCCCTGGCCACATTATAATGTCTGTCGCCAATCACGCGAGGATCAAGAATCCTCGATGTAGACGCGAGAGGATCAACTGCAGGATAAATTCCTAATTCTGCGATTTTTCTTTCTAATACGGAGGTTGCATCCAGATGGGCAAAAGCTGTTGCCGGGGCCGGGTCAGTCAGATCGTCTGCGGGAACATAAACCGCTTGCACGGATGTGATAGAACCTTTCTTGGTAGATGTAATTCGCTCTTGGAGGTCTCCCATTTCAGTTGAAAGAGTGGGCTGATAACCTACAGCGGAAGGCATACGTCCTAATAATGCGGATACTTCTGAACCTGCCTGAGTGAATCGGAAAATATTATCAATGAATAATAATACATCTCTTCCTTCATCATCACGGAAATATTCCGCCATGGCCAGTCCACTTAGTGCAACACGAAGTCGTGCTCCTGGAGGTTCATTCATTTGGCCAAACACCATAGTGGTCTTATCAATTACACCAGATTCACTCATTTCTAGATACAGATCATTTCCCTCACGCGTTCTTTCACCGACTCCAGCAAACACAGAGTAACCACCATGTTCCGTTGCAATATTCCGAATCAATTCCTGGATCAAAACTGTTTTACCTACACCGGCTCCACCAAAGAGTCCAGTTTTCCCACCTCTCGTATAAGGTTCCATAAGGTCCACAACCTTGATACCAGTCACCAGCATTTCTGTAGACGTGGACAGATCCTCATGATCAGGTGCTGAACGGTGGATAGGATTTCGTTTGACAGCTTCAATGTCTCCTTTACCATCAATTGTGTTTCCGATAACATCAAATAAACGCCCTAGAGTATTGGGCCCAACGGGAACCGAAATTGGTTCGCCCTTGTCCACTACTTTATGACCTCTTACAAGCCCATCAGTGGAATCCATAGCCACGGTTCTGATAACACTGTCACCCAGATGCTGTGCAGCTTCAAGGATCAACATTCCTTCTTCACCTCTATCCACTTCTAGAGCATTCATAATTTCCGGAAGTTGTCCATCCTCAAAAATGACATCTACAACAGCTCCCATAATCTGTGATACTTTTCCAACTATTGGCATAAGTGTTCCTTCTATTCGCTTTGTAAGGCTTCCGCGCCGCTGACGATCTCCAACATTTCTGTTGTGATGGCTGCCTGGCGGGCCTTGTTGAATTCTAATGTTAAGTCTTTGATCATTTCCTGGGCATTGTCCGTGGCATTTTCCATTGCCACCATTCTGGCAGCCTGTTCGCTGGAAAAGGACTCCAGTAAAAATTTCCACATTTGAACATTCAAATGTCTTGGTATGAGTGTTCTTACAATATCATCTTTATTTGGCTCATACAACCTGCCCACCATGTGAAATTTTTCTGGATCATAGGTCAATGGTAAAAGCAGTTCTGATTCCACATTCTGTACAGCCACATTCACAAACTCATTATAAACCACATGTATCTCATCTACATGCTTCATTGTAAAGTGACTCACAATTCCTTCACCAATGCTCATGGCATCACCAAATGTTAGATCATTCCAGAAGTCAATATGACTATTAATAATGTTGTAGTTACGCCTCTTGAAATGGTCCCGAGCCTTTTTGCCGATACAAAAAACATCAACTTTATCTTTGCCTATGGCATCAATCTCGGTCTGTGCTTTTTTGAGGACATTTGTATTAAACGATCCCGCCATACCTCTATCAGAGGAAACCACTACATATCCAACCCGGCTAACGTCCCGTATATCCAATAATTCCAATAGCCCTCGGTTAACATCAGGTAAAAGATGCTGAATCACTTCTGATAAACGATTTTCATATGGACGTGCCTCTTCCATACGCTCCTGGGCTCTTCTCATCTTGGCAGCGGCAACCATTTTCATGGCTTTAGTAACCTTCTGAATACTCTTAACCGATTTGATCCGGTCACGTATGTCTTTCAGGTTGGCCATGGTTAGACTGTGAATCCTCCTTTGAAGAATGTGATCGCTTCATTCAATCTTCCTTCCACATCTTCACTGATCTTTCCCTCAGCTGTGATTGAGTTCAATTCAGCAGAATTGTTTGCATCCAGATAGTCAAAAAGACCCTTTTCAAACTCCCTAACCTTATTAGCATCAATGTTATCCAGATGACCATTGGCTGCCGCAAAAATGATAGCGATTTGCTTGGCTACGTCCATGGGAACATATTGATTCTGCTTTAGAATCTCAACCATGCGCTCTCCCCGAGTCAACTGGGCCAGTGTTGCTTTATCAAGATCTGATCCAAATTTTGCGAATGCTTCCAGTTCACGGTATTGAGCCAAATCAAGACGAAGAGTTCCGGCAACACTTTTCATAGCCTTAATCTGGGCATTCCCACCCACCCTAGATACGGATAGTCCAACATCAATAGCCGGACGCACACCTGAATTGAACAGATTTGTTTCCAGATAAATTTGTCCGTCCGTAATAGAGATCACGTTGGTAGGGATATATGCGGAGACATCACCTTCCTGCGTTTCGATGACGGGCAAGGCTGTCAATGACCCACCCCCTAGATCATCAGAAAGTTTGGAGGCCCGCTCTAGTAAACGGCTATGTAAGTAAAACACATCACCAGGGAATGCTTCACGGCCTGGGGGGCGACGGAGCACCAGTGACATCTGTCGATAGGCAACTGCCTGTTTGGACAGATCATCATAAATGATCAATGCATGTTTACCATTATCGCGAAAAAATTCACCCATAGCACAACCAGCATAGGGTGCAATGTATTGCATGGGAGCCGGATCGGATGCATTTGCTGCAACAACAGTCGTGTATTCCATGGCTCCGTTAGCTTCCAGTTCTGCAGTCAGCGCAGCAACTGTGGATGCTTTTTGACCAATAGCCACATATATACAAAAGACAGGTTCGTCTGTCTGATGAGTATATTTTTGATTGATAATTGTATCAATGGCGATGGCAGTCTTTCCTGTTTGCCTATCACCAATAATCAGTTCACGCTGTCCGCGACCTATTGGTATCATGGAATCGATTGCTTTAATTCCTGTTTGTAATGGCTGTGTTACTGGCTGTCTCTGCATCACACCCAACGCTTTACGTTCTATAGGGAAATGGTCTTTGGAATCAACAGTTCCTTTACCATCCATTGGATGACCGAGAGGGTTCACTACACGACCCAGCATGGCTTCACCCACTGGGACCTCCACCACACGTTCAGTTCGTTTTGCTAGATCACCTTCTTTCACCTTTCGGCTATCACCAAATAGGACAAGTCCAACATTATCATCTTCCAGATTCAGGGCCATACCAAAAACACCATTTGGTAATTCCACCAATTCTGAGCTCATGACATTTTCCAGTCCGCTAACTCGAGCGACACCATCTCCTATCTCGATGACCTCTCCAACTTCAGAGACATCTACAGACACATCGAACTTTTCAATCTGTTGTTTAAGTAAATCAGTTATTTTTTCAGTTTTGATTTCCATTATTTATCCTTATTCCTAGGATTGTAATAGCTCACCTTGTAAGCGGCTTAATTGACTCTTCAAGGACGCATCCAGGAACGTGTTTTCTATTCGTAATTTGATTCCGCCAAGCAGTCGATCATCGACTTGGATTTTTAGATCTGTTTTCTTATCTAAAGCCGTTTGGATCCCCCCCTTCAACGCATTAGCGGATGATTCATCCAATGTATCAGAAACGACAGCCTGCACTTCAACTATACCTGCTTTTTCTCTATACAGATCTGCATAGGCCTTGGACACTTGTCTGATCAGGTCCACCGACCTGTCCTTACAGATTATGCAAAGAAATTCAGTCAATAAGGGGCCTATAGATTCATTGAAGGTATTTCGAATGATATCTGTTTTCTGTTCATCAGATAATCGCTTTGACTGTATGAATGATCTGAAATGAGTATTCTTAGAGATTAGTTGATCTACCTCTAAAAATGAATCCTTCACACTTTTAGCATTGTCACCAGCATTCACATGGAGAACAGACGCTAGCTGTTTTACTCTCAGATTACGCTTCATATTCCTTCACATTAGACAATGACTCATCGATGAGTGCTTTATTGTCTTCTGGGCTTAAGTTCTTTTTTATGAGCTTCTCTGCAACAGACAGAGACAGATTCACCACTTCACCCTTTATCTCGGCGATGGCTTTTTCTTTCTCTACCTGTATCTGTTTTTGGGCATCATCAGTAATTGACTTGGCTTTTTCCTTGGCATCATTGAGAGTGTCTTCCTTCATTTTTGATGCAGATGCCTTGCCTTGGGAAAGGATCTCTTGTGCTTCAGAACGAGCTTTATTTATAATCTCCTCCCCTTCAGCATTTAGTCTTGCCAATTCTGCTTGAGCCTTCTCCGCATCATCAAGTGAATTGCGGATCATCTCTTCCCGGTCTTTAAGCATTTTTAATAGTGGCTTCCATGCAAATTTTGCCAGCACGGTCAACAATAATAGAAATGTCAAGATGGTCCAGATGAATAGACCTGGATCAAGCTGTACTAGAGGGTTATTCATGAAATATCCTAAAGGCTTATTATTTCATTAAGACGATTAACAGAACAAACACTTCACCCAAAATTGCCACACCTTCGAGCAAGAATAGGGGCAGGTTAACTGCGCCTGTAATCTTATCAGATGCTTCTGGCTGACGAGCAATTCCATCTGCAGCTGCTGCTGCTAAACGGCCAATTCCCAGTCCGGCACCGATCACGATCGCTCCCAGTCCAAGTGCTGCTCCAAAGTAATGTAGAACTTCCATCGTTCGTTTCTCCTTACTATTGTTTAATGGTGAACATTAATTGCCATCCCTATGAAAACAGATGACAGTAGTGTAAAAACATATGCTTGTACCAATACCACAATGATCTCTAGCCCATTGATTGCCGCAGCCATGGGGACAGATACAAAAGCCATTCCAACTCCTGCAAGTGAACTGTGAAACATATCTGCGAATATGGCCATAAATGACAGGATCGCCAGGATGGCTATATGCCCCCCAGTCATATTCGCAGCCAATCTCATGGTTAATGCAAATGGCTTGACAATAAGTCCGATTAGTTCAATTGGAATCAAAATGATATACACAGGCCAGGCCAGGCCATGGGGTACTAAATTTTTCCAATGGGTGATAAAGCCATGGGCTTTTGTACCAGCAACTATTATTGTGATAAAAGTGATTGTTGCTAAACCGGCGGTCACATTAAAATTTCCTGTTGCTGTCGCCCCACCATGTAATAATGAATTGATAAAATTGTGATGGTCAGATGAAGGCACATGAAAAATAAATCTGTTTATGGCGCCTAACACTTCAAAAATAGGAATCAGACCAATACCATTCGCAAATAGAATGAAGAAGAAAAATGTCAATATCATTGGTGCCCACGTATCAACAAATTTGGAGCCGACATTCGGTTGAACGATAGAATCTTTTATAAATTTAACTATAGCTTCCAAAGCATTCATCCAACCAGTTGGAACAGGCTTTTCCTGCTTTAAATATTTTTTAACAGGTATAATCACAGCTAATGAAACCAAAATTGAAACAACCCACAGCATCAGCACATGTTTAGTTACTGACATATCAATCCCAAACAGATGTAAATGAATAAATGGATGATCAATGGGGCTATTGGAAACATGGTGAATTATGTTATCACCAACTTGGTCTAATACACTTCCGCCAGAGGTGTGGGACTGATCAGCAGCTACGCTCATTTAAATTAAATATTACCTATTTGAATATGGATTTCAAAAATAACGCTTCACTCATGTGAAGCGTTACAAAATAGACCAAAAAACTAAGAATAAATGGCAATGGATTGAAAGTATAAAAAGTAAAAATATATATAAAATATAGGCCATAGATAATCATCTTGGCTGCAAATGATTTGATCATCACTTTGGTTACATTTTCTGGTGCTTTTTGATGGCTATTAAATAAAAAGCTAATGCTCACTGTTCCTATTAATAATGGAGCGATCATACCCAAGAAAATCTCTTTTGCATAACCAATTCCTCCTACAATCAACCCCCATGTTCCCAAACAAAAAACCGTGACAAAGATCAAAAAATGAACCAGAGATCTCATTAATTATTCCATACGGTTTTGGCCAAATGATAAAATCCTATCACCACGCCAATCAATAAACAAATGATCAACAGCCATGGTTCGGTTTGTAAAAAGTCATCTAGAAAATAACCCACTAGTCCCAACACGATCACACTGCCCACTAACGAATACGTTGCAGATGCAACAGGCGCTGATTGTTTTATAATCTTTTGAAAATATATAAATGAACGACTGAAGAAATCGTTCTTGTATTCACTCATTATATAATGAGCTATCGTCGGTCTCTGTGTCTTGATCTTCCAATTCTAATTCCGAGGAAGAACCAGGTTCATCTCCTATTATAATGCATTGGCCTTGGAATTGTGCACCTTCCTCAATTATAAGTGATTTATAAGAAAGATTACCATTCAACTGGGATGCCTCACCCAAAACTGCGCGATTCGCTACCACTATATTCCCATCAACCTGGCCGCCAATATGAATGTCGCTTCCGTGTATATCCCCCTTCACTTTTCCTGTTCTGGATACTCTGACAGCTCCTTGAGTTTGAATATTGCCATAAACAGCCCCATAAATAATGATACCCTCATCCAGATGAATGTCACCCTTGAATACAGCATCTTGACCGATCATACTGTTCATGTTCTTAAAATTTATTTTAGTCATTTTTTTCGACACTTAAATCTCGCTCTTTGTATTCTGGGAAAAAGTCCAGAGGATCTATTGCCCTCTTTCCTTTCCAAATTTCAAAGTGTAAATGTGGTCCGGAAGATATACCAGTACTACCTGCCAAGGCAATAACATCTCCTCGTTTTATAATATTGTGGTTTTGTACCAGATTTAACTGATTATGTCCATAATGAGTAAAATAATCATCACCGTGATAAATGATGATCACGTTCCCTAAGTCAAAGGTCCAACCGGAGAATATGACCTTTCCACCAGCTGATGCCAATACAGGCTCTCCTTCTTTGACAGCAATATCAATCCCATAATGATTTTTTTGCCAAAAGTGTGAGTTTGTTATCATACGCTGTGTCATAAATCCATCAATCGGAGCTTGAGATGGTATATTTTCAATATATGAAATGGAGAACGATTCATCACTCATTTCAATTTGATCCACAACTGAACCTTCAGATACAGTTAATTTATTGCGTAATAAATTTTCCATCTGATCAATTCGTTTAAGATCATTAACCATTTCCAAAACCCTTGACCGTTCTGCAAGCATTTGTTCGAATTGGGATTCTTTGACCCGGAATGCATGGATTTTTGGAATATATAAATAAAGTACCGCTGTGATGCTAATTCCTAATCCAATCAGAAAAAAGATCAGTGTTCGTAGCCAGAATCGACTGATGGAAAATCGTTTTTGGTTATCCACATTGTCAGACACAATATGAACCGTATATCGATTTGGTTTCATCTTATTTGATTAACCTGAGAAGATCCATTACACGTTCGAAATCCTCATCTGAAAAATACTCGATTTCGATGGATCCCTCTGTCCCTTTATGTGTGATTCTAACCTTTGTGCCCAGGATAGATATCAATTCATTTTCAAAGGCCCTCACTGCGGCACTGGATCGCTTGACTTTCTTTAATTTAGATTTGGGTTTAGGATTGCTTTTTCCTTTTACGATACCTTCTGCGGCCCGGACACTTAAGTTTTCATGGAGAATTCTTTTCCACAGTTTTGTTTGAGAAGCTGGAGTTTTTTGAACAAGGATCGCCCTACCATGGCCAGCGCTTATTTCTCCTTTCCGTAAGCTTGATTTAATTTCTGCAGGCAAGTTCAACAAACGTAATGAATTAGATATTGTCACCCGTTTTTTTCCGACTGCTTTGGCTATCGCAGTCTGGCTTAATTTGAATTCTTTCTGTAAGACCTCATAGGCTTCAGCTTCTTCCAAAGCGTTCAAATTTTCACGTTGTATATTTTCAATAAGTGCCATTTCCATAAGCTCAGCCTCATCTGCCACCTTTATAATATATGCTGGGATTTTACGCAATCCTGCCAGTTTGGATGCTCTCCAGCGACGCTCACCGGCCACAAGTAAATATCCTTTTTCCACTTCCTGAACCGTAATTGGTGTGATCACACCCTTTTGCCGTATAGATGCAACCAATTCTTCCAGACTGGCTTTGTCAAGGCCATCTTTTCGTGGTTGATTGGGATTTGCTTTTATTTTTGACAGAGGTATGGTTGTAACACCTGTGGGTGTTTCTTTTTTTTGTGTTTCTTCATAGGGCCTAATCAATGCCTCTAATCCTTTACCTAATCGTTTAGTTGCCACTTTCCAATATCTCCTCTACTAATTGCATATAATCTCTCGCACCAACAGAATTGGCATCATACAACAGAGCTGGTTTACCAAAACTGGGTGCCTCACCTAACCGAACATTACGATGAATGAAGGTTTTGAATAATTTATCTCCAAAATAACTCTTAATCTCATCTGCAACTTGTTTTGATAAGTTCAATCGACCATCAAACATGGTAAGCAGAACTCCCTCGATTTTTAATTTTTTGTTCAGATTTCGCTGGACGAGACGAAAAGTATTTAATAATTGTCCCAACCCTTCTAAGGCATAATATTCTGCCTGAATTGGAATAATGATAGAATTTGCCGATGTTAACGCATTTAAAGTGAGCAGCCCAAGCGATGGAGGGCAATCGATCAGGATAAATTTATATTTTCGTTTTAAGGTATCAAGAGCTTTTTGAAGCTGGTATTCCCTCGCCATTAAGCTAACCAATTCCACTTCCGCTCCAACCAAGTCACCGTTTGCGGTGATCACATCCATGTAATTGAATTCAGTCTTCTTTATTACATCCTGAATCTTCGTACCACGGATCAATACATCATAGATCGTCTTTTTAGGTTCCTCTGACAATAGGCCAGACACGCCTGTGGTCGCATTTGCCTGGGGATCTAAATCTATTAAAAGTGTCTTTTCTTCCGAAACAGCTAGGCTGACGGCAATATTAACAGCTGACGTTGTTTTTCCAACGCCACCTTTTTGATTGGTGAGTGCTATGATGCGGGCCACGGAATAGATTTTATGGTATTATGATCATGAAATAAACTGTCAAATTTAGTGGACGCCTAATGTGGAAACAAGAGAGGTAATGATTCATTGTCATTCAGTATTAAATTCCCTGATAAATTATTTCCTATCATGAAAGCAATTTGTAAATCTAAGCCCGAGCCAGGTCTATGGATGGAGGATGTACAATCTCCTGAAGTGGGCACCAATGATGTTCTGATCAAAATTAGCAAGACAGCCATCTGTGGAACAGATCTCCACATTTACCATTGGAATGAATGGGCACAAGATACATTGTCACCACCCCTAGTGATCGGCCATGAGTTCGTGGGCACTGTTGAAGATATTGGCCCTGGCGTAACTCACTATAAAGAAGGCGATATTGTTTCAGGTGAAGGTCACATTACCTGTGGATATTGCCGGAATTGTCGCGCCGGTCTTCGCCATTTATGCAATGAGACCATTGGCATCGGGATCCATCGAGATGGTGCCTTCGCTGAATACATCACACTTCCTGAAGGAAATGTTTGGCCGGTCCATGAAGATATTGAAATAGAAATTGCATCCTTTTTTGATCCATTGGGGAATGCCGTTCATTGCGCCTTGAGTTTTGGCATGGTAGCCGAAGACGTGCTTATCACAGGCGCAGGACCCATTGGCTGCATGGCAACCGCTATCTGCAAACAGATAGGTGCCCGCAATGTGGTTGTTACAGATGTGAATGACTATCGCCTAAAGCTTTCAAAGAAAATGGGGGCTGACACTATAATTAACGTAAATGATGAAAAAATTGAGGATCATTTTGAACAATTAAAAATTGCTAATGGATTTGATATCGGTCTTGAAATGTCTGGAAACCCAAATGCACTTAATGATATGATCCGAACCATGTATCATGGCGGAAAAATTGCATTACTTGGAATTTTACCCAATGATACTAAAGTAGATTGGGACGCAATCATTTTTAAAGGGTTAAAAATCAAAGGCGTTTATGGAAGGGAAATGTTTGAGACCTGGTATAAAATGACCCAATTGATCCGTGGAGGCTTGGATGTATCACCAATCGTAACACATCGTTTTAAGGCCGAAGAATTTCAAAACGCATTTGATGTAATTGAATCGTGCAAATGCGGTAAAGTTATTTTGGATTGGGAATAGGAATTATCGATTTTATGCAGGATCAATTTTTTTGTCATTTCATTAATCAGTTTTAATGGATGAATAGAGCAAAAAATATTTTCAGTGGCCTTTTAGACCAGATCGAAGCAGAAGGTCTTTATAAAAAAGAAAGAACCATTACCACCCCCCAAGGAGTGTCCATCCACACAAAAGAAGGCGGTGAAGTGTTGAACTTTTGCGCCAACAATTATTTAGGGTTGTCCAATCATCCGGATATCAAGTCAGCCGCAATGAAAGCACTTGAGGAACACGGTTTCGGAATGTCATCCGTTCGTTTTATCTGCGGGACACAAGACATACATAGAGAATTAGAACAAAAAATTGCTCTATTTTTTGGTTCTGATGATACGATACTCTACACGTCTTGTTTTGATGCAAATGGAGGATTATTCGAAACATTGCTCGGGCCAGAAGATGCTATTATTTCAGACGCTTTAAACCATGCATCTATTATTGATGGTGTGCGCCTATGTAAGGCCCAACGTTTTCGTTATGAAAATAGTAATATGAGTGATCTTGAAGCGAAACTCCAGGATGCCAAAAAAGCACGGATCAAAATGATCGCTACAGATGGGGTGTTTTCCATGGATGGCAGTATAGCTAAACTAGATAAAATCACATCTTTGGCAGAAAAATATGATGCCATGGTTATGGTAGATGACTCTCATGCGACCGGTTTCGTAGGTAAAACCGGTCGAGGTTCAGCAGAATATTGTAATGTCATGAATAGGATCGATATTTGGACATCTACACTTGGAAAAGCACTGGGCGGAGCATCCGGTGGGTTTACAACAGGCCGGCAAGAAATTATTGAGCTTCTACGTCAGCGATCACGGCCATATTTATTCTCAAACACACTTGCGCCTGCAATAGTAGCTGCCGGGATCAAGGTATTTGAGATGTTGTCCACTACAACAGAATTGAGGGACAGATTAGAGAAAAACACCATGTACTTCCGTAAGAAAATGACTGTAGCTGGTTTTGATCTAAAACAGGGAGACCACCCTATCGTTCCAATCATGCTTTATGATGCAGCCCTGGCCCAGAGAATGGCTGCGGATCTATTGGCAGAAGGTATATACGTTATTGGCTTCTTTTTCCCGGTGGTTCCTAAGGGAGAAGCCCGCATTCGTGTTCAGATATCTGCAGACATGGAAAAAGATCATTTGGACAACGCTATAGAAGCATTTATTACGGTTGGCAAAAATCTAGAGGTAATTAAATAGTATTATCTTTTAGAAATAAGTTTTGAATATTCTTTAGCAAGAACGGTATATTCCCGGGCTTTTTTGCAACCAAAATTTTTACTAATCCATGAAAAATAAACTTACACCAAGATTTATTATTATAGCATTGGTATTGGCATGGGCGATCTATGCAATTCTACCCTCTGTGCAATATTATAATCTGACTCCTGAAGAAAAATCAGTAATGAAGGAAGACGGAACTCTGATCGAGCTCGAGCAAAAGATTATCAAACAAGGGCTCGACCTTAAAGGCGGAATCTATATTGTATTGGAAGTAGATCTGCCCACGTTTGTAAATAATCTCGCCATCAACAAAGATAAACGTTTTGAGAATATTATAGTAAATGTTCGTGCCCAAATGGATGCTGTGAATGCTGATTCCGAATTGGACTTCTTCCAGTTATTCCAAAATGAGATAAATAATAACGGTTTACGTCTTCACAGGTATTATGATGTGGACTTTGGCGGAAATATCGATGAAATTATGGCCAGCCTCAAGGAGCAGGCCGATGATGCTATCAATCGTGTCCTGGAGATCCTTCAAAATCGTGTTGACCAATTTGGCGTCTCCGAGCCTACCATACAGAAACAGGGTACTCAAAGAATCATTGTTGAATTGGCTGGCATTCAGGATTCAGAGCGAGCTAGGGATCTACTGCAAAGTACTGCGTTGCTGGAGTTTGTCCTGGTCAAGTCACCAGAATTAACCAATGATATTCTTTCGAGAATTGACAAGGTTATAAAAGGAAATGAAGAGATCGCAGAACAGGCTAGCGATCTGTTGATGAGTGACCCAGAAAAAGAGTCAAGCGTCAGTGATGACAAAATCATTTCTGTAAGTGAATTGCTCGAAAAGCAAGCAATCTCAACTACGGAGGATGATACAGTTACATCTGTTGTAGTAGATCAAAACATTGTCGAAGACAGGCCTTTCTCCTCTCTCCTTCGTGCGCTAGGCAATGACATTGGAGTTCCGGGAAAGAATGAATCCATTGTGAAAAAGATCCTGAGTATGGAAGAAGTGCAGGACAAATTAGATGCTACAAATGGCCAATTCCTTTTGAGCGATGAGATGGAAACTTTTACATCCGTCGATGGAACCGAAGAAAAAATGTATCGAATGTTCTACTTAGAGCGTGAATCTGAATTGACCGGTGGTGTCGTTGAAAAAGCTAAAGCAACGATTGGTGGGACAGGAAGCACTGCCTCTGGCCAGTCCATCGTATTACTTGATATGAATGCGGATGGCGCTAGGACATGGTCTAGGGTCACTGGCGCGAATATAGGTCGCCGCGTTGCAATCGTGCTGGATAAGAAAGTTCATATGGCCCCGACAATTAGAAGTAAGATCTCGGATGGTGGAACATTGATCGAAGGATTTGCCAGCATGGACGAGGCAAAAGATATCGCCATTGTTTTGAGAGCCGGTGCTCTACCGGTACCTGTGAGATTTATGTTTGAGCGTGTTGTAGGCCCATCACTGGGAGCTGATTCCGTGGCCAAAGGAACCCAATCTGTATTGATTGGCCTTGCATTTGTCCTGATCTTTATGATCATATATTACCGTGTATCGGGTACTATTGCCGATTTTGCACTTATTTGGAACATTATTCTTGTTTTAGCAGTACTGGCCATGCTGGATGCCACTTTAACCCTTCCTGGTATTGCTGCATTGATATTGACCGTTGGTATGTCTATTGATGCAAATGTGATCATCTTTGAACGAATCCGGGAAGAGCAGCGAAAAGGGAAGACTCCTAGAGCAGCTATAGAAGCAGGATATGATCGGGCGCTGACAACAATCGTAGATGCCAATGTGACCACCTTGGTTGCTGCACTGGTTCTTTACCAGTTCGGGACTGGTCCTATTCGCGGATTTGCAACAGTATTATTTTGGGGGATCATGATTTCCATGTTCACTGCTATTTTTGTCACACGGACCATATTTAATACTATTACAGAACGTAAAGGTTTACAGAGATTAAGTATATGAGATTGATAAAAGATACTGACATAAAATTTTCCAGCCAAACCAGGTTTGGTTTCTTCTTATCTGGCGCAATAATCACAGCTGGGCTGATATCTCTATTATTACAAGGAGGCCCTCGCCTGAGCATTGATTTTAAAGGAGGGACTCTGGTGGCTGTTCATTTTACTGAAGATATGGATGTGAATGATGTTCGAAACGCAATGGGCAGCGTTTCCATCGATGGACAGAAACACGATTATAGTTTGGCCGAGATCAAACACTTTGGTCCCGAGCAAGATATTTCTGTACGTTTACCTCTCCAAGATGGTCAACCGGAAAATTTTCCACAATTAATTGTAGACCATTTATATGAAGCTTACCCAAATTCCGTCCCATCAGATAAAAATGCATTCATTCTTTCTATTGAAAAGGTTGGGCCAAAGATCGGTGCAGAATTGAGCGGGAAAGCTATTATGGCCATTGTATCTGCATTGATCTTGATCTTGATATATATTTCCATACGATTTGAATTCAAATTTGCGCTAGGGGCTATTGCAGCCATAACCCATGATGTTTTAATCACGCTGGGGATTTTCTCTATTATGGATTATGAGATATCTCTTCCGATAATCGCAGCTTTTTTAACGATAGTGGGTTATTCATTAAATGATACCATCGTAATCCTGGACAGAGTAAGAGAGAACGTAAAAGTCATGAAGCGCACTACATATAGTGATATGGTGGACAAAAGTATAAATAACTCTTTGAGCAGGACTGTTATAACATCTTTGACCACTTTTCTAGTAGTATTGATACTATATCTCATGGGTGGCGAGGTTATCCATTACTTTGCCTTTGCTATGATGGTAGGTGTAATTGTTGGAACATACTCCAGCATCTACATTGCCTGTCCCATAGTAGTTCACCTGCACAAAGGTTCATCCTCATGATTTTTTTGAGGAAAGCTAATGATAAAAACTCCGCAGCTGCGGAGTTTTTTGTTTCAGCCAAATGAATAGAAGACCACTCATTTATTACATACTACTTTGTATAATTTGGGGTACCACCTGGGTCATTCTGAAAAAAAGTTTGATAGAGGGAACGCCTGCAATATTTGGTGTGGGTTTTCGTTTTTTCATTTCTGGATTAATCCTCCTCGCGTTCACACTTATACAAAAAAAGACGATCCCCAAAACCCGTAGAGCTATTCATATTTATGTTTTGTTTGCTCTATTAAATCTAGTGATTGGCTACGGAGTAACCTATTGGGCGACCCAGTACATTTATTCAAATCTGGCATCACTACTTTGGACAGGATTCCCAATCATTGTAGTAATCATGTCTCAATTTTATCTTCCTGATGAAAAGATCACTCCAATTAAACTAATCTCAATACTCATCGGCGCGACAGGGGTAGCCATGATATTGAGCCAAAGTCAGTCGCTTGGAGGAGAACACGTGTTTAGGGGTATGGCTTTCATCATCTGTGCCGTAATTCTTGCTGCCTGGCCAAATGTTTATTTAAAACGCTACCATCATGAAGTGGATACACTTACCATGAATGCCGTTTGTCAAACCGGCGCCGGCGGGGTGCTGCTCCTCATTTCAAGCATTGTAGAAAAAGACCAAGCCATGGTATGGAGTCCGTATAATATCTTTGCGATGGTGTATTTGACCATTCTGGGATCAATTGTTGCCTGGTTGATTTATATATGGCTTTTCAAACACTTGACCATGACCCAGATTGCTTACATTGCCTTTCCACCTCCAGTTATAGCTACATTTCTTGGTTGGAAGATGCTCGGTGAGGCATTGACATCCGTAGCAATTTTTGGAGCAATTTTAGTTATCCTGGGCGCAGTTACTGTGAACTTGAAACAATAGATTCATAAGTAAATCTCCTCAACACTGGTTATATTCCAGTCTTAAAAATTTTACTGATAATGAGCACAATAGAATACAGTACTCTGGACACACCATTTGGGGAAATGGGCATCGCCTGTTCATCCATGGGTTTATGCCGGATATTATTTCCGGAAGACTCACCTTTTGAATCAGTTTTGCAAAAAAATTTTCCTGATGAAATAATCATTCGCAATGATCTATCATGCACACACATCAAAACGCAATTAAACGAATATTTTTCTGGAGATAGAACTGAATTTAATCTAGACCTAGATCTGCGTATTTCTAGTTTTTATAATAAAGCTCTGAGAGTAGTAAACAGTATTCCCTATGGGTCAACAGTTTCCTACAAAAAGATTGCTGAAAGAGCAGGAAACCCAAAAGCAGTTCGAGCTGCCGGATCCGCCAATGCTAATAATCCTATACCTATTGTCATTCCTTGTCACAGGGTAATCAACACAAATGGAGGATTAGGAGGATATGGTGGCAATCTTCAACGAAAAGCTTACTTACTTGAAATGGAAGGATCTCTATAGATATGTGGTCACATATTAAGCGAACGATATTAACAGGTATTTTTACAATTGTTCCTCTTGTTCTAACCCTCTATATCCTCAATTTTCTTTTTCGTTTACTGGATAGTTTTTCAGCACCTATTTTGAAAATTATCGGCTTTCATATACCTGGCCTAGGGATTTTATTGACCATTTTAACAGTATACTTTTTAGGCCTAATAATTCGAAATGTGATTGGCAGACGGCTGTTCTCTTGGGGAGAGGGATTGATACTAACCATACCTGTTGTCAAAACAATTTACAAGAATGTTAAACAATTCATTAGTGCATTTTCCGGGACTGCAGATGGCAAGAATTTCCAAAAAGTTATTTTTCTTCAATATCCTCGAAAGGGCGTTTGGACATTGGCGTTTGTAACTGGCGAATCAGTCGACGGAAACGGGAAGGATTATTATCATATTTTTGTACCCACAACGCCAAATCCTACTTCTGGTTTTTTCATCATGATCCCAAAACAGGAAACAATGATCTCTGAAATGTCAGTTGAAGAAGGGATCAAAATGGTTATATCCGGGGGATTGATCGCTCCGCCTGAGAATGCGTTAGACAGATTCCCCGAATAACAAAATGGCAATTGAGTATATCGATGGGATAAGAATGTATAGATCCCTTTCCGTCGGTTTGAAAAAAGTGATCTCCCGTCAGGATTATTTGAACAAGATAAATGTATTTCCTGTACCAGATAGTGATACAGGTACTAATATGGCTTATACCCTTTCATCAATTGAAGAAAGGATCTCTGATACGGTCCATCCCAATGTAGGAAAAATGAGTGAAACCATTGCAGATGCGGCACTTGATGGCGCCCGGGGGAATTCAGGGGCGATCCTTGCCCAGTTCTTTGTAGGATTTGCAGAAGGAATTAAAAATAAAACTACTCTTAAAACAGCAGACTTTGGCCTCGGATTAAAAACAGCACGAGATTTTGCATATGAGGCTTTGGCTAAGCCAAGAGAAGGCACCATCCTATCCGTTATTTCTGATTGGTCAAAAGAAATCTGTAGACATTCTGAATCTATTAGTGATTTTAGAGCTCTAATGAAGAAAGGGTTAGCCCGTGCCCAAGAATCTTTGGATCACACGCCAGAGCAATTGGATGTTTTAGCAAAGGCCGGTGTTGTGGACGCGGGAGGACAAGGATTCGTGGACCTATTAGGGGGCATTCAAGAATTCATTGAAAATGGTACTGTAGAAAAAGTTTCCAATATGAAAATTATTGAACCAGCCGAGACGATGGATGCGGAAATGAATGAAACGTATCAGTATTGTACTGAATGCATCATCACGGGCGATGAAATTAATCGGGACAGTCTGAAAGTAGAATTAATGGCCAATGGGGATAGCCTGGTACTGGCTGGTTCAAAAACGAAGGCAAAGGTTCACATTCATACTGATGAACCAAAAATTATTATGGAGATTTGCGAAAAATATGGCATGGTAAGCGGAGAAAAAGCAGACGATATGTTTCGGCAGCAAAAAGATGCGCTCAAAGAACATGGAACTATTGCACTTGTGGTAGATTCCGGCTGTGACCTACCTGAAGTTATGCTGGAGGACCTGGACATTCATGTGGTTCCGGTAAGGTTGAACTTTGGTGATAAGCATTACGTAGACAAGATGACGATGACGACAAATGAATTCTGGGAAGAAGTAAAACGTAATCCAGTCCATCCTACAACCTCACAACCGGCTCCAGGTGATTTCAAGAGACAATATCAATTTTTAGCCAGCCACTATGAATCTGCAATTTCCATTCACATTCCAGAGGCTGCCAGTGGAACCTATCAATCTGCGGTCACAGCATCCAGGTCTCTTGGAGAATTTTCTGTGCGAGTAATTGATTCCAATAATGGATCAGTTGGCCAAGGTCTAATCGCTTGGATCGCCGCAGATGCTATCAAAGATGGTAAGAATTTGGATGAGGTAGTTGACGCAGTTGAAAGGGCCAAAAATAATACATCCATTTTTATCGGTTTGGATACACTGGATAATGCGGTCAAGGGAGGTCGAGTCTCTCCTACCGTAAAAAAAGTTGCAAACCTCTTGAGAATCAATCCTATTCTTTCCCTCTCTTCAAAAGGTGTCAAAGCTATTGGCAAATCTTATGGACACAAAAATAAATTTGATAAGTTCTATAACTACCTTTTAAAACAGCTCCCAGATAATAAAAATGTTCGGATAGGAATCGGTCACGTTCAAAATTTGGAAACTGCAGAAAAATTTCAAAAACAATTCAGTGAGATAATTGGAAGTGACAATGTATTTATTTGTGAAGCTGGCCCTGCGCTAAGCGTCCACGCAGGTTTAAAGGCCGTTTTTGTAGCTATACAAAATAATTAAGAGATAAATTTCATCATGATCAATTTGGACCTTATTCTTTTGCTATTGACCAGTTATGTAACTGGCTCAACTCCCACAAGTATTATCGTTGGAAAAGTAGTTCGGGGTATCGATATACGTGAGCATGGAAGTGGCAATGCCGGTGGGACAAATGTATTCCGAGTTCTAGGGTGGAAACCGGCATTATTCGTTGTCATTGTGGATGTATTCAAAGGCTGGCTTCCTGCGGCCGTTTATGCCACAACATTCTTCCAAGGTCAGCCCATTCAAGATATAGGCCTCGTACAAATCCTGTGTGGATTTGCAGCAGTTTTAGGACACACTTATACTGTGTTTGCCAGATTTAAAGGTGGCAAAGGAGTGGGAACCCTGGGCGGAATGCTGATAGCTCTTTTTCCGATCGCGGTACCATTGTGCATTGCTATATTCGCCATTGTTCTCACTTTGACCGGATATGTGTCTATCGGATCTATTCTGGCTTCCGTCTCTCTTCCCATTATTTTATTAATACTTCCTCCCCTTGGATTGACTGAGCCTGCCCCACTATCTCTTCTGGTCTTTAGCTTACTGATACCCTGGTTCATTATTTTTACACATCGAAGCAATATTTCTCGATTACGTTCCGGGGAAGAGAATCGCTTTGAAAAAGCGATGCTATTTAAAAAGAAAACTTAAATTAAAACTTTTGTCCCACTGAAAAGTGGAACGATGATTCTACGGATTTTCCTTCATAGAAAGACCATCCATAATCTAGGCGAATATTTCCAGCCATTGCTACTGGAATTCGGATTCCAAACCCCAGACCCAGCATTGGACTTGCTGCAGTCAGGTCAGACCAATTATCACCGGCAATTCCTCCATCAACAAAAAAGACTCCCTGCAATCCGAATTCTGAATTTATTGGTCCGAATGGGGATTCCTGCTGTATGGGAAATCGAGGAATAATGGTTTGCCGTAATTCAATAGATGATATAGCATTAAAATATCCGAATCTATAGTCTTGATCACCAGAACTATAGAGCTCACGGGTTTCAACCATCCAACCTCTCACGCTATAGCCACCACCCAACCCAATCAAGCCTATTTCTGGATGAAGATCACCGTGAAATGAATTCAAAGTCAGGTTTACTCCGATTGTTGTTTTACGCTTTCCTTTAACGGGAGAAACGAATGCACTGACCGATTGATTCCAAAATAAAGACCAGCCACTTAAATTGAAAAACTTATAATATTGACCAGATTGGATTATGTAGATACCGGTCGAAGGATCACTATAAATATCTCTAGTATCAAATTTAAAACTGGCTTGAGGTGCAAAATAATGAAACTCTATGGTGACCGTGTCAGATTCACCAACAAAATCCTTCTTTTCATATTCAAACCCGATACTGACGCGCTTTTCGTAACCAAAATATCTCCCAATATTCAGTTCGAATGAAGATGTTTGCCGTTCATAGGGTAAAAAGACATGATCAGAAAAGTGTTTCCCAACCTGCAACCCAAGCGAAACATGATCTCCCGTGATCCATGGATTATTGAAATCGATCATAAAAGCATCAATCCCACCAAGCAATCCTCCAACAACCATTGATTCATTCCGTCCCCTAAAATTATTGTAGATCCCGCCTAATGCAAGTGACCATCCAGTATCTTCACTATACTGTGGTGCAAATATGGGAATGAACCGTGTGGATTCGATCACGTGGTAGCGAAGCTTGACAGTACCATCCTCCAATGGGAGCGCCTGCCAAGTAACCATGCTGAAAATTCCCAAATTCTCGATCCTGTCCCGATCCTCTTCAGCCACCGTACTGTCTAGTGGGACATCTAAAAGATGAAGGATCTCGCGCTGTATGATGTATTCTTTGGTATATTGATGACCTCGTACATCAATATCAGACACTATCTGACCCAACAGCATTGAAGCTGAAAAAAGAAATAAAAAATATTTGATCATAGAGTTTTAGAGGTCGAACCCTTCCAGGAGCTGTTGTTTTTTCAGCTCGATTCCTTCCTCAGTGTAAACATCTTGTATTGCTTGTTTTAATTTTCGATCCATGATTTTGCTAAAAGATTGTGTGGCTATATTCATGTTATCAATCGTACGTACAGCAAATTTCGTATCCTTATCCTCATACCGATGCCAGGAACCGTCAAATTCTTTCGGAGTCCCGTACTCCATCAGAACCTTATGTTTTAAAATATCTTCTGATGTAAGTTGAGGGAAACGCGTCTCTTTTAATTTGATCGATTTTAAAACTCCATTCAACTGATAGTGTGAGGCATCATAATTGGTTATGCTGTAAATATGGTTAATATTTACAAAATGAAGTTCTACTACCTCATTGACCAAGCGCGCACTACTACGATAAGTTACTTTTGCGCGTTTGATAGGTAATTTGATTCCCGAATCCAGCGTAATGGGATCGTCCCAATATTCAGCCGTTGCACCTGTGTCCAGCATAATGCCTAGTACTTCTGGCAATCGTTTTTGCCAATTCGCTAATTCTTCTCTATTTAATACCCATCCATTTGGAAGAGACCGAGAGGGCAATACGAAAGTCTTTTCCGGAGTCATGATCACGGGGACATCATCAATCGTATCAATCATGTCTGGCAATTTGGGCGCGCCGCAGCTGAAAAACACAAAGGACAATATAATTGGAAGGAAATTTTTCATTATAGATGATCAGGATGCTTCTGCCCCTGGTGACACACCCAGCATGATACTTCATGCATTTTCAGGGGTTTCATTGTTTTTTCATTGATACTCATTACCATGCGCATCATTTCTCTTGCAACTAACTTATGAGCATTCTTATCACTGGAATAGTCACCGATTTCATGGCAAAAGTTGCATTTGACTCCCAATTCTTTTGTGACAGTTTTTTTCATGTATTTCATGATCTCTGACTTTTTCGTATACGGAAGAACAGTCACATTTTTCAGTTCACTTTTTGGCTTATCTTGAGCGATAATGAATGATAAAAAGCACAATACGATCATCTTTTTCATAGTGTCTCCTTTAGAACCATGTGTGAATGAGTATTAGGTATTCAGGTTTCACAGCCGCGTCGCTGCCGGTGACCTCTGTCAGTCTGGCTTGGCACCGTACTTCTAGAAACGATGTCGGAAAATATTCTGCTCCGAGAGTTAACCGTTGAATTGCACTGCCGCTTGTATCTATATCTTCATCGAAGAAATCAATCTTTGCTATAAGATCTATACCCTGGACCAATCGATAGCTGAACTCACTTGAGGATGCTAATACTGTACCTGTGGATGCATATTCTTCAGCAATATCTAATTCGCCGGTCCAAGTTAATTTCCCCAGTGCTATTCCACCAAAAATACCTTTATAATTTATGGGGCCCTCATCCATAATTGAGGCCCCTACAAGCCCATTGATGCTTCCAAAAGTCGGCCACCATTCAACTCGCGTTGTAAAGACTTTATCATTTATTCGTTCACCGAATCCATTACCACTGGAGCCATCCAAGAATTTATTGGAGATACTCTGGCTAAAATGAATATTACCTCGATTGAATCCTATTTCAACAATCCCAGGAGAGGAAAGATAGGGAGAAAAAACTAGGCCTTCATACTGAAGGGCTTTTTTACGAATATTCCCTCCCCGTGTGAAAGCAGTGTGATCATCCACATTTAGACCAAAAGAAGGAAGATCCTTTCCTGCCTTGATAAAACCATTAAATGGCATTCCAGACCACAATACCCAGGCATCATTATTCCCGCGCAACACATCCTGCTTAATGAACAATCCAAACTTATTATTTATCTTCCAATAGGCAGACAGATCCATCTGCATGGGAAAGATTGCGCTCGTAAAATGATCATCCTCTTTCACATTATAATTCATGACACGGATATCACCTCCGATCTGCAGGTGCTCTGTTATCATGCCAGTAAAACTTGAACTCTTTTCAGTCTTAGATAATTCTGCACTGCTAACGGCCATACCGTAATCATTTCTTAATCCCCCGCCAGTTGGATCCACATGACATAAATTACATGATGCGCCTTCTTGAACCGCAAAACGGGGTAAGCCGTAGAGCGCAGTAAATAACAGAATAATTGTCTTAATTATTCTCTGCGCCATCATCAATCCAAGTTATAATCATTTCTACATCTGTGCTGCTCAATGAAGAAGATCCCAGAGGCATTTGGTCTCCAAAAGGTGGCAAGCTGCCTAATTTTTGTACCAATATGCTCCCTGCACCATCCCCCGGTGTAATAGCAGATCCATTATTCCCCCCTGACATTAAATTGCTGTATGATGTGAGGTTGAGACCTCCAGAATTTCCATGGCAACCGGTACAATCACGATTGAATAGGGGCTGGATATCATTAGAATATCCGATTGCTTCAATGGGTTGATCGTTGTCCGATTCAGGAGCGGTCCCCAGGTCTGAGCAATTCCAAGTAAATAGATTTAGGGAGAGAGCCCCCACATATAGAATAGTTTTTTGAAGGATTTTCTTCATTATCATTGGTATGTGGACGATGTAAATCTAATGAAAAGATAACACATAAAAAAAGCCCTCCAAAAAGGAGGGCTTTTTATTAATCAACATATGGTATGTGTATTATTTGCGGCCTCTTGCCATTGGAGCGCGAGCCACATTACCATTTTTATCGATGAAATAAAGATAGCCTGATTCACGAGAAACACCGGCATTTGCGACTTTTTCTGCATTGCCGCCACCCTTGCCAGCGCGGGCCATCTTAGAACGCCAGACGTTGCCATCTTTACCTAAATAATAAAGATAACCACTTTCTTTCTTTACGCCTGTTGATTTTACTGTTTCAGCCATTATTGACTCCTTTTTATTGTTTAAAAGAAAATTGGCTTTTTGTCTCTCGACGGTAAATAATACGCTCTCGACGGTAAACAAGTCAAGAATTTTCTCGTCGAACTCCCGACGAGAAAAAATGGGCATTTTTTGCAACATTTTAATCTAAAGAGTTTCCCTCTAAGCGTACTAATTTTGCACCCAAAATTTGCCCCGGTAGCTCAGCTGGATAGAGCAACGGACTTCTAATCCGTAGGCCACAGGTTCGAATCCTGTCCGGGGTACATTTCATATTTAGATCTATTCTATAGTAATAATTGAGTTTCTGGATTACTTTTTGATAATGAGACTTTTTATAAAATTAATTGTTATAATACTTTTTTCTAGACCAATTATGAGCGAAGATTTTTCTCCTTATGATGGTGACACACTTGATTATATTCATGTGCTCTTTGAGTGGCCTCAAATTTTTAGTGGAAAAATAGATTACTCATTAAGAATTAACAATGTTACAACGGGCCAGAACTGGTTTTCTTCACACAATATTAATATGTTTCTATTAGAAGATTTTCTTGAATGGGGAATGGACTATAGTTGGCAGGTTTGCTATACAAGCAATTTTGGTAATGATTGCCTAGAGCCAGTCTTTTTTTCAATTAATGATTTGCCTAGTAATCACCCAGATAGTGTCATGATTCATCATTATGATGAGGACCAATATTTTCCGGGTCTTAATTTGGTCGTTATCTTCAATAGCGGAAATTCTTTTATTATGGATCCACTTGGAAACCCAGTTGCATATATCAATAAATTAGATTTAGGTGAACCAAGTTTCTTTGCATCTCAATTCCTTGAGAATGGCAATATTATCGGACATTCCGAGATACCTTTGTCTGGTTTTGGTTTTGAATTAGATCTAGATGGTGAAATCTATTTTCAAACCTTAAGCGAAGGTCATCACCATGATTTCATTAAATCTTCAAGAGGGACATATTTTGGCATAAAAAATTCATGGGACTATATTGAAAATATATGTGAGGATCAGGATCCATTATTTGTCTATTGGCAGGGAGATGTATTTTTTGAATATGATTCAAGTGGGAATGTGATTTGGGAGTGGGATGCGTTAGATCATTTGGATTATTCAGAATACAATCCCGATTACTGTGACGGAGTAAACCCGGATGTGATTGACTGGACCCATGCAAATTCAGTGCACTACGATGAAAAAACAAATTCGGTTTTGGTCTCTTTTAGAAATATTTCAAGGATTGTTAATATAAATTATGTGACAGGTGAAATTAACTGGCAGATAGGTGAGGCTGAGTTTATGGATTCAGTTGAACATGAAATCGACTTTTTGTTTTCCGGACAACACGCAGCAGAGACTTTAGAAAATGGAAATATATTATTTTTTGATAATCACTCTTACCTGACACCACAAATTTCTGGATGCAAAGAGTTCAGCTATGATTCTACTCTATCAGAATTCACAAAAGTATGGAGCTATGAATTAGATGAAGAACTTTTTGGTCAGTTTGGCGGTGACTGTGATCGATTAGAAAATGGACATAATCTTATTAATACAGGTAGCAGCGGACATCTGATGGAGCTCAACCATAATAACGAGATTATCTGGGATATTTCTTTTTATAAAGACCTCCAATTAATGAGACTGGTGAGAGCTCAAAGGATTCACAATCTATATCCAATAGCTTTTAATATTTTTTTTGAAAACTATTATAATTCGATCGCTTATATTTTAGATAACAATATTCATTTAAAAATTTCTAATATGGGTTGGACTAAAAATATTTTTATAGCTGAGTTAAAATATAATGAGCATTTAATTTTCACTGACTCAACTCATGTCAGCAACAATAATCAAAGGGACTGGCTAATTGAAACGGACAATACTCTGAGTGACTCATTAACATATGAATTAAAAGTGTACCCAGCTGATGCACCACACAGAGCTAAAAAGTTTAATGTTATTTTGAGTGACTCATTACCCAACTCCATTATTCCCTCGGATAATATTCATATTCAGTCTGCGTATCCTAATCCATTTAACAATAGTATAAAAATTAAATTTTCTATTCCAGTAGATGGGGATGTCTTAATTACTATTTATAATATCACTGGACAAGAAGTCGATCAATTTACTCTTTTAGATTTAAAAGTAGGTAACCATACTTTCGATTGGAATGCTTATAATCAAACAACAGGAGTATATATATTAAAATTGTCATTAGATAGATACTCCAATATTAATAAAATAACACTGATTAAATAGTCCCATGAAAATAATTATTTCTATATTGACTTTACTTTCATTTATCAATAGCCAGGATTTGTGGTCAGATGGCAATATGAGAGACATCAAAAATTTCTACGTTAATGTTTTTGTTGTTGGGCTAGAGGGAACCCTATCTGAAGACTGGGTAAAGTCTAAAATTATAAATAATCTCGAAGAGTATAGAATTAGTACAAGTGAAGAATTTGTATATCCTCAGCTTAGACTCTTGGTGGTCGGTAAACCTATGAACGAAGTGCCCAGCACATATTATACAATAGAATTTTCTGTGTTCCATTATTCTGTTAGTATAGAGGAATACAGCGATAGCTTCACCTATGATGAAGAAATAAAGAAATTTCGCACCAGCAAGATCTATGAAGAGCAATCAATAGGTTACTCCAACAACACTGATCTAAGAGAGAGATTGCTCTCGGCCATTGATGATCATTTCCAACTTTTTATTCGTCAATGGTTCGCAGATAATCCCAGACATCAGTTCTAAACTTTTACTTTCTATAATTCAGCCCTATCGTAAATTCTGCCTCTATGGCAGTTAATAATCCGAGTGTAAAAAAAGCCGTTCTATTTAGCATTTTGATTTTTATGAATGCGTTAAATGCCACAGGCTCTGTGGCCGTACTGCATTTTACGACTGACGGGATCACCTCTGCCGCTGGCCGTGTACAGTCTGATCGTTTTCGCTTTGTATTAAGTGAGATTGCTCCGTTCAATGTGAAAGGAGCTGGAGCATCCTTGCAATTTGATATACTAAATCAGGACTCAAAATTATATAATAAGTGCTATGATTTGAGCTGTGCAGTTGAGACAGGAAAACTATTAGATACTGAACGGGTTGTTATGGGAACAATATCAAAAATTAATGACCAGTTTGAATTGGAAGCGGTATTGGTTTCAGTAGAAATGGAGGAAATGCTCCGAACTCGAAATAGATCATACATTGGCGAGCTGGATGGTCTCGAGAGTGTGATAGATTCTCTCGTTTTAGATCTATTTGATAATGAGATCAATCCACAGATCTATGCCAGCAGATTCCTAATCACAGATGAGGGATTGGTACCCACAGAAATTGTTGATGAAGAATTCGAAGTAAAATATGTCAACCACCGTTTAAGGGCAATGCTCCTATCCTCCGTTTTGCCGGGCGCGGGGCAGGTATATTCCCAACGTAAACAATCCGGATATAGCTTCATGGGTACATGGGGCATGCTTGGCGCGTTGCTAGGCTACAATTATTATCAATACTCCACTGCCAAGAACAATGCAAATACCTTATACGGAAAATATCAAGATACTTCGGAGCCGGAATGGGTATTACAGTACCGATCTGACATTATAGTTGAAGAGAGGAATATGCACAGGCACAATAATAATCTAAAGGCATTAAGAAACTTTGGCTACCTGCTTTGGACAGCAAATATGATCCACACCTGGAGGGTCGCCCCGGAAACAACCATCATCCTGGGAACAGATGTGGATGAGGATGAGGTGGGTGTCAGTATTTCAATTCCACTAGACTGATGCAAAAATTTATTACAATCATTTTAATCTTATTGATAATAGGATCGTGTGACACGCCCGACTATGAATTGAACAACGAGGTAGATAACTATATACAGGAGCTGGAGTCCCCTGCACTGTTCTTTTATCCTCACCAGGCCGAGGTCGCTCTTGATGATACAGCGTTCATCCAGGTCTATGCGCTGGAAGTAGACAGCGCGGCCGGTATTCATCTTAAGATCCAATATGATTGGGGCAGTGTACAACTGGAGGAGGTACTGCCAGATGATTTTTTTATCGAGAGCGATGATACACTCCTGTTTTACGAGGACACAGATGGCACCGTTGACATACACCTATTTTTTCTGCCGAACGAACACAATTCTGTGAACGGAACCATCGCCCTTTGCGCACTGGTATTCTCAACCCATTCCCTTGGAGAATCAGAATTGAGATTCAGCGCGACAACGAAAGTTGTTAATCCACGCAATGAGCGGATCCAGATCAACGAACTTGGTGATGGCAGGATAGATGTTAAATAAGGTCTTTTTATCCATATTGTTATTGCATGGTTGTATGGTTGGACAGCAAAACAACAGCTATTTTTTTAATGGTGGTGATTTTGTGGACTGTACCGTGGATATGTCAGAGGGAGCTGAAGAACTTTTACAGCCAGCTGAAGGTGTCACTCTAGAAGCCTGGGTCAATCATTCATTCAGTGGAACCATAGAAAACTTTACAGGGGTCGCTCATTATCTAACTCTAAACGGTGCAACAAATGAGTCCGGTTTCGCACTCATGTATTATGAAGGTGCCTGGCGTTTTGTTGTTAGCGTTACAGGAGACATTGATATTTTTGGTTCCGGGCTCCAAGTTTGGCCGGGGGCTGTATTGGATGCTGATGAGTGGCAACATATTGCCGGGACCTATGACAACGCAACTGGTGAAGCTAAAATTTTTTTAAATGGTTCTCTGCAGGAAACGCACATAACCGGTGGAGGTGATATTGACTGGGAAGATATTAATACACAATTATTTATTGGCAGGGGTACCACCAACGCTGATGAAGTGATATATATGGAAGGCGCGATTGATGAGGTGCGCGTTTGGAGCACCCCCAGGACACAGGCCGAGATCCAGGCAAATATGTATCAAGTTATTGAGGCTGTAGATAATCTGGAAGCATACTGGAACTTTAATGATAATCAATCTACAACAGTGTCAGATCAGACAGGTAACGGCTATAACGGTTCACTGGATGAGAGCGGGTCTGGTGACTGGCACGATGATGTATTTACACAAGTCAGCGGAGACTGTGAAGATTATGTGATCACCGAACTACCATATTTTCATTCTGATACAACTACAGGTCAGGGAGATGACTGGTATAATAATTGGGGCGCTGGACAATCGGATGATATTGCGTACAAAATAACGCTTGATGAGCCACGAAGACTATACATAAGCACGTGTGATTCATTAACAGACTTTGATACAATGCTAGCGGTAAAATCATTTTGCAATGAGCAAAACTCACTTATGGAAATAGATGATTGGGATGGTGAAAATGATTGTGTAGAGACAATTGGATCGCTTGCATCATGCTGGGAGGACACTTTATTTAATGAAGGAACATATTACATTATTGTTGAGGGGTATGAGAGTGCTGCAGGTAGCTATGGATTGTCCATCGGTGCTGTCCCTGAGATTATAGGATCCACAATTTCCTCTGATGATAGTTATATTGAAATTTTTTTTAATGATCCAATATATACAAATGGTGAAGCTACTGACGCTGTAAATGAAAATGATTTTAATTTTGTTTCTGATGTTTCTGAGGGAACTGCATCAGATATAGTGCTGGAAAATCTAACAACTACTTCTGGGAACCCACTGCAAGGAGGAGAGGATACTATAAGATTCAATATCAATGTGATTGGTGTTTCAGCGGGAGTTGAGACTGTGACAATTACTCCTGCAAGTAGCTCATCTATTTTTAATTCTTCAGGGATTGGTGTTTCTGGCTCATCTACAGTTACGCAACAATTGAATGACTACTCCCCCCCTGTAATAAACTTTAATCCTGCTGATGGCGATACGATCTCACCCAGCGATGATTTGGTAATTGATTTTGGAGAGACTATTACCTTAAGTGACGGTACACCAGCAGATAATAATAATATTGATCAGTATATTAGTCTGCAGTATACAGACAGTGGAGATGAAATCGGCTATGAGGCCACCCTCTCAGATGAGGACTCCAGGATCACTGTCAACCCAAGCGGTCCCCTAAATGAACTTGAATGGATAAGACTAACAGTCAGTACCAATTCATTTGCAGATAATTTTGGTAATCTTGTTACAGGCGATGTTGCGATTTTTCTAGTTAGAGATTTTAGTGCGCCTGAATTGCATTCAGCGTCTCTATCTTCAGATAACACGACCGTAAGCGTTGTTTTCTCTGAAGGCGTCTACACAAATCCTTCCGGAAACGGTGGCCTGAACATTGGAGATTTTGATATCACTTTCTCCAGTAATGGTGGTAGCGCAACGGATATCACCTTAAGCTCTATAACTAATAATAGTGGCACTGTCCCTTCCGGAGGTGAAACAGAGTTAAAGCTTGTATTGGACGTTAGCGGAACACCAAGCGGCGAAGAGACTATTTTGATAAGGCCAGAGAACAACAGCTCTATTTATGACGTTTTTGGAAACGCCCTCTCTGGTGCCGAGAATACAGGGCAATTGAAAATCTTTGATAAGCTGGCTCCCACTTCTACAATAAGTCCGGAAAATGGGTCTATGAATGTGCTAGAATCAACAAATATTACTATTACTTATACCGAACCATTGCGATTCGCAGATGGCTCTGAAGTGACAAACAGTTTCATCGACACGTTGATCACGTTGAGAAATAATAATGAGAATGGTGTAAATATTTCATTCGATGCTATAATCAGTGGGGATAAAGATGTTATTACCATAAACCCCAATGCTGATCTTAATTCATGGCAGCTTGTCTATGCTGCTGTAGCCACCGGGCTCTCAGATACGGCCGGAAATGCGGTCAGTGGAGCAAGTACAACATTCCGATCAAGAGATGCGGAACCGCCTACATTAGTCGGGGCTATATTGAGCAACCAGAATGAGTATGTGGATCTCTACATTTCAGAATCATTGTTCGGGAATAATGATGGAAGTGGAGAGATCTCTACTGAAGACCTTACGCTTACATTCAGCCAAAACAGCGGCAATGCTTCCTTCATCAGTATTGCAAGCCTATCCAACACAACAAACAATCAATTGAGTGGCGGAGAAGATACAATTCGTGTACACCTGAATATTGATGGAGCCGCGAGTGGCGTTGAGACAGTGGAGATAGGTGCGATGTCAAACAGTGTCTTTGATGTCGGGGGGAACGCCCTTCCCACTACCGAGACCACTGGGAGCCTCCAACTATTCGACGCACTCGTCCCGAGTGTGGACACGGTTTCCGTGGAAAATCGTTCCAAGATCGATTATAACAAGAGTCATAATATCACATTAACATTTTCGGAAGGGATTACATCCATGAACTTCAGTGTGAGAGCGAGAAACTATCCCTCACTATCTTTCACATCAGATACAACAGAAACAGAATTAACGATAACTCTTTTTCCTCCTCTTCGTGCACTGGACACTATCGACATCGATATAGTGGAAATCATTGACAATGCGGGCCTAACAACTGTGGATCTTTTTTACGAATTTTACACTCCCGCCATGGGCGATTATGACTGGAATGACACCATTGATGTTTTAGATTTGAACGCATTTGTGAATGGTTGGCGGAATAAGGATTACGAATACGAATTGGGACCAGTAAGGGGCAATATTCCTCACTTCCTTCCGGAATTTGACAGTGAATTCGGTTTGGATGATGGTATGGTGTTCACTCAAATGTGGGGATGGGCCCAAGAGAATTTTGGTTGGGGTGAGGTCTACAGACCACCGTTAGGTAATCAGCCCGACTGGTCCCAGAAAATTATTCCATTACCCCCTTCCGTAATGAGCGGGCAGATCATGATCCAATATGATCCGTCAACCAGCACAGTTGACCTTGTACCCCCTGCGTTTGGTTCAAACGGAATCTCATTAATACACCATAATGAGATTCAGGGAAAATTTTTAGTGGAATTTGGTCGATTCGAAGCGGAAGAGATAGTTAGAAATATTCAGCTGAGCACGGATATCGATGATCCTGGTCGGATGACACTTGCACACATTTATTATGATGAAAACGAAAATGTTTATAGTTCAGGGACAAAACAATTAGAGATGAATATTCCTTCGCGCTTTAAACTCTATGCGAACTATCCAAATCCGTTTAATCCTGAGACAACTATCCGTTATGCTGTTAGCGAGGCTGGTCTAGTGACAATAACGGTTTTTGATATTAATGGTCGGGAAATTGAAACTTTAGTCCAGGAGAACCATGAGCCTGGTTTTTATACAGTAAACTGGGTTGCAAATAATGCAGCCAGCGGTGTCTACTTTTGCCGGCTTACTTCTGGCAATAAAATCCTCAATAGTAAATTACTATTGGTAAAATAATCTATTGAATTTCCAGCAACTCGACTTCAAATAGAAGGGTGCTATTTGGTCCGCCTGGTCCACGAGGATCATTACCATAGGCAAGGTGGGACGGAATGAACAGTTCCCATTTTGATCCCACGGGCATAAGCAGCAATGCCTCGGTCCATCCTTTGATCACACCGGTGACAGGAAATGATGTCGGCTGACCCCTATTGTATGAGCTGTCAAACTCCTCACCGTTGAGCAACGTTCCTCTATAGTGGACCTTCACCTTATTCTTATCAGTGGGAACCTCACCAAAGCCCTTTTCGATAACCTTATACTGCAGTCCGCTTTCCAAAGTGACCACGCCTTCCTTGCCGCTGTTTTCAGCTAGAAAAGTTTCACCATCAGTTAAATTCTTTTCCGCGGCTTCCTTTGCCTGTACCCTGGCCCGCTCCGATAGTTCTTTCCGGAATGAATTGAGAATGGCCAGACGAGTTTCATCATCCAGTTTGGGATCGGACTCATTGTAGCCGTCTCTCCAGCCTGCCATGAGGGCCTGGTCACTGATATCCAATTCCTGCATAAGCATACTACTACCAATATCAATACCAATACTGTAACTGATGGAATCTTTCCTGGTTTCCATTCGGGCATCCGAACTGTCACGAGACGTCTCGCAGGAGAACAGGAATAAGATTAATATGATTAAGTAAGGATTCTTCATGTTTACCTTTCAGAAAATTTTATAATTTTTGTAAAAAAATGTCGCGGAATCTACTGCAGGAAGAGTGGTAATAAAACAGTCTTAATTAGTTTCTAGATATTGTTTTTACTGCGGTACCATACACCAACAATTCGGCAGTTGTTTGCATTATCATGGAGGTCTGGAATCGGACACCAACGATGGCATCGGCACCTAATTCTTCTGCTTTTTCGATCATTCTCTGGATGGCCTGTTCTCTTGATTCTGCCAGCATACCTGTATATTCAGTGATCTCTCCCCCTACCAGACTCCGTAATCCTGCAGCAATATCTTTGCCGACATGCCGAGCACGTATGGTGTTTCCGATAACTACACCAAAATTTTTTATAATGTCCCTTCCGGTCACTGTTTCTGTTGTAGTAATGATCATTTTTCAATTCCCCTGAATTTTTCATCTTTTTTTGCTTTTTGATTTTCCTGTACCATGTTCAGAAGGATAAGTGCAATACCAATAATTATTGCAATGGTAGCCAGTCCTAAAATAGGATGTTCAACGATCAACGAAAATACATTGCCTAGCATGACCAGAATAAATATAGCCACTCCCCCAATGATTAAATATAATCCGATATTTTTCATAAAATTACCCTGTATTAAATCAACTTAATTAGTGCATTTAAGACTGGTTAAAGATAAACTATCCCCTGTGAATAAGTGTAGGAAATTGTAATGGTCCATACAGATTTTGCCATACGCTCATTTAAGGGTGGGTATGATGAAAATTTTCAATATCTAGTGACGTGCATGCAAAGCAGGGCACAGATTGCTGTGGATGCAGCGTTGCCTCTAGGAGAGATTCAGCCATTCATACATGGAGCATTTGTTGCCATTCTTATTACCCACACTCATGGTGACCACATTGCCTTCATTGATGAATATCTCAGTGCCTATCCGGAGCTCCTCGTGATCATCCATGAGAAATCTTCCGGAAAGGTCAGCGCTGTGAATGTTCATCCCACGCAGGATGGGGAACAGATCCAGATCGGGGAATTAAATATCGATGTTATGCACACTCCGGGGCATTATCCGGATTCGGTATGCTATAAAATGGAAAATATTATTTTTACTGGAGACACATTATTTGTGGGCCGTACTGGGCGGACAATTAGCCGGGGAAGTGATACGGCTGAACTGTATGAATCAGTCTACTCAAAATTATTAACATTGCCCCTAGATACGATCATCTATCCCGGCCATGATTATGGTCAATCCCCTACTATCTCTATAGAAAAGAATATTGAGATCAGCCCACTGCTTCAGGCGGCAAATGAACAAGATTTTATCGAACGGATGGCGGCATTTGAGGCCAGCCGAGAACAATCATTATAAGTAAGGAGATACTATGAGAAAAACCATCATCGGCTTAATGACAGGTATGATGTTAACCGCATCATTCTTTACCTTTATAGGAGCCACTGAAACTGAGGAAGATTCACTCGCGAATATCCTAAATCGTCTGGAACAGTATATGCGGGATGAGATCGGAAGAAAAGAAGAGTTCGGGCGTTACCAGCTCCAGAGCTTCAACATTGACCGGACTCACTGGCACTATCTGCTGGATACGACCACAGGTGAACTGTTCCGCTTGGAGCCCAGCCGGACACCTGAGAACGGAAAATGGACATTAATGTCCGCCGCCAACTTTGAAAGGCCGTGAGAATGAATATCCGAAATCTTATCGCATCAATATTTGTACTGGTCATGTTTAGCGCATGTGAAAAGGATGAGGGCTGTGATGATTGTGGCGGAACCATACTTGACGGATATCTCTTCAGTGAAGTTACGACTGCAGATCTGTCTACATTAGGCGCAGTTGAAGACATTGAAGTCGGTGCATGCATCCGCTATAAACTGGACGGTACTGAATTCGATTTAGAGACCGTCAAGGTTGTGGATGACTGCTGCTGCCAACAATAGATATTGATCATAAATTACTATCAGGATTCCGATCAGCCAAAACGAGCCGTGATCGGCCTCCACGGCTGGACAGGTGATGAGCATTCTATGGTTCCCGTGGCAAGGTCCATGGAATTGGAACACACCAAATGGTATATCCCCCGGGCACCCTACTCAGATGATATGGGCAAGGGATTCACATGGTTTAGCGGGAACGATGAGGTGGGCTGGAAATATGAGAAAACATTTGAATTAACCAGCGAGCTGATGACCCAGGTGATGGATGATGGTTTTTTCCCAAAAGATATTTATATGATCGGCTTCTCCATGGGGGCCGGATTATCCTACCATGTAGCTCTTCGTCTGGACTTTAATATAGGAGGAATCATCCCCATCGCCGGTATGATCAGAAATCCAGAGCGGCTATTTGCTGATGCCACAGAGGCCAGCCGGAAAACACCAATTTTGATCCTACACGGAACTGATGATGAGATCGTCACACCGGACAGAGGACAGATTGCATATGAATTGTTAAGCGAACAGGGTTATTGTGTGCGGTTAGAATTGTATAAGGCCAAGCACAAGATACCTCTTTCTGTCAATGATTTGATTACCGGATTTATTAATGAAAATGAAGAATTTGAATCGATTCAATTAAACCAATCAGGATAATAACATTAATACTTTGAACACAATTCACCCACTTCTAGATGCTGATAAACAGCTTCAAGCTCAAACATATGAAACCGAAAAAAGGAAACTGGGACTATTGGGCTCGGTCGTTTCGCTGGCATTCATATTCTGGTACCATTTCTCTGGTTTCAGTCAGGTAGTCGCCAGTCTAGATTATCCGTTTATCTTGACATTCTTGATTTATGTTATCGTTTTTCAACTACTCTCAACCATAATTGGTTTGCCATTGGGCTATTATTCTGGTTATGTACACGAACACAAATGGGGATTTTCAAATTACACCCACAAAACCTGGGCTCTGGACCAGCTGAAGTCCTTTCTGGTCAGTTTGATATTGTTCCCTCTTTTGCTTGGTCTGCTCTTTTGGGCCTTTGCAACATTTCCTGATCATTGGTGGCTTGTGGCGGGCGGTGCATCAGCATTGGTTTCTGTTATTTTTGTTACCCTCTTCCCCGTGGTCATTGCCCCAATTTTCAACAAGTATGATCCGATCGAAGATGATAATCTTGTCTTAAAATTAACGGACATACTGGAACGGGCTGGTCTAAAGCCCGGTGGGTTCTTCCGCCAAGATATGAGCCGGCAAACAAAAAAAGAAAATGCATTCCTGGCTGGTCTGGGTAACACGCGACGCGTGGTGATGGCTGATAATCTATTGGAACACATGAGCAAAGGAGAAATTTCATCTGTCATTGCCCACGAGGTTGGTCATTATAAATTTGCCCACTTACCAAAAAATATTGTTATCGGCACTGTACAGCAGTTAGTAACATTCTATTTGCTTGACCTAACCCTAAAGCAATTTTTTCCAGAATTCTTATCCTCCAACAGTGCGAACCTTGCGCTTTTTCCCATGATCGGCCTCACAATGGGAATCATATCCGGATTTCTTTTTGGACCCTTGAACAACTGGCTATCTAGATACTTTGAAAAACAGGCTGATAAGACGTCGTTAGAGTTGCATCCTCACAGAGAGGACTTCCTTGGTGCTATGGCAGGACTGGCCAATCGTAATCTATCTAATGCCTATCCAAAATGGTGGGTCAAATGGCTCTATTACTCTCACCCGCCCATTGGAGAACGACTAATGTATGGAGATAATTATAGTTTTGATTGAGATTTATTTCGCAGACTTATAGATATATAAAATAAATTTATATGGAACCTAAAATAATCTGGCTGTTCACCTTTGTCGGCCTCTACTGGGCCTACTGTCTTTTCTGGGGCATCAAAGGGGCCAAGACCGCTAAAACATCAGCAGATTATTTTATTGCTGGCCGATCGCTGGGTGTATGGGTTTTTGTGCTGGCTGCCACAGCCACCAGTTTCAGCGGCTGGACCTTCGTAGGTCACCCAGGAAAGATCCTTACTGATGGCCTGCCATATGCATTTGCTTCATTCTATGCCTTGACCATCCCGTTTACTGGTGTACTGTTTTTGCGTAGACAATGGGCCCTGGGACGAGCCTTTAAGTATGTAACACCTGGCGAAATGTATTCCCACTATTATGGCGGAAACTCTATGCGAATCCTGACTGTTCTGGTGGCATTTTTATTCAGTGTTCCATACTTGGGAGTACAGTTAAAAGCATCCGGAGCATTATTCAATATTCTAACCGATAATATGATAAGTGTGAACGCTGGGATGTTCTTGCTGTCTACTATTGTTGTTATCTATGTGGCATCAGGGGGATTGCGCTCTGTGGCCTACGTAGATTGCGCTCAGGCCATACTACTGGCTTTGGGTATCATAATTTTGGGAAATATTGCTATTTCCTGGAGCGGAGGCTGGTCTGCATTTATAGGCGGTATTGGGAAACTGGTCAGCACTGATCTGATCGAGGGGGTAAATCTCACACCGGATGGTCATTCTAAAAAAGTGGCCATTCCAGGCACGATTCAACTAGTATCATCTGGCAGTAAGTCAGTTGGTGGAGTTTGGACTGGGATGATGTGCATGACCTATATGTTTGCATTGATGGGCATTCAATCTTCTCCTGCATTTTCCATGTGGTCCTATTCTAATAAAACATCCAAAGCATTCCGCTGGCAGCAAGTTGTTGCATCATCACTGATCATAGGGATCATCCTTTTTTCGTTTACTATTTTTCAAGGTCTATCAGGAGAGTTATTGGTAGAAAAGGGTGTGATTGATTCTGTTTCAGATAAAGATTTGGTTCCAAAACTAATCAACCTGATGTCTGACAGTTCTCCATGGCTGGTAGGCTTATTGGCAGTTTGTGCCCTGGCCGCTATGCAAAGCACAGGGGCAGCATATATGTCTACATTTAGCGGCATGATTACACGGGACATTTACAGGGAATTCTATAAAAAGGATGCATCCGAAAATATTCAAAAAACGATCGGACGAATATTTGTGATAGTGGTAGCACTGGCAGCCCTTATCGTCGCCGCTAAAGCTAACCAAGCCATAGTTATGCTTGGCGGACTTGCTGTTGCTTATGGATTTCAAATGTACCCAGCTCTGTTGGGTAACCTTTATTTCCCCTGGCTTTCTAGTAGAGGTGTCACTATTGGACTTATCGCAGGACTGGTTGGGGTAACGCTCACAGATAGGATCGTATCTATTTTTGGGTTGCCCTGGGGAGCATATCCCCTTACTATTCATAGTGCTGGTTGGGGAATATTTTTCAATCTAATCTGTACGCTACTGTTTTCATGGATATTTCCGGATAGCGAAAAATCAATGAAAAGAAAAAAGAAAAAGCATTCTTTTCTAAAAGAAATTGCCGGTGTGCCATTTAATAAACGTAAATATATTCCTCTGGCTGTGATTCTTACCTTGATTTGGTTTTTGTTTGGGTTTGGGCCATTTGCCACAATTGGCAATACTTTCTTTTCCGATCCAAATAATCCGGCAACCTGGAAGCCTTTCGGTCTGCCATCACTCTGGGTCTGGCAGTTAGTATTTTTAGTTTATGGAATATTTGTTATGTGGTTCCTGGCTTTCTTTATGGAACTATCTAAACCCATTCCATCGGAAAAAGTTGAGGAAGAATACAAACGAATTTTTAGCGATTGATAGAGCTATTCTGGCTGGATATTGACAGCTTTATTTCCTTTCATATCAAAATCTGAATCGAATTTTACCCGGAAGCCCTCTCTAATTAGACCAGCAATGCGCTGGAGCTGCGGACTCAAACTCCCTCCGTGAAAAAAATAGTCTTCCCCATCATCTCCACGTATAAAACCAAATTTTTTGTTCTCATCCACGTGTCTTATCACACCCGTTTTCATTCTAATTACCTCTATTTTTAAAACGATAAATATACAGAATAATAATGCCCGCTAAATTGGGATACCATATTATTGGGTCTGACCAAGGTATCCCATCGATTGAGTAATCGGACAATGGCCATAAAAACTCCGTGGGAAAATATTCTTTCGTGTGAAATGGAAAATCCATACAAATATGGAGAGGCCAGCCCAGCATGGCAAAGGCAACGTCTTTTTTGCGCCAGGCGACAATGCCAATAATGATCAATGCAGGGATAAAGCTGTGAGAAAAACTATAATTGAAATGGACCCAGTTTGGAATTATGTCTAATGATGGAGGTCCCATTATAAATGTTCCGTTGAGAACCCTGATAAATGAAAAAATCCCGAAAGAAAATAGATCTGGAAACATTCCAAAAAACAGGGCCAGCCAGTGATGGCCTCTATAACCGAACAGACCCCGGCCCCACAAACCATGACTAAATATGTCCAAGGCCTAACTCTTATCTTTTACTGATAATGTTAGTGTGTATTCTGCGGCTGGTTCGTCTCCAAGGTGGCTCGGAACCGTAACGGAAATATGTACCGGTACGTTTTGCCTGTCTCCAGTGGATGCCGCCAAATCAATGGCAGCTTTCACTTTTTCTCCATCTGTACATGTAAAAAAAGCATCGCCCTCTACAAGCTTCAGGTAGTCTGCTTTAACATCCTTAAATATCAGTATAATCTTTTTTCCTGTCTGTTCTATATGACGCATGGCCAGGAAACCCCCGGCCAGATCCGCCCCAATAGTGAGAGCACCGATGTACATGGAGTTAACATGATTCTTAACCCGCCGCTTACATGGTATGCGTACCACGCACTTTTCATCACTGATCTCATGGATCTTTGGTCGACAGAAAAAAATCAATGGAATCTTTAAAAACCCCAGTGCCCACAGGCTTTTATTGGCGCTCTTTAGGTCAGCGAAACGCATACAATCAATTCATTTTGGATGCGATCCAGTTGTCTACCTGTCTCTCTAGAATATCCAGTGGTAAGCGTCCATTAGTGAGGACCACATCATGATACTCGCGGATGTCAAATTGATTACCCAATTCTGTTCGGGCTCTCTCCCGTAATTCCAAAATCTTCAGCATGCCAATCTTATAGCCAGTAGCCTGACCCGCCATGACAATATGTCGCTCCACCATTTTCACAGCGTCCGCTTCTACATTTGGAGTATTTTTCACGTAATAGGCGATCCCCTCTTCGCGCGTCCATTTCTTTGCATGAATCCCTGTATCTACCACCAAACGGCAGGCTCGCCATAGTTCCATGGCCAGGCGGCCGAAATCAGAGTAAGGATCTGTATAGAAGCCCATCTCTTTAGGAACATACTCACTGTATAGGGCCCAGCCTTCTCCATAGGCCGTGTACCAGCCAAACTTGCGGAACATGGGTACATCCTTCAATTCCTGTGAAATGGCAACCTGCATATGGTGCCCCGGGATACCCTCATGATAGGCCAGTGCCTCCATCTGATACTTAGGTATGGCCCTCATATCGTATGTGTTCACATAGTATGTCCCCGGCCGTGAACCATCCAATGCAGCGCTCTGGTAAAAAGCCTTTCCAGCTGATTGCTCCCGAAAGGATTCCACAGGCTTGACAATCATATCTGCCTTAGGCTTTGTAATGAATAGTTTATCCAGTTCTTCGCGCATATTATCGATGATGCGGGTAGCCTCCGCAACATAATCCGCGCGTCCCTGTTCCGAATCTGTGTAGAAATGCTGATCATTTTCATTCATATCAACAAAAAATTCCTGGAGCGTGCCGGTAAAGCCAACCTGCTTCATTATGCTCCGCATTTCATCATGTATCCGTTCAACTTCACTCAAGCCTACCTCATGAATCTCCTCGGCAGTCATGTCAGTGGTCGTAACGGATGCCAATCGAGCATTATAAAAATTCTCTCCATCAGGAAAGTCCCAGACCCCGTCCGAGGGTGAGGCATTGTTCTGGAGCTCTTCAAAATATGTGATCAATTTTTCATATGATGGCTGCACCTGTTTGACCAGTGCTCTCTCTGCCTGAATCATTAGTCGATCCCGCTGGCGTTGCTTAATATCAAGCGCGTTCACCTTTTTCCTGAAATCACTCAAGATCGTACCGTCTACTCCCGTATCTTCAAATGGTTCATTGGAGATCACGTTCCTGGAATCTCTTAAAACATGTGGAAAAACAAATTCTGGCGGAATGATCCCCACAGATCTCCTTTTCTCCAGACCTATTAACGCATGCTTGAATAGAATTGGGACACGACGCAGTCGGCTAATATAATTTTCTGCATCACGTACATTTTCTACTTTATGCATGCTGATCAGGTCTGCAGGGATACCTGACTGGAGGCCAAACATCTGGTTAAAGGGGTAATTATGATAGCGATACTTATGATTAGAAATATTACGCTCTCTCTCATAGGCAAACAGGTCATAGCTTAATCGTGTCTGTGGGTCCAGCTTTCCATAATCAATATTGCTCTTCAGCCAGCGCAGCTCTCGCTTTGCCCTGGCGAGGCCTAGAGCTGATGCTCTATCAGAATTATCGTCCCAGTGTCCCTGATCCTCCTTGATCCCCAGCCACATCTTGAATTCCGGGCTACGGTCTACCCCATCCTGGAATACTTTCTCAAAGTATGCATTTGCCTTCGCAGACTGATCCTCTTCCGCTACATTAAGGAGATCCCTGTTTGGATTAAGGAATATCATCCCCACCGCAACAATAAATAATATTACAATTCCATTTTTTTCATTCATGAATTATCCTTGCTCAATATTGTAAAATGTTGTCCGGGAATGTAAACAAAAAATCCCCGCCCTGAAAACCAGAGAGGGGATTTTATTGATTTGATTTTTAAGAGTATTACTGTTTCGTGTATTCCATAAATGAACAGGTTGCCTCGACCCAATCATTATCAGCATCATAACATGATGTAGAGTCCGTGTGGCTTGTTTCCTCATAGGTATAAGGATCCTGACAATATGCATCAAACATATCAGTAACAGAAAATGAATTACCATCAGATGCCATGGAAATATTTCCACTCACGCCATCGATAGAAAATGATGTTCCATCAGAGCTCTCTGACCATGTAAAAGATTCTGTTTGAGTCTCGCCAAACACAGATATTGTCATGTCAAGTGTGCCATCATCATTAAAAGCCATTGTATATGACATTCCAAATGCCTGAGCAAAAGCCCAAGAAAGAGAATCTAGATCACCCGTACAGTCAGCATTCTCATATTCGCCCATGAATGTAAGCTCCCAGGTGCCCACAAATTCGGACGTATTCCCGTCCTCCTCTTCATCCTCACAGCTCATGATGAAAAGTAACGGCAATACTAATAATAATGTCTTCTTCATTTTATTTCCTTTGTTCTATTAAATATTGATCTGATAAATTACAAAAGTATTACATTTTTCTTTAACAACAAAAACCCCGCTGTAGCGGGGCTTTTGTTTATTAAAATAGCAATCTCTACTATTTTGACAAATTAATTTGAAAACACTCATCCTCTTCAGGGAGTGTAATTGTTAAACTATTTTCTGTTAACTCTGCCGAACCACAATCAGTCTCGGAAGAGTCTGTTCCGGCATAGTATGTTTCACAGTACTCACCCGATTCCAGATCAAAAGTATAATCATACTCATCCAACCAAGTCATTATACAGTTGTTATCATCATCTAATGATCCTTCACCATAGTATTCACAAATAGCAGCAAAATCATCCAAAGTAAATTCAAAATAACCACCTTCCATGGAGCATGTGTCACCTATCATTTCACCATCTGATTCCTCACAAAATGTACTGAATGAATAACTTTGGTTAATTGTCACTGTCGCATCTGTTCCTGTGAAGGTTGCCGTTCCTGTTATATCTTCGGTTTCCCCTTGGCCTGAACAATTACTATTCTCATATGAAGTTACTGATGTGATTGTCCACGTCCCTTCTATTGAGAGCGTCGCATCCTCCCCGTTCTCATCATCCTCACAGCTCATGATGAATAATAGAGGTAAGATTAGTAGTAATAATTTTTTCATTTTTTCTTCCTTCGTTATACAACCGTGTAATCGATTGTGAATTAATTTAATATATAATAATCTAATTTTAATTAGTTATATCAGAAACAGGAAACCCCGCTATAGCGGGGTTTCCTGTTCATTTTCTTTTTATTGTGTGAGAGTTATTTCAGCAAGACCAACTTTTTGGTTTTGACAAACCCTTCTGTCTGTATCTGATACAGATAGACACCCGCACTCACTGGGTTACCCTGATCATTTGTGGCGTCCCATGAAATGGTTTTAAACCCTGCATCTTGATGGGTATTAACAAGCGTTCTTACCTGTTTACCCAGCATATCGTATACCGCAATATTCACGATACCATCCTCTGGTAAATCATAACGAATATTGGTGATCGGGTTAAATGGGTTTGGATAGTTCTGGTGCAAGGCAAACTCCATTGGTATTGCACCGTCTCCGATACCCAGTACGGTATAGGATGCGGTGGGTGAAAAATCACCGGTATTGCCAGCCAGATCAGTAGCTCTCAATCGATAGAACCTGGTCTCACCAGCGCTCACATCGCCATCAACAAACACTGTATCATCAACTATAAACCAGACCTGATAGTCACCGAAATCTTCGGTGCTAGATCTGTTCAACTCATAGTACTGAATCGGTTCATCTGAATCAAGCTCCCAGCTAATGCGTAGCGCATCATCAACCTCAGCAATGTTAACTGCTTCGGGTGGCGCTGGAGGCAGGTTATCCATGGAATACCCAGATTCAGCTTCACTTATATATGTTCCCTCTTCCATGCCAGCGACAACTCTGAATAGAGTTACGCCATCACTCACACTGTTTGAATCCTGGAGAGTGTGCACAAGAGCGTGGTAACGATCTTGTTGGTATGCAACGGTAGAGGTGGCCGCTAACCAGTTATCCCCATCAAGCAGCTCCACGGTGTACAGCTCTGTGCGACCTGTGCCTAACCAGCCATCGTGATAGCTCCGAGTAAATTCCATTGTTACCCAGCCACCATTGTCATCCATCACATCATTGACACCTAGGACCACTGGTTCCATTCTTGGGACAACGTGAACGTAAGTGAAAATGTCGAAGTAGGTGTCCGAGTAGGATGTCTGGATGCTCGTGGTAGTAGCGTAGTCTCCTTCATCCACTGAGGCCTGCGCTGCGACTCTTACTACTCCATGGCTGCGCGGGGATACCGTTAAACTTGGATCCAGCAATGAGAAAATTGAAGCTTCATTGTCTCCCAGTTCTGAGGTCAAGACCATGTCAACGGAATCGTTATTCATAACGTGTACCTCAAGCTCAGCGTAATCATTCATGTGTAACTGAGCAAAATCAATCGCTCCTGCCATAGCAGTTCCGGGGACCTCATACGTTGGGGCGCCCAGTACTCTCATGATAACAGGATAATCAATATCTGGGTTGACCTGATCATTGCTCTGTATGTTAACATTGTTCTTATACGTTCCCGGATCCAGCATTAAGCCATTTACCTGGACCACGACTGTATCACTATCACCTACCTCTATGCTTCCGGATGTGGAGGATAACAGGCTCAAGAATGGCTCACCACCGCCACTGCGGGTGTAGGAAAAGCCACCGCCGGATCCACCTTCTGTCCAGCTGTGGAACTGTACCTCATAGTATGCATCGTTCCAGTGATCCCACATAACCATTGGCTGCTCCTGAGGAATAATCCAACCATTTAATTGGTTACCAATATTGTGACCCAACAAATTCACAAAATCATCTTCAAAATAGAGATTCTCAATGCCATCATCAAGTGATCCGATTGCCCATCGGGTTCCTTCTACAACATGAGGATGACCACAACCTTGGTTATATGCATTAAAGATTGATGAATAATCACAACGAGTGATCCACACGTTATCGGAAACCCTATCCTGATTGGCCTCATCAAAGGGATCGGCATAATCTTCTTTTTCAAAGAAAAGAGCGCCGCCGAGAGCCTCGAGAGTGTAATCAAGCGTGGCGCCACCAGTGTTTGTTATCACGAAGTATCCTGTAGTTGAATCATCCGGAGAAACAAATAAGTCAACCGAGTCAATGTTTGTTGTCACCGTTGGCGGGACCAGTCCTGTTCCGGTCACCGGAATCTGGACAACGCTGTTGTTCTCATCATTGGAGCCTATGGAAATGGTTCCGGAGATTGCTCCATCAGTTGCAGGAGTATAAACTACAGCGATCTGTCGAGAACCATTAACCTCAACAGTATCAACGAAAGAGAGACCATCATTGTACAGATCGTAGACAGTGAACTCACTGTTGTCAGAACTTACGGATTCGATTATCAGAGGCTCGCTACCAATGTTTGTGATAGTCATTTCTTCGTAATACTCTAGGCCAATGTATGAGTCCCCGTAATCTAGTGAGTCGTGAGAGACCGATATCACAGGGTCCCCATCGATCACAACATTAAGACTAACCGTGACCTCCGGTAGTGAGGGGTCGTTCGTGCTAATCACAAAGCTTCCTGAATAGTCACCGCCATACATCGAAGAGTCGGTATTTATTCTGACCCGCAGTGTGTCCTGCTCACCGGCAGCAATAGTGCCAGAGGCTGCGCCAGCTCTAGTATAGGAGAAACCGCCGCCGTTGGCGCTACTGGTCCAATCTTCCCAGTGGACCTCCCACACTTCTTCTGTATCAACAATTTTAAGGGTCATTGTTTTATCGGAGACATAATCATATTCATTTCCTAGTACATATCTAGGTCCCCAACCGCTCTGGTATACGGCCGAACGCCAATTTGTGTATACATTCGATGATGTTGCGTCACCCCATTTCCACACAGTGCCTTCCGGGCCATAATCACTCCAGCTCCAGCCAGTGTCCGTGTAGGGATTGTACAACCCATTTTGGTCGCCACGGGTAATAGCTATGCTATCACCAAGTATATCCCAATTTGTTGAGTCGGTAACATCCGCGTAGTCTTCTTTGGCAAATGATACTACATCACCTATGCTAACTGTAAACATTTCGGTTAATCCGCTGCGGGTATAGGAGAAACCGCCGCCGTTGGCGTTACTGGTCCAGGAGTGCCACTCAACATCATAATAAATGTCTGTGCCTATTATGTGCATCGATGAAACATTATTGGGATTATCGTCACTTAAGTAATAGCTAGTATTGCAACAACTATTGTTCGGACCATCCCGCTGAAAGGATCGCATATCCTCGGTGTATCCGTCACCATCGATACCGATTCCGCCATTCGCCAACACTTCCTCTGTGCTTCCCCAGGCCCACTCAACTCCATCAACACCAACGCCGTCCCATCCATCATCCGTGTAGGGATTGTACAGGCCTTGGCTTGTGTTACGGGCGATCGCAATCTGCCCGGCCACTATAATGTCCCAATTTTGTGAATCACTCATGTCGGCATAATCTTCTTTTTCGAACTCTACTACTTCGCCGGGCTGTTGTAGATCAGACATCTCCCAGGTGAGGTCAGACCCGGAGAGGTTTGAGATAACCACTAAGTGTTCTACCTCTGCCACACCGTAGTCAAGGCTATCAGAGAAGTCAGTGGGATCCACCAGACCTTCTGGCGGGTTTACTACCATTGATCCGCTCACCACGACCACAGAGTCAGTAGTATCATTCGATAAAACATGCATCTCCGAATCATGTGAACCAAAATCATAACCAATAGAATAGAAAGTTACGCCAACAGTGTCAGACGCATTCGGGACAACGGAACCGGCTTCAACATTTGCTCTTAAGAAACCGCCGGATGTGATATATACCGCTAGCTCAGGCTCCAGATAATCGGTATTATACGCGATTTGAAGGCCATCTGTTCCGTCCTCGTTCTCGATACCAATGGACTGGGAGCCATCAAGGTATTGTCCTTCCATATCTTCATACTGCAGCTTAATGTTTCCGTCTGGATATAAAATTATTTGAGCATTGATGGATCCGTTACTTTCACTGCAACAGGTACCGTAACCTTGAAACTGAATGATAGATTTATCATCCCCGCTCTCAATATAGGTTGCCCCGAAAGGATATCCATCATCCCAGGCCCATGCAATTAAATTATTGTAAGAATCGGCGTTAGGCAGGGGCTGACCCGAGCAGCATCCGCTGTTGGAATTATTGCTGAAAGTTATCCAGCCATTTGAGCTCACATAATATTCGGTGTATGTGTTACCATAGAATGTGAACTCAAATCCAATATCGTATGGTCCGGATACATTATCATCAGACATATTGCCATCGATATTCGTTCCAGTGCTATCAATATCTTCCCAGTCAAATTCTGGGCCACCAGGTTCATTGCTGTCTCTCCAGGTGTATCCAAAGTTGTCAGGGCCGCCAGCGCCTCTTGTTACACGCAGACCTCGGCGCGGGTCATCCTCGCCCTTTGCAACCTCTAAAAATTGATTGTATGTATTATGAGCGGATGGGTCCATAGCTCGGGAACCAGCAGCATCATCATATTCGATTGTCCAATCCAGGGTGTCCGTACCCGAGTTAGTGATCACTATGGATTGTGTTGTGTCAGTGTCACCACTGTTTAATGTTGCACTCATTGAAGTAGGACTGACTGAAATTTCCTGTCCAATAACAAATGAAAGTATTGAAAATATTAACAGTATTTTTTTCATTTTATTGCTCCTCAGCTTGTGTAAATCTTAATAACTAAAAAAAATTAGCGCTATAACTAAAAAAAGGTAACCTATTTAGTATGTATCAGCAAATGCTTTATTTATTTTAAAAAAAATTAATCGCGTTTAACCCATTCTCCCGGATTGATAATCATCAAAGGCCTGGAGAATCTCTCCTTTGGTATTCATCACAAATGGTCCTCCGCGGGCGACGGGCTCCCCGATTGGCTCACCGGCAACTATAATAAATTTTGCGCTATCTGATAAAGTCTCACACCTGAAGTGACCGTCCGTTTCAAGGACACCTAAGATTCCGCTTGCAACATCAATGTCTGCTGTTACCGCGCCTTCATATACATAGATAAATGAATTCCAGCCATCTTCAACAGGAATATCAATCTCTGCATTGCTGTCCATGTGAACATCAAGATACAGAACCCCGGTGTGGGGTCTGCCCGGTCCCACGGTTTCATTATACTCGCCTGAGATCACTTTAACCAGTCCACCGTTAAACTGAACCACAGGTATCTCATCCGCCTGGATATCCCTGTATGCCGGCTCGATCATTTTTTTCTCTTTAGGAAGATTTAACCACAGCTGGAACCCCCGCATCAATCCTTCAGTCTGTTCTGGCATCTCACTGTGAACCACTCCCCTTCCGGCTGTCATCCATTGCACGGAGCCATCGGTCAGGAATCCCTCATTGCCAGCCGTATCTTTGTGCCTGAACTTTCCATTGATCATGTAGGTCACTGTCTCAAAGCCTCTATGGGGGTGTGGAGGGAATCCGGCGATATAGTCCTCCGGCCGATCGCTACCGAACTCATCCAACAATAAGAACGGGTCAAGCATATTCAGCTCGGGGCTGCCAATAATTCGTGTTAGGCTAACTCCGGCTCCGTCACTGGTCCTTACTCCCTCAATTAAAGATTTTATTTTTCTCATCCAATTACTTCAACAGCACCATCTTCCTGGTCTGGACAAACTCTCCTGCATGTATCTGGTAAAGATACACTCCCGCGCTTACGGGATTGCCAAGATTGTTGGTAGCGTCCCACAGCACTGACTTGTAGCCTGCTTCCTGGGATTGGTTTATAAGCGATTTAACCTCTCTGCCCAGCATATCATACACCGTAACATTCACGTAGCCGTTCTCTGGCAGATCATATCGGAGCGTTGTGATTGGGTTGAATGGGTTCGGATAGTTCTGGTGGAGAGCAAATTTTTCTGGAACAAAATTTTCAGCTTCAGATGCGGTTACCGGTACAAGGATTGGTACCTCAAAAATGAGAGTATCACCATCTATGCAGTAGCCAGGCTGATTTTCACAGTTTAAGGCTTCTGGGTAAGCTCTGAATGTGACAATTGTATCAGCAATGATGGAGGAATTTGCTAGAACATTAAAGCTTATTGTATGGCACTCCTCCGCATCCATAGCGTAAAACCAAATGTGACCAATATCTAGCGAAGTCAAACTTGAATCTGATTCTACTGTGACACCCGGGTACCAATTGTGAGCTACATCCGTATTATTACAGAAATCCATCTCAACATAAATAGTGTCTCCCGGATTCCATTCATTATCAGCTCCCATTACCTCAATGGTAGGTTCACTAATAGAAAAATCCCAGTCAACCTGAATAGGGCATCCAACTCCAAGTGCACCAATATTTGTTCCATTCTCACCAGCACCAACGCAGGGTGAATTTTCCGCTAAGGTATAGTCTCCGCTATCGGGATTGCAAAAAAGTGGATTTATATCGGAAATATTCCCGTTTTCATTATTTCCTAGGTCGTTAAATGTAAAGCTCATATTAATCGGAAACCCATTAATATTGAATATGATTGAGTTATCTACATTAAATCCACAACAACCAGAAGCATAATCATTATTATAATTAAATATTGTACATTTATCAAAATATTGTACTGTATCAGGTGATGAGCCAACATCTCCTAAAGCAATATCATATAATAAGCAGTTTGTAAAACTACTTGCTAATTCACTATAATTAGTTTCAAAATAAGTAAACTCAAGTGGAGCATCACCTCCTTTAATTGTAAAACCTTTAAATGTAACACTACTGTTGTATGCAACATTAATTTCATTGCTTTCAATAATAGTATTTTGAATTATAGATGAACTATCGGGGAATAAGACTATCTCAGAACATAAATGAACTCTTTTAGAATCATAATCATAACCATTATAGAGCCCATGAATAGATAAATTTTCTTCTGAATAAATACCAGACGCCACTAAAACGGTATCACCATAACTACTCGCATTAATACCATGCTGTATGGTGGCAAAGGGATTATCTGCAAAACCATTACCAGTAGAATCCGAACCCGTTGTAGCTACGTGCCACAGGGGACCCATATTTATGGGACCACATCCCACTCCAAAGGCTCCTATATTCGCTCCATCTTCACCAGACCCTAGGCATGGTGAGTTTTCAGCTACTGTATAGTCACTGCTATCAGAACTGCAAAACAGCGGGTTCGTCTCTATATTTCCAAGACCATCTGCCCCACCCAAGATACAAGAATATTGGATATCTATCTCTCCAGAATCATCATTGCCGATTTCAATCTCATTTTCGTTCCATATTATAGAATGATTAATTTGAGCGCTATAAGAATCAGCTAAGTATATAATACTGTTATCATCATTAAAATTTTCATTATCTGTTATCGTTGAGTATGAGACATTAAGAGAGCATGTAGTTGCGGCATAGACTGCGCCCCCTGAGACCCCGGCTGTATTACCTGAGACTAATGAATTGGATAAATCCAGCACTGTTCCAGTTCTTAATCGAAACGCGGCACCATACACAGCATTATTATTAGCAATTACTGATGATTCGAATATCACACCTGAATAGTTATTAGCCACGATCGCTCCGCCTTTATCTGCTGCAGTGTTAGCAATTAACTCTGAATTTGAAAATATTACACTACAAGAATTATGGATTTTCAATCCGCCACCATCATCATCACAAAGATTATTAGTTATAAAACATTCTGTAAAATCAACATTTGAATTATTATATATAAATAGTCCTCCCCCATCACCCATAGCATGATTTTCAGTAATTATTACATTATTTAGCTCGACATCAGAAGAGTCAATGTAAACTCCGCCCCCTTGTCCTGTTGATATATTTTCTTTGATAACCAAATCTCTTAAAAACACAGTGCTCGATCCATCTATATATACACCGCCACCAGTTGAAGCTTGTCCATTTGAAATCGTAAATCCTTCAAGATGAGCAGCGTCAGTTGAAGATGAAATTGTCACCACACACCCAGCCTGATTCCCATCAATAATCGTACTATCAGCGCCATCCGTTGTTTTAACCACAATATTCTTCCCGTTAAAGTTGATGTTCTCCATATAGGTCCCGGGTGAGACCAGCACCGTAGCGTCATCACTAGCAGAATCAATTGCAGCTTGAATACTTGGATATTCTGAAGGAACCAATAAAACTTCCCCCACATCCGGCGCTCCCAATGTTCCGTCATCTCGTAAACAGTGAGCATAAATGGAGCCACTCTCTGTCCAGGCAATGAATAAACAGCCGGGACCCCTGCCGATCATCATATCTGACTTTGGACTGGTTGTACTAGTGACGGTTGCGGATCCACCATCCCAAACATTGTTGCCGTCGGTGTCCAGCCGGGCAGCGTAAATATCACCGCTCATGTTAACACTTTGTTCAATGTATGCTGCAATTAATTCATCACCAAAGCCGGCAATAGAAAGATCAAGATAATCGTAATTACTGTTCAACTCTACCACAGCGGTGCCACTTGTTCCCCAAAGTCGATTTCCGCTCATATCCAGTCGCTGGGCATAGATACCACGCTGAGTCTGGCTGCCATTGGCCTCACGCCAGACAGCCATAAGTTCTTGTGTGCCATCGGCAACCGCAAGCTGTGGAGACATATGGAAATTGCTGGAATTTGTTGATAAATCCACTCCGCCGGTCCATGATAGTGTGCCATCGCCAGAAATATGTTGAGTCCCTGCGCTCTGCACATTTCCTGACATTTCTGTCCACGCTGCAAAACTACCGCTATCTGCGTCAGCCACAGACTGCTGTGACCAGTTGCCCATAGGAAACACGACAGGTCCAGCTGCCACGATGGGAGTGCTCCATTGTGAATTGCCACTATTGTCATACTTCTGCAGATACAATTCACTATCAGCAGCCCAGACAGGTCCAGTCTGCCGAATCCATTGAATTAAAACTTCCCCATCCCCAGTGACAATGGGTTGGGGTGAGAGTAAACTGGCACTATTATCTGCGATAAGAATTCCAGTTCCCCACATCAATGTTCCATCAGATGAAATACATTGAAAAATAACAGTATCATAATCCTGAGACCATGTAACGACCACGCTATTATCTGGCAGTACAGTCAATCGGGGTGATATGTTGCTCCCGCCAGAAGAAGACAGTTGGATCCCATCATCTCCCCATAGCATGGAACCATCAGGTGCTATTTTCCAGGCATAAACTTCCCAGTTCCCTGTGCGTTGATCCACAGCTGTGATAATGGCATTGTCATCACCATCCACGGCAAGATTAAGATGGTACACGGCAATCCAGGAAGCATTGGCATTATCACTTACAACCATACCATTGTCAGCTAACTGGGGTTCGCCCAAAGAATTCAGACGCTGCAGATAGATATGATAGTTATTCCCATCACTCATCCACGCTACATAGACTCCTCCATCGGAAGTCGCTGCGACCTGCGCCTGAATACCACTGCCTAGCGATTGAGGAGAGGCAGGGTCCACGGTCCATTGGCCATAAATAACTGAAAATAAAAAAATTAATTTTGTTGTCGTTTGTTTCAACTCAATTCTCCATATATATTAATTATAACGTTCGAATGTAAGAATAAATGTTGGGAAACAAAAAAACCCGCTACCGCGGGTCTCTTGATTGAATGGTTCGGGTTGCTTATTTGTTAAGATAAAAAAATACCTGAAGAGTAGATGTCTGTGGTTTAGTTAAAGTCAATTTGACTTGACAGAAAAATTATCTATTATTTCAACACTAATAGGATTTTTAAACATATAACATTCTTCATCTATATAATTAGAGTATTTTCTATTATAATCATTTTCATAATGTGAATATTCTCCCTCTTCCCGAGCGTATTCTTCATTAAATGTTATTTGTAAATATTTATTTTTAAGATCCTCTTGATAAAGTTTAAACATACTTTCTTCGTTATCACTAAAATTTGCTATAAAATTAGATGCAGGTTGTCCATTTAACTCGAAAAATTCCACACCAGATGGATATATATACATTTGTAAATCACCCTCTTGAATTTCAAAGTCAGAATACTTCATAATTATTTTCCCACCATCTCTATTTTCTGAATTAAATAAAACAATTTTTTCTCTTGTTAATTGATTCAAGGGGTCAATTACTTTTTGTTTTCCATTTAGAACGCCATTTTTGTATTCAGCTATTTTAATTAGTATAGGACTTATAAATTCCCCAAAACGCCCATAGTCTACTGCATAACTAGGATTAATTCGAGATGCAGGACCATACTTTATTGAGTAAGCAATTCCAGTAAACGGAACATCTGATTTATATTTTCTGCAACCATCATCTTTTAAAGTGGACATAGGGGTATAATTTTTTTTAATGTATTCAGGAAAACTAGTTTCCTTCAAAAAACCATCAAATACGTATCCTTTGACTATCTCAAATACATCCTTCATCATTTTATAATCATAGTCTACTATTCTTACTGCAATAATTTTTACCCATTCACCTTCAATAGCTTTTGTAATTCCTGTTTCTTCATCAGTATCATTAATTATCAGTGTTTCTCCTGTTTTTGATTCTATTCTTACGATTTCACCATAGAGGAGTCTTGCTGTTTTCTTTGAGTCGGGAGCCTCCCTAACGTTTAAACCATCTTTGGCAGAAACATAGTACTCTGTTTGCGCAAAAGAAACCAAAGGAACAAATAGTAAAAGAATTCGAAGTGTTTTCATTATGATAATCCAATTAAACATTCCAGCAAACTTACATAAAATTACCCGACATTGTGGGGGAACAAAAAACCCCACAAATGTGGGGCTATTCTTACACAGAAATATCTTCGCGTCTCTTTGAAAAAATCAATTGCCCATCCCTAATCCTTACTGTTAAGCATGAGGTAAGTCTCCACCGAGCTAACCGACAGTTCCTCTATTAATTCATCATCCGCCCATATCCCGGAACGTATACTGCCATCACGCCTGACCATTATACCATGGCCGTGATAATTGCCATCTTTAAACTCACCAACATATTCTTTCCTACCATATTCATCTCCATCTGACCAGGTAAAAGTCCCCTGCCCGTTTCTTGAGCCATCTTTAAACTCACCAACATATTTTGCGCCATCTGACCAAGAACAAAAGAGCACACCTCTGAAATCCAGTAACTTATAGGAA
>CAZECA010000003.1:0-106523 GCA_964510385.1 uncultured bacterium
ACATATTATGGATACGGAAAATTTCAAGCTGGACATGGGCCATATCTGGATACCGTTGGATAGGGCCCAGTCTATGCTGGTTATGGAAGGAGAGGCTACCTATGTGACCTATGAAAAAGGGCTCCCGCTGGTTCAGAATGCAGGCAGCTGGATCCCTCGAGGTATCAACTACCTGGTGCAGGACATGGAGGCCATTATTGAAGCAGACAAGCCGGGCGCCCAGATTATGTATATGATTCTATTGGCCCTTTCTGCCATGGGCATCTTCAATGCTCAGGTATTATCTATTTTTCGTCGCGGAAGAGAGATTGGCACGCTCATGGCTCTAGGGATGACCCGGTCACGGGTGGTAGGATTGTTTACTCTTGAGGGAGGGCTCAATGCGGCACTGGCTGCAGCGGCAACACTGATACTCTTTGGCCCCATACTCTGGTATTTTGGTGTCTACGGTATTCCTCTTCCAATTGATTACACAGAAATGGGCTTGATAATGGCCAAGCGCCTGATACCCATTTATACCATAGGACTCGTAGCCTCAACCGCCACCCTTGTTTCTCTGGTTGTACTAATTGTGAGCTATATACCTTCCCGGCGTATCGCACGCATGAAGCCGACTGATGCCCTGAGGGGCAAGGCAGTAGCATGATCAGATTTTTAACCAAAGGATTGATCCGGGACCGGTCCCGCAGCTTGTTTCCTATCCTGGTCATTACCATTACGGTCACTCTGGTAATATTCTCAATAGGTTTTTTGCAAGGGACAATGAACAGTCTGTTGCTTGACACTGCGGTAATCTTGACGGGTCATGAAAAAGTGGTCACCCGCGCCTACAATGAAGAGAGCAAACTGCTGCCCAACGACCTCGCCTTGCTAGAGGTGAATCAGCTGATTGAAGAACTGAATCAGAATTATCCGGAATTTTTCTGGTCACCACGAATCACGTTTGCCGGACTTTTGGATGTCCCTGATGAAAATAAAGAAACAAAAGCGCAAGGACCGGTTCTTGCCTATGGGATTGATTTCTTTTCTGATGGGTCTCGAGAAGTAGAGATCTGGGAGTTAGAACGTTTGATAGTGAGCGGAACACTGCCAGCGAATAGAGACGAGGCCCTTATCAGTTCAAAACTGGCGGATCAACTGAATGTAAAAGCTGGAGAAAACATCACATTCATAGGTTCAACCATGGATAACGCATTTACAACCTACAATTTCAATATTTCCGGAACATTTAATTTGAGAAAGGGCCAGACAGACAAACAAATGATGCTTGTTGATCTGTCTGGTGCCCGCGCTGCATTGGATATGGATAACGCCGCTTCGGCCATTTTCGGCTTTACCCACTCATTATATTATAATGATGAGGAAGCCGTTGCTCTGCGCACTGCATATAATGAGACCCACAGTGACAGCTTGGATATCTTCAGCCCTTTTATGCTTGCCCTTCGGGATGGGAACCAGATGGGTGCCATGGTGGATATCATCGATGCAATGATGGCCATTATGGGAGGTGTATTCCTGGTGGTGGTGATGGTTGTCCTGTGGAACATGGGCCTCATGAGCGGACTGCGCCGCTATGGCGAAGTGGGCCTGCGACTGGCACTGGGAGAGTCTAAGGGGCAGGTCTACCGCTCTATGATCTCTGAAGCGGTGATCATCGGACTGGCTGGAACGATTACGGGTACGGGCACTGGCCTAGCTCTCACCTATTATGTGCAAGAGAATGGTATAGATTATACCAAGGGAATAGAAGCGCTATCCAATTCGTCCATGGTGATGCCCAATGTGGTTTATACACAGGTGACGCCCGATCTGTTATATATAGGTTTTTTGCCGGGTGTTCTGGCTACGGTGCTGGGCACCATGCTGGCCGGTTTGGCCGTATACAAGCGGGAAATGGCGCAATTATTCAAGGAGCTGGAAACATGATCAAATTTGTTATCATTATATTTTCTTTTGCATTTCTTGCCGGCCAATCGGATGAATTGACCGTGGATGAAATTATTCGAGCCATGGATCAAAATCTCAACGCAAAAAGCAGGATATTAACAAGCAAAATGATTGTACACGGCCGGCGTGCAAGCCGCACCATCGAATCACGCAACTGGGTGGTGGGCACAGATAAAGCCTTCACGGAATACCTATCGCCGCCCCGGGAAGACGGCACCAAAATGCTCAAATTAGGTGACAAACTGTGGACCTACTCGCCGCAGACAGATCGGGTGATCCAGATTTCTGGCCACATGCTGCGGCAGTCAGTGATGGGATCTGATATGTCCTACAATGATATGATGGAGGACCGCCCCCTGATGGATATGTACGAAGCTACACTAGAAGGCTCTGTTCAAATTAGCGGACGAGATCACTGGATTATGTTGTTGACAGCTAGAGTGAAAGGATTGACCTATCCTATGCGCAGAGCGTGGATCGATAAGGAATACCTGCTACCCACGAAAGAAGAACTGTATGCCAAAAGCGGAACACTGCTAAAAACATCAACCATGGATGGAATAAAAAAAGTACAGGGCAGGTGGTTTCCCACGCGTATTATTTTTAAAGATGAATTGAAACGGAATAGTAAAGGAACAGAATGGGTCATCAATGATATCGAGTTTGATAGTGATATTTCAGCGTCTCGGTTTTCAAAGGCGCAACTGCGGCAATAAACTAAAATGAACCCATCACATACTTAAATCTCTTAAATTTCCGACTCTTTTTTTGCAACCGAATTTTAAAAAAACACATTGAAACAATTTCTGTACATCTTATTTCTGGGTTCCATATGCCTGTCTCAATCGCGTGAACTTACAGGCGTGGTGCTGGATGCCTCTGATGACAATCCAATCCCAAGGGTAAATATAATTATAGAAGGAATCAACATTGGTTCTGCTTCCCAATTAGATGGAACATTTTCAATAACTACCGATGCTGAGCTGCCGCTAACGCTGGTTGCCACACATATTGCCTATGAATCTGCAAAAGTAGTGGTAGAGGTCGATTCCTCTATTTCTATTCGCATGACTCCTTCGGTGATTGAAGGCCAGGAGGTTGATGTAATGGGGGTCCGTAGAAAAGTGGAGATTGATGTCGCCTCTGCGGTGGACCGTATTGATATAGAGGCCATAGAGCTCCAAGGGGCTAGAGATATAGGTAGCGCATTGCGGAGGGTTTCCAGTCTGCAGTTAAATTATGCAAACAGTGGAAAACAGACTGTTAGTGTTCGCGGGAGCAACGCAACGGATGTGGCAGTGTTTTTGGATGGAGTACGTATCAACGATGCAAACACAGGTGTGGCTGATCTTTCCTTTATTGATCTGAATGCCATTGAGCAGATACAGGTGGTAAAAGGTGGAGGGTCGTCCTTGTTTGGTAGCGATGCTATAGGAGGGGTGGTCAACGTGGAAAGCAGGAAGGCCACTAATAATACAGCTTATATTATGGAAGGTCTCGGTCAAACATATAGCGATGACCTGGATCTTTCATATGGGGCAACAGGCGTTCTGGGGCCTGCGGGAGCAGGTGGAAGATTCACCGGCAAAATGAGATCTTATGGAGGCCGCACCACCACCACGTCGATATTTAATAATGCCTTTGCAGGTTTAGATCTTTTTTCAGGCCGATTTGATTTAAGCTGGTATGACCTATCAAAGACTCTTGAGTTTGAATCCGGAAGCGTTACAGCCGATGATGGGCTGGAAGTTATATCGGCAAAGTATGCTGGTCCTGTTTTTAGGACACAAGACTGGTCCTTTATGGCAGGAAAAAGAGCTTGGCGATTGAGCCAGAGTTATTTTACCAGCGTGAACGAAGACTTAGAGGATGGTTCTCTGATCTTTCAGGCTTCAAAGGGCTTTAATATTCGAGATATTAAAAACACTCTCCAGCTTGAATCAGAATCACAATTTTTCAATGGGGATCGTTCCTATTTTGATGTAGACGGATTTGCCACGGAAGACCATGTAGCAGATATGATTCGCAGCACATCTGCAGCTGCATTGGTTTCTAGGTGGGCTATCGTCAGCGACAGCCCCATCCTTGATCACATAAATTGGGAAATCAGTTTTCGCCTTAATAAGATAAATACAGAATTGGATGAAAATTATAATTACTATGTAAATGGTGTGCCCGCTAATCAATCAGAAAACATCATTAATAAGTTTTCATCGCTGGTAACGAGTAAAAGATTGGGGGTTCATGTGGATGGGCAGACCAAAAAGTTTCGTTACTCATTGTTTGTGAACCAGGGCAGCAATTCACGCTTACCAACATTAAGTGACCGTTTCCGGTTTGCTCATGCAGAATTTGATAGTTCGATGGATACTGTACTCACTCGCGAACACCTCTCCACCACCGAGGTGAACGTAGATATGAATTTTATGGATGTGCGGACAGAGCTCCCTATTTCCGAGATAAATTTGATATTGGGAGTTTTTATCAACGACTATACAAATAAGATTGCCTATCGCCCGGTGGAAGAAGGGCCGGCTGTCCCGTTCAATGAGCTGACGGCTGATATCCGGGGATTTGAAGCATCCATGAAAATGAATCTTTTTGATGGACGATTATTTTTGGGAACGGGGGGGACCTGGATGAGCATAAGTAATATTCTTGCGTTCCCAAATAAACCCGAGCATAGAATTGTTTCCACGGCTGAATTGAATTTGGATTGGCTTACCATGAGCTATGACCATATTATGGAAGGAGAGCAGTATTATTTTATCCCGGGGTTCGGTGAGGGAGTGCGCAAGCCTCGAGAAAACGCCAACATCAATATTACGCTTCAGAAAAAGTTGTGGAAGGTCAATTGCAGTTTATCCTATACGGTGCGGAACATGAAATCAAAGGATGAGCTGGACCTTACTCTTGAGGAGAGCATCCGCCAGGGATTCAATTATTTTGAACGCTATCGTGAGATTATCACATTTAAAATCAGTATTTGATATGAACCGTGCTGTAGTCCTATCCCTGTTGTTATTCGTTGGCTGTGAATCTCCATTTAAAACTGAACCGACCGATGACGAATTGTTTGCTGTTGATCATAATTATAATGGGGACAAGGTTTACTTTCCAACGCCGATTAGTATTGAATGGTCAAATATCACTATTAAACAATTCAAAGAATTTTTAGTGGAGCGCTCAGGAACCTATGGAGACAGCGTTGTCTGGGAGGAAATTGCCCACATAGAAGATTCCCTGCAAACTACCTATGTAGATACCATTGATGATGATATTACGTATCAATATCGAGTGCGCATCGTGGATCAAAACGATCAATTCATTCACGCTCTTTCAGCCCCGCTCAATGTTCCCAACGTGTCATCCCTGAAAGTTCCAAATCACTATACGGACCCACAAGCTGCATTCGATTCAAACATTATTGACGATGGGGATACTATAAAGATTTATCCAGGGTTATTTAGAGGTCAGTTCCAATTTCTTGACAAGGATGTCACTATCAAAAGTGTCACTGTCCCAGAGATCACTCTATTGGGGGGAATTGATGAAATGGGATCGGTAGTAGAAATAAATAGTGGCAAGATTCAAGGGCTGACCATCATAGGCGGTGAGGCTCTGTATGGTGGCGGAGTGTGGGCGAAGGGTGACGCTGTGATCGAGGATTGTATTATCAGGAATAACCGGGCGAAGGTTGACCCTAATGCCTCTATTCAAATATATCCCAACGGCATGGGCGGAGGTGTCTATTTACAAGATAATACAACTATGATCGACAGCCGGGTCACCTCCAATTTTTCTAATCGGCAGGGCGGCGGTGTTTTGACGGATGGGAACAATGCGATCATCCGCTGTAAGATTGATAAGAACAATATATACGCCACGGGCCCCGGGGTAACATTTGACTGTGCCGGGATAAATCAGGCGGCAGGTACACTGATCATGAGAAATTGCATTATAAGGAAAAATGAGACACAGGGGGTAGGCGGTGGAATTGGCGTGGAGGCCTATGCTGAAATTTATAATTGTATCTTTAATAAAAATAGAGGGGCTGAAGGCGGTGGAGGAATCTTTATTTCTGCAGATGGAGACGCTAAGATAGTTAATTGTGTTTTATACAAAAACAAATCCTCACTAAGCAGTGGCGGCTGGTGGGGCGGCTCCCCATACTCTGGATCCATTGTTCGCCTGGGGAACATGTCAGCCATAAACACTATTGTCTGGGGGAATATAGGTGGTGACGATTCCCGGCTCTATCCTCAAAATTCAATCTATACTAATGCGGATGAGTTTTTATTTGTCTCTGGAGAGGGGAATATGAACGAAAACCCACTCTTTGAGAATGCCGCAAGAGGTAATTTCCACCTGGAAACCGCATCTCCCTGTATCAATACCGGCCACCCGGATGATGTTTACAATGATATTAATGGCACGCGGAACGACATGGGTATTTATGGCGGCCCGTATGGTGATGATTGGTAGACAAGACATAAATCACTAATTTCCCGGACATGTCCGGGAATAAGAAACCTTTTAAAAAATCCTTAACCAGCAGATCGTGCCCTATTCCCCCTGAAAAGGTGGCAGAGGATAAAGCAAGGTATGGCCGAAAGCGATCTAAAAATAATGTCCGCAAAGAAGCTTATGATTTAGTTGGTCCATGAATAAAAAACATCTGTATTTATTTATTTCATTAGGAATTCTGATCCTAGGTGTCTGGCATCTGGCCCCGCATAAAGACCGGGAGCCGGTGTTCGCTAATTTATTGCTAACAGTCAATTATGTTGGCGATGAAGAATGTGCCGCATGCCACCCAGATATTTATAATTCATATCAGAGAACAGGAATGGGGCGATCATTTTATCCCGCATCAGGTTCATCGGTCATAGAGGATTATGTATCGATGGTGAAGGTGTATGACAAACATAAAAACCTCTTTTATACTGCATCATGGGATGATGGTGAACACGCACAAACAGAGTTTCGACTGAACGATGAAGGAGATCGAATCCACGAATTAACCAAAAAAGCAGATCATATCATTGGCTCCGGGAATCATAACCGGTCTTATTTATCAGAAACAAACGGCTTTGTGACCCAGCTGCCATTGACGTGGTACAATGATAAACAGAAGTGGGATTTGAGCCCCGGATATCACACTACAAATATGCGTTTTTCAAGACCAATTATTGAAGAGTGCATGCATTGCCACAACAGTTTCAGTCCGGTCATATCAACAACCCAAGACCGGTTTGAGGGAGACCTACCGCACGGGATTGGCTGTGAGCGCTGTCATGGGCCCGGGGGGCTCCACGTGTCCCAGCGGATGGACAATGTTCCCATACCCGATGGGGTTGATATTAGTATAGTAAACCCAAAACATTTACCATTCCAGGAACAGTTGGACGTCTGTCAGCAGTGCCATTTGCAAGGAGAGATCAGCATTTTTCGGCACGGCTATAACAGCGCCAGCTTCAGGCCGGGGATGCAGCTGGCAAGCATCAAGAGTATTTTTATGAACTCGGTTCAGGATAGCTCCCAATTTCGTATAGCCAGCCACGCCGAGCGCCTAACACGGAGTGCCTGCTTTAAAGAAAGCAATGCAATGACATGCATTACCTGCCACAATCCGCATGTATCTGTTAATGAAACGAACGATGATCATTTTAATCAGACATGTTTGCTTTGTCATTCGAAACAATCCTTATCAAAAAATATTCATGAGTCCAATAACAATTGCGTCAAATGCCATATGGTTCAAGGGGGAACGTCAGATATACCGCACGTGAATTTCACAGATCACAAGATTCAAATTCATTATAAAGATCCAATTCGTTCAAACCCGGCTGAAATGGTGCGGTCAAGGAAAACTGTTGAATTAAAAAATTACTTCCCAATAGATGATCCGCTGGGGCTTGCCATAGCCTACGTAAAATACTATGAATCCCGCCACCAGGACAGGGCATATTTGTTCAATGCACTGGAGATTTTTAACGACCACTTGAAGCATCAAAATACGGATGTGTTTGGTTGGTATTATTTTGGCAGGGCATATCAGCTGCTGGGTGATAATTTCAAAGCAGAGGATGCCTTTTTAACGCTCCTGGATAATGATTCGGATCACTACCTCGCCAATGGCCAGATGGGCCTGATCAGCATGGAAAAGGACGATTTCACCGCAGCCATCACATTTTATAAAAAATGTATTCAGATTGATAAAAACGACCCCCTGATCTGGAACAACCTTGGCAGATCATTATTATTTTCAGGCGATAAACAAAACGCATTGCATGCCTTCTCTACAGCCCTGTCTATTAATCCACACTATACAAGCGCACTGAACAACCGGGGAGAACTGTTATTATATCATTTGAATGATTGGGAAGCTGGGGAGACAGATCTTTTAACTTGTTTGCAGAATGACCCGGACCATGTTCTGGCCCTACATAATTTGAGTAATGCAGCGATTCTTGTTAATGATCTTGAGCTGGCAGAAAACTATGCGGTTCGGGCTATGCAGGCCGATAGATTCTTCCTCCCTCCTTATGGAACACTCTCAACAATATATCAAAAAACAGGCCGCCTAGACGAGGCCAGGTCGGTTTTATCGGAAATGTTAGCTATAGACCCTGACAATTGGGATGCAAGAAAAATCCTTGATTCTCTGCTAGATTGATATAAATTCGACTTAAGACAGGGTTAACTGAAGATTGTAATACGCAATATTGTGTTGTTAATTGTATTGCATTCAGTTAATATCCCGGGCGTTTTTACGATATGCGGAGTTTAGTTTAAATAAAAACGCTCCGAGGAGAAAAAAAGATTAAATAAAGTAAAATGGAGCATGATTATGTCAAATCATTCCACAAAGCTAATTAAAACACTTCTGATGCTTGTGTTCACCGCCTCAATCTTTGCAGGGGAAACTGGAAAGATCACAGGGAGTGTTGTTGATAAGGCAAATGGCAATTTATTGCCAGGTGTAAACGTTTTGATCGATGGGACGTCCATGGGTGCAGCTACAGATGCCAATGGTGAGTTCTATATATTTAACGTTCCCCCAGGCCTTTATAGTTTAAAATTAAGTTTCATTGGCTACGCTGATGTTACCGTTGAAAATGTCCGAGCGGCTTCTGACCTTACGACAAATCTATATACTATAGAAATGTCTTCGGAGGCTATTGCTGGTGAAGAGGTGATTGTTACAGCAGAAAAACCGCTCATCGAGATCAATGCCACGAACGAGGTGCGCGTTATTCGGGCAGAAGATATTCAGAATATGCCTATTCGAGGGTATACAAGCGTTGCAGCGTTACAGACTGGCGCCGTGGTTGATGGCGGTGGCGCACTGCACATTCGCGGTGGACGTACCGAAGAGGTGGGCTATTATGTGGACGGTGTCCTTGTCAATAATTCATTTACCCTTGGACGGGCAGGGGATGTTCCAAACTTAAGCTTGGAAGAGGTTTCCTATCAGGCTGGTGGGTTTGGCGCGGAATACGGTTCGGCCAATGCTGGTATTGTCAGCACAACTACAAAATCAGGCGGTAATAAACTTGAGGCCACGTTTGAGGCTATCACGGATGCTTTTTTACCGGCTGACCTTTCTGATGATAAAGAATTTTCTTATTCATATGGATACAATCTTGGGTCCTTTTCCGTTGGTGGTCCGGTCCCAGGGTTTAATGCCTTGAAACTGTTTGGCGCTTTTGAGACAAATCAGCGTTCTGACGCCTCACCAACAAATGCATCGGTTCCTTACTACGACCCGGCGCTGCTAAACCCAGAGACAGGACTGCCTCTGACGGGTGAGGTATTTGTGGATGCCAATAATAATTATGTTTATGATGATGGTGAAACATTCACGGATGCTGATGGCGATGGCCTGTATGATAATGGTTATAAAGAAATCAACACAGATGATATTAAATACCTCTGGGGCCCTAAGCCCAATAACGGTTCTACCTCAAACAGTTTTGTTGGTAATGCATTGCTGGACCTAAAGGGTCTAACAGGTCTGCCATGGAAACTACGAATAGGTATGAATACAGCGTCCACGGAAAGGTCGCACTACTCGCACACTCGGTCCCTGTTCAATTATTATAATGATGCGAGCACAAAAGATGGATGGTCAACTTCTGGAGATCTTATCCAACGTTTCAATGAATCGCAAACAACATACAATTCCAACCATATCCGCCTGTCTGGAGCGGTTCCTGGCGTAGACAAAATGTTTTTCAGTACCCAGGTCAGCATGTCCGATGAGACCTATAAACTCCACGATCCTGTATTCGGAAAAGGCGAAGGCCACTGGGTCTATGATGATGGTACCATTTCCACAGAGACCTTGCCATACCTGCAAAATGGAAAAAGAGAAGATTTCTCTAACCCAACGTGGGTATATGAGGATGCTGATGGCAACCTCGTAACAAGAGACTATTGGGATTATTCAGAAGACCTAACCTTTGCTGGGATCGACTATGATACGACATGGATTAATCCTCTGTATCGTATGACCGGCTCCGGGCCCTCAACACTGGTTGAGCTCGCAAACTATTCTCTGGCCGGCATTGCCAGCACAAGTTATCAAAAAAGAAATACTTCCAGAATGACAGCAAAAGGTTCCCTCACTTGGCAGCTAAATAATCATGAATTAAAATTTGGTGGAGAGTTCAAGGAAAGCACCGTCAGGTACTACCGAATGGGATCCGGTGCATCTCTCTCGCGATATTTTCAGAACAACCCCATGTACAAGAGTGATCAGGATCGTTATCTCTGGGACCCAGAATATAACGATGGTACCGGAGCGCTGTTAATAGACCAAACAGATAACATTGCTGATTATTTGCAAGACCCCAGCGACACCTGGAACAATGAAGACCTGGATGGAGATGGAAGCGTTGATGGTATTGAAGAGGGAGATCTTGATGGAGACGGAGATGCGGACTACGACGATTACTATTTAGATTTTCTTTCACAGGCATACATTAACTCATACGCTGAAAATATCGGCTATGATGTTACCGGGGAAAAAGAGGTGGACTCAGGACAGGACGCTGCCCGGAAGCCTAAAGAGATAGCTTTTTATTTTCAGGACAAGTTTGAGCTGAAAGACCTAATCCTTAATGTCGGTTTTCGTTATGATAATATTGACGGAGCCAATCAGGTCTTTAATCCTGAAACGGGTGGCAACACTAATATTGTTATAACTGACGCCAATACCATTGCTGAACAGGTGTATGCAACCGATAAGAACGACAATGGTGTGCTGGACCCGGAAGAGTACACGTCGGACGCCCCAACTGATGACGATGCAACGGGAAAACCTCACCAGATAGACGCGACAGCGACTACCCAGATCAGTCCGCGTATCGGTATCGCTTTTCCTGTAACGGATAAAACGGTGTTTCACGCACAGTACGGTCGCTACCTTCAGTCACCAGAATTGAGCAGGCAGTATGTAAGCTACTCTCGTTTTTCGGCGAACCTTCAGCAGGGTAATTTCACCATCTCTGCAAACCCTGACCTCAAGCCGGTTCGTACCACAGAATATGAGATTGGTATGAAACAAATGCTTACAAATGATGTCAGCTTTGACATGACCCTGTTTTATAAGCAAATGGCAGACTATGTACAGATACGTAATGTGGCAGCCGTGCCAACCGGATACGCACTATACGTTAATGGTGATTACGGAACCGTAAAAGGTTTAAGTCTTTCTGTGAATACCCGCCGGATCAATAATCTTCAGGTGAACGCAAATTATACACTGTCATGGGCGGGAGGCACAGGATCCAATGCCAGCGGCCTATACAGAATTGCATGGCAGGGCGGAAACAACCCGACCTTTATATCGCCTCTGGATTTTGATCAGCGCCACACAGGAAACATCACTGTGGACTACCGCACGGGCAACAAATCGCGGATTCCATTCCTGAATAACTTTGGCACCAATATGTTGTTCAGGTTTGGCAGTGGTCAGCCCTATACGGCGACCAAAGAATACACCGCGGTGTTTGGTGCTATTGCATCTCACCCTATTGGCTCGTTGAACTCGGCCAATATGCCTTGGACATATAATCTGGATATGAAAATTGATAAGGCATTCTCGATCGCCGGAGTCCGTATGAGCGCATTTTTGTGGATCACAAATGTGTTAGACAATGTGAACGTTGAGGATGTGTATTCCCCAACAGGATTGGCAAACAATGACGGATACTTGACTACCCCATCGGGCCAAACCTGGTTAAACGATACAGCTCTTGGAGGAGCAGAGGTTGGACAGGATTTATATCAGTCCAAACTGAACAATCCGTACAACTATGGCTCTCCCAGAATGGTCCGTTTTGGTATCAGGGTTGATCTGTAAACAAAGAATTAAAAATGGAAGCTAAACTCATGAAAAAGATTACACTTCTAATCATAATTACAACTGGTGTCTGGGCGGCGCGTCCATACCATGACATGCCCCACCCAGACCATAACGATAAAGTGTCTTCCATGGCAGACGTTGAGCACGTGATCTGGGACGGAAACCAGATCAGCACAACTCACGGAAACCATGGTGATATCGCCAGTTATCATCTCTCTGGCGAGTCTGGACTGCAGTGGCCAAAAGGGAGCGGCAAGACAGCCGTTTTCCAGTCAGGTCTTTGGATGGCTAGTGGCCGTTCCAAGGTTGCGGGTAGCGATACATGGTCCGAAGAAATTCGATCAGCGGCAGCAGAGTATACTGTAGAATTCGTTCCGGGAAACATTGCCGGTACGGAAGATGGTCATATTTACCAGATCCATCGGGCCGAGCTTGATGCGTTCCTAGAGAACGACTATGCTACTTTCAGTTCCATGTCACTAGAGATACCTATAACGACATTAGAAGGTGCCAGTGCGTTTACGGTCATGACCGAGGTGTCTCTGCCAACAGATGATTTTAAAAATTACCCGGCTCATGCTGGTGCCCCCTGGGTTGATGCAAATGATGATGGGACATACGATATTCAGGATGGTGACCACCCGGAAATATTAGGGGATATGTTTCACTGGTACGTGATGAATGATGGTGACGCATCTCAGCACACGCCACTATGGGGAACAGCGCCAATGAACGTTGAGATTCAAACATCTGTGTTTGGATTTGATCAGGCGGGCCCTCTGGGCAATATTCTTTTTATTCGTTGGGTGTGTATTAACCGCGGACCGGATGATTTGGATAGTGTATTTGTTTCTATGTGGCACGATGATGACGTTGGCGATCACACAGATGATCTTGTAGCCTGTGATACAGATTTGAGCCTTGGATATACATATAATGATATTGATGGCGATAATATGTACGGTGTTGAAGCCCCGGCAGCTGGTGGTGACTTTTTTCAGGGACCAACGGTCAGTTCGCCCGGTGATACAGCCCTGCTTCTTACCTGGGCTCAGGGCAAGGGGTATTATTTAAGACAATATCCTGACCAGAGGCAGTTGGGACTGACTTCATTTGTAAAATATATTAATGGAGACCCAGACCTGGGTGACCCTGAAACAGCACAAGAGGCCTACAATTTTATGAATGGCACGGTGGGCAACACCGGAGAGCCTTTTGTGGACCCAATTACTGGTGAACCAACAATGTTTATCCATGATGCAGATCCTGTCACGGGGACAGGCTGGCTGGACACAGACCCAGATGATCGTCGCTATCTTATGACCTCCGGTCCGTTCACATTTCTTGTGGGCGATACAGTGGAAACCGTTGGCTCAATGATCATCGCGGCAGGATCCAACTGGGCAAAATCTATTACCAAGATGAAATACTATGACAAGTTCGCTCAGGCAGCATTTGACGCAAACTTTGATGTATGCTCACCTCCCTCTCCAACGGTTGAGGTGGCGCAGCTTAATAATAAAGTTATACTCTCCTGGGAAGAAGGATCAGAGAAGATTGAAGGCTATGCCTGTACAGAGTACTCCTTCCAGGGTTACAACGTGTATCAAGGAGAATCCGTGGCCGGCCCCTGGCACCGTATTGCCACCTATGATATAGTAGACGGTCAAAAGATTCTTCTGGATAATCAATTAGATGAGGTAACCGGTGAGCTGTTAGAGGTGCCTTCTCAGTTTGGTTCAGACTCAGGAATTAATCATTACATTGAGGTTACAGATGATGTGATTAATAGCGTTTCTCTGATCAATCACAGACAATATTACTTTGCTGTAACGGCATATGCATATGCTCCGGACGCTGCACAACGCGTGATAGAAAGCCCCCAGGCTGCCATCATGGTTGTCCCTGGCGGCCCGGGTGTCGGTAGTGCACTCAGCAATGTGTACAGCGACACACTCGGAATAACCCATTCAGGACTGTCTGATGCTAAGTTTTATCCCCATGTTGTGGACCCATATATGTTGACGAATGACAATTACTCTATCTCTTTTTCAGAGATAGATTCAGCAACGTACTGGACCCTGACAAATACAACAGACAATGTTGTTGTGGCTTCGGACGCATTGTTCCCCGCTACCCCGGACTACTATGACTATGATAATTCTGATCTAGAGTTTTCGGAACAACCACTATATTATGAAAATGTGGAGATAATGGATGGATTTATCCTTGGGTCTCGTGCGGCAACCTATTCTGCTCCCTCAGGGTATAAGAATTCAGAAACACTGGTTGATGCGGACACAAGCACATCGCTGGTGTTTGCCGGGCTCGATGCCAATGGTGGAACCTGGAATGGCTTTATCACCGCGTTGGAAGCAAATGGTGTCACGCAGCTGGCTGGTGCCGCAGGTGCTGAAGAATTACAGCTAGACCTTAAAGTCGTCTTTTCCGATGAGGGATCTGTTGCAACATTTTTTCAGGCAGGTCTACTGGTATCAGGATCGGCTGATACGGTTTGGGTTCCGTTTGAGCTCTACACTGTGGAAGATAACAGGCGCATAGATATCGCTATTTATCTTGCAGCTGGGAACAAACCGCTTTTTGAGGCAGATGCTGATAACGAAGGCAGCACAAAGTTTGATAAGAACCTCTTCATTATACCTGTATACAGAGATTATACAGGTGCAGGAATGAGCGATCACTTTACAGATGGCGCCCTAATGGGGTGGATGTGCAAGTTTGATAAGAGTTCTACATCTTTTGAGAGCGGAAATGAGTTCCTGATCGAGTTCAATAATCCAATTATCGCCGGAACAGATGTTTATACTTTTACAGCCTCGGGTCTTCAAACTGTTGACGGAACACTCGACATGGTCAACGTCTTCCCGAATCCATATTTTGGACGTAACCCTGAAGAGTCTAACCCTCAGGACAGGAAAGTATTCTTCACCCATTTGGGAATAGGGTCAACCACGATTCGTATTTTTACGATCGCAGGCGATCTGGTTACAAAAATTGAGAAAACAATTTCAGAGGAAAATACAGCGGATGACAGAGCAGAGTGGGACTTGAGAAATCAGAACGGTATCCCGGTAGCAAGCGGAATGTATATCGCATACATTGAAGTAGAAGATCAAAATGGTAAGACCCATGAAAAGATACTTAAGCTTGCTGTTTTCCAACCTGAAGAACGTTTAAGCGTATTCTAAATTTGATAAAGAGAGCATGATAATGAGACTAATAAAACAATCTTTAACAATCGTTTTAATCCTGTCCATGACTGTCGGTCTGTATGCAGGAAGTAAGTCCCGACGTGGTACAGCAGGCGCCCAGGAGTTGATGATTCCCATGGGCTCCAGGGGAACCGCCATGTCTGGTGCTTATGTTGCTGGTCTGTCTGGCGTTGAGGCAGCTGCGTGGAATGTGGCCGGGCTGGCCAATATATCTGGTAACGGCGAGGCACTGTTCTCCCGTAACGAATGGATCGCAGATCTGGGACTAGCGTATGGGGCTGTCGCGGCCAAGCTCGGGGATAATGTGTTTGGAATGTCCCTGAAGTCAGTTGATTTTGGCGATATTGATGTAACAACATCTGAGGAGCCAGATGGTACAGGCGCAACCTATTCTCCCAACTACCTGACGCTGAGTTTTATGTATGGTAGAAAGGTAACGGACCGTATCCTTTTTGGTTCCAGCATAAAACTGGTATCAGAGCAGATCATGCGTGTGAATGCATTCGGGATCGCGCTGGATGCCGGTGTCCAATACAGAACGGGTACAGGGCTCCAGCTGGGCGCATCTATTAGGAACCTTGGTCTGAATATGAGGTTTGACGGGTCCGATCTTGAAGAGCTGCACCAGCCCGATGATACGGAACCAGGAACGCCGGTGGAACCACGTCGCATTGTTCTGCAGGAATTTGAATTGCCAACGACAATTGAGCTGGGTGTTGGATATGGTCCTATTGACCTGGGACCCGCAAAAGCCACCTTCGCTGGTTCATTTTTGAACAATAACTTCTCTTTTGATGAGATCCGCTTGGGGACGGAGCTGACACTTATGAATATGTTTAGCGTCAGGGCAGGTACTGCCATCGGTTTTGATCCGGAACCCTATGGCGCCGATATGATTCAGGATACGGATGACGATAGCGCTGATGATACATTTGAGAGCGGTTCAGAAGAATTTATTTGGGGTCCAACCTTTGGTTTTGGCCTTGACCTTTCCAGTTTAGCTGGAATGGGGCTGTCCGTAGATTATGCGTATAGGACAGCAGAATATTTCGATGGTGTACAATGGTTAACCTTAAAAATAGCCTTTTAAACATGTCGAAAAACATAAAGACGAAAAGCAGTGGGTATATTTTTTATCCACTGACGTCTTTCTTGCAAGAAAGAAAAAGTAAATAAGGAGTTAACATGAGTAAGAAGCTAATATCCTTTGGTCTTCTGCTTGCCCTCGTATGGCCGGTTAGCGCTCGTGATCTTGGAAACGTGAAGGATGCTAAACAAGCATCTACAGGTATTCCGACAAAAGATCTGAGTCAGTTTGAGGTCATCGGGAGCCCGGAGCAGGATATAGTGATTGTGCCCGGCTACGAACAGCGGTACAATTATAGCCATAACGGCGTAGGCCGTGGCACTCCTGACACCCTTGCATATGACTACGCCTGGGGAGCATATTTTTATATGACACCCGGTGATGTCATGATGACAATTCATCAAATGCCTGCTGATGCTACCATTAAAGGTGTATCAGTTCCAGTGCATCGTTGGGGTACAGGAGAACAGCTAACAGTTTCACTTCATGCGGTTTCATATCCATATGGTTCTGATGGAGCCATGTATGACCAAGCAATGGTAAACGGCAGCGGTTGGCTAGCCGGTTATGATGATGATGGTGATGGCCTCATGGAAGTAGAAGGAACAACATGGAACAGTGCTGCAGGTGTCTGCGGTGGCGGAACAATGATCGGTAATGCAACAGATCCTATGGGATCAACTGCAGCCGCGTCAGGCCCCCCCGGAACACCCACCATGGGTCTTGTATGGCCCGATGGCTTTTCAGCAGCAACACTGGACCCGACCAACAACCCCGGCATAGAAAATGGCGGCGGTATGAACTGGATCGCACTTGAAGATTTTGGTTCAGAGGTTGATCTGCAGTCTGGTGATTATATTGGTGTAGCTGTTACATACAGCGGCACAGGTGGCGATGGATCCGATCCTGGTATCGGTTTTCAGTATGCTGCGCATACAGGTAGCCCCTGGGCATCCATGAAGTTCTATGCTGAAGCTTGTGGCGGAACAGGCGGCGAAAGCGGTTGGTACATTCGTGGCTGGTGTTTTAACTACCAGTTGGCGGTTGAGCTGACCGGTGACCGTGGTCCTGTATTTACAGGTATCACTTCACCCGTGACAACACTTTCTACAGAAGCACAAACAGTATCTTGTACCGTTACGGATGATAATCCTAGCGGTGGCGATGCTGGTATAGCAGCTGTGACATTGTCATATCAGCTGGACTCATTGACCGCTGCTGTCAACACTGTTGACATGACAGATAACGGTGATGGTTCTTATAGTGGTGACATACCAGGTCAAGCTGCCGGAACATTTGTGTACTGGTCATTGACGGCGACTGATGTTGGTGGATTAAGCACCTCATCAAATACCTCTTCGTATTTCATCTTTTCAGCTACTGCAGGCAACGAACTGATTTTTAATAATCAGGGACTGCTCTATGGAAACCTAACTTATTCATCCTGGCTATATTTTACCTGGGGTGGAGCCACATTTGATCTGTGGGATGCAAGTTATGGTTCTATGACAGATGAGCTTACCGGTCAATACACCACAATCGTTGAATTGGCAGGTACAGGTCCTACCTATAACAATGACGCTGAGATCAGCTCATGGTGGGGCGGCGACAAAACATACATCGTATCTAGCGATGAATGGCTCGGCGCACGTTCAGGATGGACCAATGGTGCAACTGCAAGCGGATCTGTGGCACATGATGTGCTCGGTATTGCAGAAGAGTTCAATGATGTGAACTATATGGCTTCAGGCGATCAGGGCGGAGTTTCTCGCCTTATGGCCGGAAGTGATGGTGCCGCTAGCGTACTTAATGGTTTCCTATCAGATTCATTACACCTGAACTATGATCCTAACTATGAAACCGGTGGATCGAACTGGCTTGACGGTGTCACGCCTCTAAGTTCTCATACGGTAGATATGACGGGTTATGGTGGTGTTCTGGATAGCGCTGGTAATGTTCCTGACGGAATGGATACATACAACGTTATGATCCATGGTCAGGCTGGAAATGGCGGTAAGAGCGCTTTTCTAGCATTTGATGCTGTAGCGTTGAATACTGTACCAGTTTATTACTGGGTAGGTGCTTCCAACTACTGGAACATCTATGGTTCAGCAGCCACTCCCGCAAACGCAAGTCCGTTGATGGGCGCCCATGAGGCTCTCGCAGCTATTGCTAGCGTGGATGATGAAGTTAGCACACCGAATGCCTTCTCATTAAAAGGCAACTATCCTAACCCCTTCAACCCTGCTACAAACATTGCGTTTAATCTCGATGTTGTAAGCGATGTGACCGTTACGGTCTACTCACTCTTGGGTGAAGAGGTGGCAACCATCCATAATGGAATCATGCAGCCTGGTCTGCAGTCCGTTAAGTGGAATGGTATCGATAGTCATGGTGCACAGGTTGCTTCAGGTGTCTATGTTTATCGTGTAGAAGCACAGGATCGTGCTTTGACCGGTAAAATGATGCTCTTGAAGTAATCTAGAACACTTCAGATTATTATATGAAAAAGGGGCGACTATATGTCGCCCCTTTTTTTATATTTCCCCCTCTTATAATGAAACAATTACAACTATTTTATTCTTTAACTATCACTTGCCTCTTTATGTCTTGTGGTGGTCAGTATGAAACGGCGTCATCCATTGACGGGGAAAATATTTCTATATCACAAATCGAGTCTTTTGTTGGGCGTGAATATTTTAATGGGTTGACCCCCTCCAAAAAAATATCAGTTGTTAAAAAGTATTCCATGCTCGCACTCCTTAGTGAGATGAATAAGAATCCGGCAGATCTAGATGTGAACCTAGAAAATACTCGTATCAATAATGAGGTCATGATCAGGCAGGCAGAGGAGCACGTATTCTCCGAGCTTGAGATCAGCGATAGTCTACTATCATTTATCTCTAGCGCTATCAATACAGATGTATATGTAAAAGCATTAACGGTCTCCCACAGGTTCTCCTTTGGAAAAGGAAATGAGCGGACCAGGGAAGAGGCAAGTCAGAGAGCTCAAAGTATTTATAGCAGAATTTTTGAGGGAAAAATCAACTTTGAAGAGGCAATGTCCATCTACGGTGAATTGAATGTTTCTAAGGTTAAGGGAAACGATATGGGACAAATATATTTTGGATTCATGCCAAAGAAGTTTAATGATATAATCTGGACAGCCGGCATGGGCAGATTATTAGAACCTGTAGAGTCACCGATGGGGTTTCATGTAATTATTGTGGATCACACTCTTCCGAAACGCGGTGATAAGAAAGTACCTTTTGATAGAGAATCAATTATCCGAGATCTGAACAGAGGACGTTATGGATACCAGGCGGAGCATTTTCAAACATTTATCGATGACCAGTATGCTGAAAGAAATATAGATATAGACCTGGAGAAGCTTTACAATGCCTGGGAGTATGTTAAAACAGTAGAGGGTGTAAGCACAATGTATGGCGCTACAATTGACAAGCTTAAAATACTAGACCCCACCATTTCTTTGGGTAAAAATGGTGATGATGATCTAACATTGGGATGGATCATCGATACTGCTAATTATTTTAATTTTTTTAAAACGGCGGCTATTAATAATGGACATTCTTTTCAAAAAGTAGTCACGGAAGTTGTGTCTCGATATATTCTGGTTGATTGGGTCAAGAAAAATAAAAATTTGTTCCCGAATATTCAGGGATCCATCAATCGCCAATCAATGAACATAATCATTAAACAATATTTTGACAGGGTAGAAGAAATGAATCCAGATTTAACGCGGGAAGTTATCATCAACAGATTTTTGATTGATCACAATATTTCTATAAATAGCTCATTGTTCACCGAAAATTCGACCGAATGATTTAACCATTTCTTTATACGACCACCCCTGCCCTAAATAATATTCACCGCCCGAATTTTGGAGTATCATCTCCCAGTGTAAGTGGGCTCCGGTGCGTTTCCCAAGGGTCCCATCTTCTGTGCCGCTGTTTCCAGATAACCCAATTTGCTCTCCTTTTGATAGCCGAACACCCGGCTTGATATCGTTGTCAATATGAGATAAATGGGCGTAAATAGTAATTGCCCTGTAGCCGGGGACAAGATTGAATCCATGATCTATAAATACTGACCGTCCTAAGAGTATATGTTCAAATACATCAGCCGGAGTGTGCCCGAGCTTTGTTGAAACATCCAGTAAATTTCTTCTGAATTCCGGATCGAACTCTTCATAATGACGATCAGATCGAATGACAACTCCTTCGGCGACCGTATACACTGGCGTGCCCCAATTGACGACGAAGTCTATCCCGCGATGGATGCCACTACGATATTTTCTAGGTGCATTGGGTAGCAACAAGGCTCTGGTTGGAATAGATACATTAGTACAGGGACTATTCAATCTTAGTCTCTTAGTCTTATCTATATTTGGTGGAACATGATCCGTTGTGAAAAGTGGATAGATCATTTTTTTATTTGGATGCCCATAAGAAAACATAATTGGGTCGACCAGTGTATTGATTATAGATGTATCCAATCCATATCTCACCGTGAGAGAATCATCATTGAATGACAGATCAATTATGTTTGAATAAGCTTTTTCAACTGGAATGAGTGATCTGATTAGGGTCGCTAAAGAATCATCTTCAACTTTATCACGTATGATTCTATTAATATATTGGTCCTGCAGAGCCAATAATGACCGAATCACCATATCCTTATTTTGATCACCGTATTTACCGGAATGGACAATAGTTAACGTAGTGTTTTCTGAAAACAAAATACGAAACCCGCCCTTTTTTGTTGGAGGAGTATCTACTTTTGGAGGCACGCACCCATGAAAAAGTGTCACCATAATAATGCTTATAACTATGGTGCTCTTTACTGGAAACAAACCGATTTCAATCAGAAATATGATTTAATAACAAATCCAAACCTTGGTTGAACACGGATAATGGGTGCCCGAGAACCGTTTCGTTACAGGTGGGTGTAAAAATTGAATCTTCTTTGGATAAAGTGCCATAGTCATTTTCCAGTAAGATTTGAACAGCAGGTAGTTTAACAAGAGATACAGCTTCCAACAGAGCGAACTCAAATTTTCCCCAGGAAGTTGGAGCGATCAGTATACCGTTCACTTTATTACGATTTCTCTGGATAAACGACACCGCCTTTTCAGCTTTATGAGTTTGTAGAAATTTCAGCTGGATATTAGAATCTATTTCACGTGAATATTTTCGTAATGCTACATTGATCTTATCTAGTGTGATCTGTTCACCGGATTGAGCAGACCTCACACCAATGAGATTCAAATTTGGTCCTTGTAATACCAGTATATCCATGCTACCGTAGTGGAATAATGTGCCCGATAATGTATCCAACAACGATGCCAACCAAAAGCGATATTGTCAACACTCTGGATTTCATAAACTCGCTGGAATAACCCCGTCTAATTGCAATAGCCCCGACAAAATATCCTAGGGCGTTCAAAAGCCAGAAAAATGGAATGGCAAAAACTTTAACGATCAATGGCCCGATGAAAGGGATCATTGCGATCAAAGATCCGACCCCTGCAAAAATTTGTGTAAATAGACCCACAACAAGTGTCGTGAGCACAATAATTTTTTCATCGATTCCTAGTTTCAACGCCAAGACGATACCGGTCGCTACTATGCTCCAAATGATAATATGTTTCTTATAGAGCTGTATGAATGTTGGTTTATACATTTACAATTCGTGCAATAATATGTAAGCCTTGGATCTTGACTGCCGCCTGGATGATTCGTTTCTTATCATTTTTTTCAACCCAAATTTGTCGAATAATGTTTGGCTGAATAATGTTTTTCATAAAATAATCTGATCGTTCAGGTATAGATGTTACATCCTCTATGACTTTGATGTCCAGCCGGTAATGATCACTTAAAATTGATTGATCGTTGATTGTTACTGTAGCGGTATCGGCCCATAGGAGCCTTGTTTTACATAAAATTCCTTCGTGCTCCAGAGAAAACCATTTTGTATCCAGATCATCTTTTCCTTGATATTGTATGCGTGCCAGCATGGTAAAAATAGACTGAATATTATAACCTCTTTCTAAGCGGACATCATTAAAAATTAAAACACTATCTTGAACATCATATTTTGCAGTGACAGAATATTTATTAGCGCCCTGGTGGACATTTTTTTCATAGGATCTCATTCCATAGCTTTTCTGATCAAATGTTGTGTAATACTGGTTAGCGGTTGGCCAAATAAAATCAAAGATCCCCGTTGTTTGTGTATCAAAATGGATTGTGCTATCTGTCAATTCCATTTTAATAGTCATCGCATTCAGACCAATGAATGTAATATTGTAGTTCTGCGGATATAGTAATGAAACAAAAGTTGTAATTGCTAAAACAGCGTTTCTCATGGTTTCCAACTAAACTTTCCGATCAGACCACCCAATCCTACAATGGGGATATATATAGGCTGTATCAAGCTCCATAAGATGAGCATGATCGAGGGGAAAGACACGCGCAGTATTGATGCTCCCGAGTATATTACTAATGCATCTCCAAAAAATTTAATAGCGAAGATGATTGGTAATATTGTATAGAAAAGAGGAAAAAATAGAGAAAACAATAATGATGTGTTCAACGCAAAGGCATTGAGTAAAAAGAATAGAAAGAAGAGATCTACTTGCGCTGCAAAACGTGAATTGGATGACCATCTTATCCTCTGGTTGACGAACTGGAAAATAGAACCAGTAGGACGGGTAAGCACAAAACTTTGAGGGTCAGCATTGAACTGGCAGCCATATTTTTTGCCAATGGATTGAACTAAATATACATCATCTCCGGAAATGCGATCCTTCACAGGTTCAAACCCTTTAATATCATTAAAACATGATCGCTTGTATGCGATGTTCTGACCGGTGCCAGACCAGCTGAACCCCCAACCGCTTGCTCCCGCATTTGCGGACACCAATGCTAAAAAGTCAACCAATTGATAATGAGCGAAAGAACTGTCAGCTTGAATGCTGGATGCTCCTATTATAACCCCATTATCTTCATTAATTAACGAGACCATACTTTTTATCCATCGAGTCGGGAGTCTGCAGTCTGCATCTGTTGATAAAATGATATCTCCAGAGCTTGATTCAATACCTTTTGATAGGGCATGTTTTTTTGGGGTCATATTTTCTAAACGATCTACTGAAATTCCTGTGATACATTCATTTTGTGATTCTGCGCGCTGTATGAGAGACCATGTGTTATCCGCTGACCTGTCATTCACTATTATAATCTCTAATTTGTCTGTCGGATATTCCAGTTGATTTAGATCCTGGATAAGGAACGGTAAATTTTCTTCTTCATTTCTTGCGGCTATTACTATAGATACGCTTGGCCAGGAGATTTCATGTTGATCTGTGTTTGTTGATGGAATTCGTTTTAAGCCTGTGATGAAAAAAAGAACAAACAAGATATAGATGCCCAAGCTACATGCCAGGGTCAATAATAGCAAATTCATGCCTACGGCAGTAGAGCAGATGCTATAAGGAAATATAGTGTAACTCCAACAATATCAATACTGGTTGTTACAAAGGGACCTGTTGCCACTGCAGGGTCAATTTCCAGCTTGTTCAGAAATAATGGTACAAATGCTCCGATTGTTGTAGCAATAAGCATGGACATCGTGATACTTAAACCAACAATGATTCCTAAATAAGGTGAAATGTCCACAAAGCGTAACAAGGTAAATAGTCCAAGCAGAATACCGTATAAGATACCCAGTATCAATCCAACACGAATCTCTTTGAGTAAGATCTTCATATTATTACCCAGGTTCACCCGGCCAGTGGCCAGGCCACGAACAATAATAGTGGAGGTCTGTGTACCAATATTACCACCCATACCAATGATTACAGGAATAAATGCGGCAAGAGCAAGCGTGGTTTCTAAAATATTTTCATAAAGACCAATGATCGTTGCGGCACCCACTCCGCCGAACCAACTGGCAAACAGCCATGGCAATCGACTCTTTGCATTGCCCCAAGAAGATTTTAACAGGATCTCCCGATCTTTCCCAACACCAGCCATTTTTAAGAAGTCTTCTGTGGCTTCTTCACGAATCACATCGACGACATCATCAACTGTCACAATTCCCAATAAAACATTGTCCTGATCCGTGACAGGTACTGCAAGATAATTGTATTGAGATACAATCTGCGCTACTTCTTCCTGATCAGTATCTGGTAATACAGCGTGTACTTTGTGCACCATCATGTCTTTTAATAGGGTATCAGGAGCGGTAGTTACAAGGTCTCTCAGTGAGATAACTCCCACAAGCAAACCATCATCGTTTGTTACATAGAGATAAAATACCATTTCAGCTTGCTCTTCATGCTGTAGGGCTTCAATAGCACTTTTTGCTGAAGTCTCTTGATGAAGCGTAAATACATCTGTATACATCATTGATCCGGCACTATCGTCCGGGTAGGCAAGGATCTCTTCGAGTTCCTCAGCTTCTTCTGTTTTTAAACGGTCAATGATCTCCTTTGCCTGTTCTTCTGGGAGATGATTTAAAATTTCTGCCTGATCGCTGGAGCTAATAGGCTCGATCAGTTCCTCAATACGATTCGTCTGAATTTCATTTAATAATTCTTCCAAAATTGATTCATCTAGCTCGGTTAAGAATTGACCAGTATTTTCATTTGCCTTCATAAGCGAGAAGAGTTCTTCCTGCTCAATAGTATCAAAATACCTGAACAATACCGCTAGATCAGCCGGGTGAGTTTTGTCAATTAGTTTTGAGAGATTAATGTGAGCGTGGCGTCGCATGAGTCTTCGAAAGGTATCACGAAGTACATGAATCTCTTTTTCAAACATTTGTTGTCTCATGTGTCCAACACTGCGCTTTTATTTAATTGAGTGAATCCATAATAGATGCAAATGATACCAAAAACGATTATCCATGGAGCTACATGACCATGCCACGTATAGACAGCGGAAATTGAATCATCAAAATTGGTAAACAATAATGCCATAAGGTTATTGGCTGCATGGAGTATGAATCCAGCCCATATAGATCCTGTTTTCCATGCTAAGAATCCGAGAAGTACACCAAGGATATAGATTTGGATAAGCCAAAAAGGGTTCATGTGGATAACCGCAAAAAACAAACTGGTGACCAGCACCGCTCGGGTAACATCTTGCCAGTACTCTTCTAAAAATTTTTGTAGAAAACCTCTGAATAATAATTCCTCGCCAAGGGGAGCTAACACTGCAATCCCAAATATCAAAAAAATAGCTACACCCACTGAATTAAACTTCAGCATTTCTCCCAGTTGATCCAAATATTCTGGTGGAGAAAAAAGCATACTTGCTAATCTATCAAATTCATCCACTAGAATGATGATGCCTATGGAAAAAACCACAGCTGTCATTGTGGTATGCAGGGAAATTGATCTAATCCGCAATCGTTCAATAATTGGTTCTCTTCGTGCAGTAAGAAATAATAAAAGAGGTATTATCATAAAAGCTTGCCCTATGAATAGAGCAAGAAAATTGGCTATCTGGCTATTGGATTCAGGAAGGTATTTCAGTCCAACGGCGGCAATGATTGCACCGACAACCAATGCTGATAGCACAGATAGTATAACGATCCCGAAGACGTTCTTTATGGTTAGGGTACGGCTCATCATTGTTCTCTTTTATTAAGGGGTTGGTTTTCGTTGGATTCATTAATAAAAATTACAGAAAGACTACCGAAAAGCAAAGAATCCTGTTGTAATCCATAGTAAAGCATATATATGTTTCCAACCCTAAATACAAAGAATTTTTCAAACCAGCACCTTAATGACCCCGGATTATTCCGGGGTCTTTCATTTTATTGAAAAAGTTTTTCCATCAAAATACCTCCTGCAACAGACACATTTAGTGACTCCCCCTTGCCTGCCTTTGGAATAGATATGAATTGATGAATGTACCTTTTGTTTTTTTGACTGATGCCATGAGCCTCACTCCCAAGGACCAGTACAATAGGCTGTGTTACATTTTCTGGTTGGGATTCTCCCCGTTGATCTGCTCCAATAATGGTATGTGTCGTGCCAAATGTTTTAAGTGAAATGTGTGAATGAAGATGGATATAAAAGTGTGATCCCATTCCACTGCGGACCACTTTTGGATTATAAGCGTCCACACAATTTCTTGACAGGACGACATGTTTGATTCGAAACCATGCGGCTGTTCTTAGTAGTGTACCCATGTTCCCAGGATCTGAAATTTGATCTAAATAAAGGATAGAATCCTTTTTTCCAGTGTTCAGTTCAATTTTATTTGGTATCTCGCACACACCAATAATGCCAGAAGGTGAATTTGTATCAGAAATAGCTCTCAATTCTTTTTCTGAAATTTCATGTATTTCAGGGACTGTTTTTTTTAATGACCCTAGAAGTGACTGGTGATTATTAGAAAATGATAAGGTAAAAAATAATCGTTTGGGAAAATGATTTGCTTGCAATGCTTCATTTATCAGGCGGACTCCTTCAATAATGAATTCATTGTGTTTATTCCGTCCCTTATGATGATGCAGGGAGCGAATGTATTTGATCTCTGATTTTGTAATCATCTTATTAATCGAACAAAGGGATTGATTGCCCCAAAGAACCCCGGTAATTTCAACATCAAAAATTTTCAGAGCAATTAATATGTCTAAAGGAGTTACCCCCCAATCTTCAGATTATGCGGCCTGGTATACAGATGTAGTTGTAAAAGCCGGGTTAGCTGATTATGGCCCCGTTAAGGGAACAATGGTTATTAAGCCGTACGGGTTCACGATATGGGATAATATCAAGGATACGTTCGACAGAATGATAAAAGAGACTGGGCATGTGAATGCATATTTTCCCATGTTCATTCCGAAATCATATCTGGCAAAAGAAGCGGAACATGTTGAGGGGTTTGCCAAAGAATGTGCTGTGGTAACCCATACTCGGTTAAAAGCAGATGAGACAGAGGGAATTATTGTAGATCCTGAGTCACGGCTGGAAGAAGAGGTGATCGTGCGCCCAACCTCTGAAACAATCATTTGGTCTATGTATAAAAAATGGATCCAGTCATACAGAGATCTTCCCCTGCTAATTAACCAATGGGCCAATGTAGTTCGGTGGGAAATGAGGACCAGGCTGTTCTTACGAACCACAGAGTTTTTATGGCAAGAGGGGCATACTGCCCACGCAACGGCTCAAGAGGCCGAAGAAGAAACATTGCAGATACTAGAGTTGTATCGCCAGCTGGCAGAAGATTATCTGGCAATTCCGGTGCTAACTGGTTTAAAAACGGAAGCAGAAAAATTTGCTGGTGCAGAACAAACATATTGTATTGAAGCAATGATGGGTGATAAACGTTCATTGCAGGCAGGAACATCACACAATTTGGGACAAAATTTTGCCAAGGCCTTTGGCGTTACATTTCAAACAAAGGAGAACAAGGAAGATTACGTATACGCAACCAGTTGGGGTATCAGTACTCGTCTTGTGGGCGCGGTGATTATGGCACATGGAGATGATAAGGGACTGCGTTTGCCTCCCCGTATTGCCCCACACCAGGTGGTGGTCATTCCTATTGTGCGGAATGAAGAAAATAAAAAACTTGTTCAAGATTTTATTGAGCCAATTGTCTTAGGGTTAAAAGAAAAACACATTAGGGTTCATGTAGATGATTCTGATAATACTCCAGGTTTTAAATTTAATGAGTGGGAAATGAAGGGAGCTCCTATACGCATGGAAGTGGGGCCAAGGGACGTTGAGAACGGACAGGCAGTTCTGGTGAGAAGGGACAACGGTGAAAAACAGATTTTGAATCGTGAAGAATTAATTGATGTTATTCCTGATCTACTTGAAAACATACAGTCTAGATTATTGGAACAGGCAGAAACCTTCAGGAATGAGAACACGTATGAGGTGAACACGTATGAAGAATTTAAAGAGTGCATAGAAAAGGGAGGTTTTGTCAAATGCGGCTGGGACGGTGATGCTGCTTCCGAGCAGGCTGTGAAAGATGAAACAAAAGCCACAATTCGCTGTATACCTTTTAATAACGACCCATCTGGGCTCAATTGTATATATTCCGGTAAACCCGCTAAACACCAGGTTATTTACGCTAAAGCGTATTGATCAATAACGATCACCATGATCGTTGAAACTCCAGCAATTGTTCTAAAAAAGATTCAGTATGGTGATACAAGTGTTATTGCCAATTGTTTTACCAGGGAATATGGTAAGGTAGGGATAATGGTTAGGGGAGCTCAAAGAAAAAAATCGCCAAGGAATTCATATTTTCAGCCTACCAGTTTTATTGATATCATTTTTTACCACAAACCAAACCGTGATCTACATACATTATCTAAAGTGAGTTTTAGGCGCAACTGGATACGCTTTCAGGATGATTTAAAACGTATTTCCTATGCACTGGCAACAGTGGAATTGGTAGAAAAAACAATTACAGATGAAGACGCTCATGAAGAACTGTTTGATGAATTGATTAACACCCTTCAGTTTTTTCATGATGAAGAGTCCCATTTCAATCTGTGTTTTTGGTATTTCGAATTACAATTATTGCGATTACTGGGTTTTCAACCCCATTTGGAAGAACGGGAATTCCCAGGGCTTGTTTTACCTGATCCTTATGGGGGGCCAAACAGTAAAACAATATTGGAATTACTCATGAGCTCTAATATTTCAGACCCCCTTTTCCGAAAACAATTGGCGGAACAGGTGGTAACATCAAAAGACAGGCATGTAATTGGAAATTATATTACGTCCAGTCTAGAATATCATTTTGAAACATACAGAAATATGAAATCATTAAAGATCTTAAAGCAGTTATTGTCATGATTAAGAAGCCACAACTGACAGGGACATTATGTAAAGATAAAAATAGTATTTTTATTCGAAATAATGATGGTGTGCATTTCAAAGATCGATTGATCTGGGATGGTTACGGGTCTCATTGGCTTGGCCAAAAGATCCATGCAAAAGAATTAGATCAGCGCGATTATGAAACCAATGAAAAGATTATCATTATTTGGCCGCAAGAAAAATTGTCTAGAAGACCATTCGTAGAATTTTATTTTAATGAACGCTTAGTAAAATATCCTGCTTCTCTATTTGGGCACAACGCCATCAATATCAATGGTGAGGTTTACAATTTTTCTCATTTGGTTAATGAAAATGAGATAATGACACCATACGAGTTTTTATACAGACCAGCGCTGGGAGAGTTTGCTCCATCTCCCAATAATCAGAAGTTTGAGATATTGGATAATGGTAAAACCTATTATGATAAATTTGGGCGCAATTTTATGCGTACTATACACGTATTGCGCATTCAGGGGATAGATGTTGATAAGCTTAAAGCTATATTTGATGAAGAACTAAATGTTATTCACTCCACACCTGTTGATCCGATGGCGCCGGAAAAATATAAGGATTTCAATTTTTTTAATCGTAGCTGCTCAACCATTATCAGGGATGGATTGCAAAAATACGGAATAAAAAATATAGGTGGAATTTTACCAAGAGATCTATTTGTGAATATTTTATATTCATTGTATACAGCAGGAACGGAAATGGGGTTGGACTGGGCGCTATACAAAAAACCCCAATTGAAAGTACCCGAGGCTCCTTATTCTAAAATGACACCATTGATTAATATAAAGAATAAATTTTATTACCGGTTAATGAAGGCAAATAACGTTATATGAGATACCAATTTCAGTCTGAACAGGGCAATGTTTCATTTAAACCAAAACTGTTTACAGAAGCCATTAAAATCCTTATCTGGATCAATGTGGGGCTATTTGTATTGAAAGTTATTTCTCAGAGTCAGATCGATTTTGCTAGGATCTTTGGGCTATCCGCACAAACAGTATGGCCCATGATTTGGCAACCGGTAACATATATGTTTATTCACGGAGACCTCTTTCATGTTTTAATCAATATGTTTGTATTGTGGATGTTTGGATCGGAAATGGAATCTATTTGGGGCAGGACACAATTTTTAAAATATTATTTTTTGACAGGAGTAGGGTCAGGATTAGTGTGGCTCTTATTCAACATTTTTTACTCCCACTCTATTTTGATAGGCGCCAGCGGAGCTATTTATGGGCTTCTATTAGCATATGGAATGATGTTCCCCAATCGCACGGTCTACCTATATTTTATGATACCAATTAAAGTAAAATGGTTCGTGATTTTTTTAGGCGCAGCTGCGTTTTTCTCATCATTTAATAACCACACAAATATCAGCCACCTTACTCATCTTTCAGGGATGGCCATCGGATTTATCTATCTTCGATACTATTGGCGCTGGAAAGATTTTCGATTCTCATTGACCAAACAACTGAAAGAATTCAAAATATCAATACAAGATAAAGAAGAATCGGTTTCTCTAGAGACCCAACAGCGCGTTGATCAATTATTGGACAAGATTAATGAATCTGGATATGATCATTTGACAGAAGAAGAAAAAGATTTCTTATTTAACGCCAGTAAACATATTTCCAAAAGACGCGAAAAAAATTAATTATACGGCATCCTCACTTCTTCATTTATAAATTAAATAATTAGATTTATATATTGGAATTAATTATAATTTTGATTGTATATAATACAATTACAATATTAAATAGGTTTTAATTATGGACTTTGGAACAGCAATTGGACTTTTATCGGGGCTGGCAATTATTGCACTAGGTGTTTTGCGAAATGGTGGAGATTTATTTTGGTTTTTTAACCTTAATTCAATCTTGATCGTACTTGGGGGGACGATATCTGCAACCTTAGTTAATTATCCATTAAAACATGTTTTTAATATTTTTAGGGTAATTAAAAATGTATTTACATCGGAAAATCATAATTATCAACAAATGATCAGTGAAATTGTCGAAAAAGCAGAGAAAGCTAGAAAAAATGGTGTGCTCTCTTTAGAAGCAGACCTGCCAAAGATTGAAGATTCATTTTTGAAAAATGGAATAGAGCTCGCTATTAATGAACGCGATCCGAGTTTATTGCGTACGTATTTAAAATTAGAGCTGAGTAATATTGAACGCCGCCACTCAATGGGTCAGGAAATCTTCTTCTACATGGGCGCATATGCACCGGCCTTTGGAATGCTTGGGACTATTATTGGATTGATCATTATGATGAATAATTTTTCAGGTACAGGCGGAGGAGGAGAAGAAGTTAACGCGATGTCCTTTGATGTTGCACAAAAATTTGCACAGTTACTATCCGGAATGGGATTGGCCCTTATAACCACATTTTATGGAGTTCTAATGGCAAATTTAATATTTTTGCCCATTGGAGGAAAATTGAAGCGGAAATCTGAAAACGAAATGATGCTAAAAAATATTGTTGTTGAAGGAATTATAAGCATACATAAAAAAGATCATCCCATTTTAATACGAGAAAAACTGATGACCTTTGTTCCTCGGACTGAGCGAGAAACCGAGGAATAATTTTGGCGAAAAAATCAACAGCTGTCACTGCCGAGGAAGCAAGAGCAAAAAGCACAGCATGGGCAATGACATATGCTGACCTTGTAACACTGCTTCTAACATTTTTTATCATGTTATTAGTAATCCTGAATGATGCGGAAAAGCATATTGACCGTGTTATCAATAAATTGTTAGATGAAACATATGAAGAGCTGAAAGATAATGTAGAATCTTCTTATGTAGAGGTTGAGCGGGTAACAAAGGGGGTCAAAATAACTATGGCAAGTGGACGTTTGTTTAAATCAATGGATGCGGATGTACAAGAAATTGTATATCCCTTACTAAGACAAATAGGCGGCATAATTCGAGTATCAAAAATATTAAACGTAGACGAGGACCCAAAATACAGTAATCTATTAACTGCCATCGAAAAAAAAGGAGGGTTTCTTAATGTTGAAATAAGATGTGAAGGACACACCGATGATCTTCCTTTACCAAAAAGAGCTCGGTATTCAAGTAATTGGGATTTGTCAACAGCTCGGGCATTGAATATCGTAAAATTGTTAAGCTCTTTTTCAAGAATAAATGAAAGCAAGTTTTCCGCAATGGGGTATGGGGAGTTTCGTCCTGTGATTGATCTTGGATTAGTTGATGAGAGTGTATCGGTTAATGATGCCAGAGCTAAAAATCGTCGCGTTGAAATCTATCTTGATGCATTTATAAAAACCAATACCCTAACACTGTAACAACTATGAAAATATATTTATTCTTACTGCCATTATTTCTTTTCAGCCAAGAAACAGAAACAATAAATAAAACTAATATTTATTCTTCTCCTAGTAAATCGAGTGATGAGACAATTGGTGAATTATATCCAGGCGCAACAATAATCAAACTTAAAAAAGATGCCTCTGGAAAATTTATAAAAGCCACAGTTGATTTCTACATACCAATCGAATCTCTTGCTGAAAGCCGTGTGTCTCATCTGGCTGGAGTAGATCAAGTTGCCGATTATGCAAATTATAATTTGATAAAAGCCACAAAGAAAAATAAACGTATATCTATTTCGCTAAGGGTAAGAAACACCCATCAAACCAAAAGTTTAGATTTTTCAGCGATGGTTTTGTTGAAGGTAGTTGGAAAGGGAGAAAATAAAGGTGAACTAAACCCATTTGAAGGTAAATATCAAGACTTGGCCATAATCCAACCAAATAGTTCAATAGTGGCAGAGCTTGTTTATAATTTTAAATCTACTCCGGAAAATGTGGAGTTGATTTGCACAGGAAAATTAAAAGGAGAAAGTGTTTATTATAATTTAGGGTTTTGATTTATTCTTCTTTTTGGATGACCTTAAATACCTTTTCTCCAGGTTTGATCATCCGGAAGCGTTCACGGGCAATCTTTTCAATATAGTCATAATCTGTTTCCAGTCGGATCTTTTCGGATTCAAGCACCTGTTTCTCATTTCGTAACTCAGATATGGCCTTTTGAATCGCTGATTTTTCTTGTCGCAACTGATATAACTGATATACTCCATGGTCTCCAAAAAAGAAAATAATTATTAGAATGATCCCACCAATAATCAGGACAATCCGGACAGTCTTGCGTTGAAGATCATTAGCATGAGCTCCTGCTTGTCTACGTTTCCGGCGCATGGATGAGTATCGCGGCATTACCTGCCGCCCAAAACCTCCTTGCCTGGGAAAACAGCTTCTGAGCCTAATTCTTCTTCAATGCGAATTAATTGATTGTACTTACACACTCTGTCTGTACGCGAAGCTGACCCCGTTTTTATCTGTCCGGCATTTAATGCCACCGCAAGGTCGGCAATAGTTGTATCCTCTGTTTCTCCGGAGCGATGAGAAATAATCGTTCCAAACCCCTGCTTTTTGGCAAGATCCACAGCATCAATTGTTTCAGAAAGGGTACCAATCTGATTCAGTTTGATAAGAATTGCATTCATAGCTTGTTTATCAATGGCTGATTGAAGTCGTTGAATATTCGTTACTGTAAGATCATCTCCAACGATCTGTACCTTTTCACCAAGAGCGTTGTTCATTTCCACCCAACCATCCCAGTCATTTTCATCCAAACCGTCTTCAATGGAAACGATGGGGTATTTGTTTATTAATGTAGAATAATAATCGATCATTTCAAGAGATGACATGGTTCGTCCTTCAGAAACGAGATGATAGGCTCCATCTGAATACAATTCACTAGCCGCAACATCTAGAGCCAAAAAGACATCCGTTCCCATTATATATCCTGCGTTTGCTGTTGCGTCAATAATGACTTCTAGGGCCTCCTCGTTGCTGTTAAGGTTTGGTGCAAATCCGCCTTCGTCCCCCACAGAAGTATTCAACCCATTTTCTTTCAATACAGATTTCAGATAATGAAAAATCTCTGTCCCCATCTGCAGCGCGTGAGTGAAAGATTCAGCTCCTAATGGGAAAACCATAAATTCCTGAATATCTACATTATTGTCAGCATGGCCTCCTCCGTTTAGAATATTCATCATGGGAACGGGTAGCGTGAAGGCGTTTTCCTTTCCTAGAGATTTATAAAGAGACAAGTTTTTATAGTCAGATACGGCTTTTGATACAGCAATGGAAACACCTAAAATAGCATTGGCTCCTAAATTGGATTTATTGTCCGTGCCATCTAATTCAATCATGCGATCATCAATATCTTTTTGGATCACCGCATCACTTCCAATCAATGCCGGAGCAATGATGGTGTTTACATTTTTAATAGCACGCTGGGTTCCTTTTCCTAGATATCGTTTTTCCTTATCTCGTAATTCAACTGCTTCGTATTTCCCTGTAGAGGCTCCGGACGGAACAGCAGCTCTTCCAAATCCATCATTATTTAGGGTTACATCTACTTCAACAGTGGGGTTTCCCCTTGAATCAAGTATTTCTCGGGCGTGTATCAATTTTATATGAGTATCTGACATGAAATTCTTATAAATAGCGTAGAACAAATTATAGCAGTGATTTCAGCGGTGCAAACGCAAAACAATCAGCAATTGTTTCTGGAAACATCTCCACCTAATTTTTCGTTACATTTTCCAATATGATTACAACAATACGATATATCGATCAATCTGTAGATTGGGATGCATTTGTTTCATCAGCCAATAATGGAACAATTTTTCACACTCGTAGATTTTTAAGCTATCATCCTGATGAACGGTTTATTGATCATAGCTTGATATTCAAAAAAAAAGGGAAAATGATCAGCGTTTTTTCTGCAGCTGAGATTATCAACAATGATGAAAAGCATCTCGTATCACATCCAGGGGCATCTGTTGGCTCATTTGTGGTGCCTGAAGATTTGACTTTTTCTGATTCTCTTGCCATTGTGGATCAATTGGTGTGCCACGCAAAAGAAAATGGTGTGGCAAAAATACGATTAACTCAACCACCCACCATCTACAGCAAACGATTTTCCAATTATATTGATTTTGCGTTACAGAAAAATGGATTTCAATATGTGAAAAGAGAAGTCTCCAGCGTTCTATTTCTGGAAAATAATCTTGATAGCACTCTGTCTAAATTCAAACAAACACACCGCACTGCTGTACGTAAAGCAGAGAAGTCTGGAGTACTGGTAAAGCAAACAGATGATCTGAAGGCATTTTATTCTATTCTGAAACAAAACTTAAGTATTCGTCACAATGTTAACCCAACGCACACCTTAGAAGAGCTACTTAAGCTTAAAGAGCTGTTTCCGGATAGGATCAATCTGTTTGGTGCATTTTTAGAGGATAGTATGATAGCTGGAGTGGTAAACTTCACGGCTAATGATAATGTAATATTGGCTTTTTATATCAGTCATGATGAGCTTCATCAGGAATTGAGACCAATTAACCTGTTATTTTATAAAATATTCGGATGGGCCATAGAAAACAATTATACTATTTTTGATTTTGGCATTTTTACTATTGATGGAGAACCCAATATGGGGCTGGCCAGGTTCAAAGAAAATTTTGGTGCCAGTGGCCAATTTCGTGACACCTTGGAACTTAAACTTTAATTTTTGTGTTTGATCAGATCAAAAAATTAACAGGTCAAACATTGATCTATGGCAGCGGGCATATTTTGGCCAGGTTGGTAACCTTTCTCCTGTTGCCTCTTTATACAAATGTCTTCACCGCTGAAGAGTATGGCGTAATCTCACTGGCCTACGTGTTTTTGGGATTTATGGGAGTCGTGCTCCATTACGGTCTGGATTTATCTCTCATGAAAAAATATGTTTTATCTGAAGGGGATGAACAAAAATCATTTTTGTCCACCGCATATATTTCATTATTGTGTACCTCATTTGTTTTTGCTGCTATTGTATCATTGAGCAGTGAAATATTGTCCCCCATTATTTTGGCGGGGCACTATCCTACACTGATGATATATATTGGCTGGATAATCTTTTGTGATGTTCTATGGTCCGTGCCACAGCTTATCATGAGGGCAGAAGAAAAACCAACAAAATACATAGCTTTCAGTTTGATGAATGTGATTTCTATGATGGTATTGAATTTGGTGTTTGTGCTTGGTCTGGAAATGGGACTCGAAGGCGTGTTATTGAGCAATCTTATAGTCTCCGGGGGCTTACTTCTAATTTCGTTTCCAATCGTTTTTAAGCGGTTCAGTTTTAAACATATTTCAGGAAAACATTGGTGGAGCCTTATGACATTTGGGATCCCTTTTTTACCGGCGGGTATCTTTTCCATGATTATGGAAATTTCCGACAGATATATTTTGAAATGGTTCACTGATATGGAAACTGTTGGCCTCTACAGCGCAGGTTATAAGATTGGAATGCTAATGATGCTGGTGGTTATGGGGTTTAATATGGGTTGGCAGCCATTTTTTTTGAAAGCAGGAAAAAACCAGAAAGAAATTTTTTCCAGGATTACTACTTATGTGCTCGTTGTTACTGGATTTTTATGGTTACTACTTTTTATTTGGGTAGAAAATATTGTTCGGATCAATGTTGGGGGAATCTCATTTTATGGTGAAACTTTTTGGTCTTCTACAAAAATTGTGCCTGTGATTGCACTGGGGTATTGGTTTCACGGCGTTTATATACTTCAAATGCCTGGGATGTACTTACTGGAAAAGTCTCGCAGTTTAATGTGGGTCCGGGCAACGGGTGCCGGCACGAATATTTTGCTCAACTTCATTTTGATACCTACTTATGGGGCTATGGGAGCAGCATGGGCCACCTGTTTTTCATTTGCTGCAATGGCGTTTCTTTTATTTTTTATGAATTTGCAGTTTTTCCCAATTGACTATGAATGGGGACGAATTATACGGGTAATCATTTCAGTTATGATGGTTTTTGCGATGGGATTTACAATGGAAGCAACTGGGGTGAATAAACTCATATTATCTTTTTCATATCCTGTTATTTTATATCTTACAGGCTTTTTGACAATAAATGAACAACAATACATCCGTAGGATATTCAGATGATAGCAGTTGTCACTTCTGGGCATAAGCCTGATGATGAACGAGTTTATCACCGTCAAATTCAGTCCCTCTTAAACGCTGGATATACCATTCATTATTTTACACGTTGGGATGGGGATTCAGATCTGACGGGAGGAAACTTGCTTCATCAAAACTTTCAACGAAGAGAAACCTCCATCAAACAATACGTTCAAATTCTGTCCCAAAAAATTAGTTCACCACATTTCACTCTACATATACATGAATTTGATATGTTACCATTGGCAAAAAAGCTTAAAAAAGATCATGGTATAAGTGTTATTTATGATGTTCACGATACATTGCGATCCATGTGGGACACATTTTCATCTAAAAAAGGCGTTATGAAAAAAGTAATTAATAGGTCTCTTTCATTTTTTGAAACATCTCATTTGATGTATGTTGATGAGGTCATTTTAGCAAATAGGATTATGGGTGAGAGCTTTTATGATGAAAAAGGATTATCAACCACAGTTGTGGAAAACTTCCCCAGTAAAAAGAACATTGCTTTTCCAAAAAAATGGTCAGAGATACCTGTAATATTATATCATGGCCAGATCAGTGAAGACAGGGGAATCCGATTATTGATCGAGGCATTTTCTAAAGTAAAAGCAGATATCCCAGGAGCAAGATTAGAACTTCTTGGGACACCACGCACGGATCAATTTAGAACAGTATTATTTAATATGATCGAAGATAATCAATTTAGCCAGGATATAGAATGGAAAGGAGAATTAAGCCACGGGCAGGTATGGGAACATTTAGAAGCTGCTCATGTTGGAGTTATCCCTTCTTTGTCTACACCAAGAGTCAATTCTGACACGCCTACAAAATTGTTTGAATACTTGGCTGCTGGTTGTGTTGTGGTAGCGACGGATGTTCCGCCGGTCAGACATTTTCTTGGTGAAACTGGTGAGTTGGTTCAAGCAAACGATATTGAGGCACTGGCAAATGGGATACTGTCAGTATTAACCAGTCAAAAACGATTTGAAATATTATCGTTAACGGGACAGAAACAGATTGATGAAAAATATAACTGGGAATCAATTGAAGAAAAATTGTTAGGTCTTTATAAAAAAGTGACGAAATGAGAATACTGTATATTTCACCGGAAAACACAGTCGGGACACTTAGTTTGTGGCAAAAGGCACATGAGGCCAAGGGAAATGAATGCTTATTTATGACTCTTTATCAAACTAGACATGGTTTTGATCCGGGTATTTGCTTAAACCTACCAATGATAAAAGCCAATTCTTTTTATATGCAAGGGAGGCACAAATATTATCAATTAACAAGAGGAGCAGGTGGGGATTATCAGCAAAAAGATGGATACCCTCCAGTATGGTCTCCCAATTCTTTTTTAGAAGCAAAGTATTTTCAATTCAGAGACTGGTTGTGGAGCAACACTGTGGAAAGAGCTATTGAGCAATATGACCTTTTCAATGTAGATATTGTTCATTTGGAATGGGGATTGGAATTTTATCGTGATGCCCGATTTGTAAAAAAACTCCAGAATAAAGGTATCCCAATAGTATGTACCTATCATGGACAGGATCTCCGAACCCGTGGGGTAATTTCAAATATAAATCACGCAAGTTCATTAAATGTGACCAGTGAATTGGATCTTTTAAAAAGACACCCTGACCTGCATTATCTTTTTCTTCCGTTTGATACATCTCAACAGAAGCCATTGGCCCAGGTAAATGAAACTATTCGTATCTGTCACAGCCCCACTGATCGTTATTATAAGGGCAGTGATTTTATTATCCCTACATGTGAAAGCTTAGTCAATAAAAATAATAATGTAGAATTTGTATTAATTGAACATATGCCTCATCTAGAAGCACAAAAATTAAAAGCAACCTGTGATATTTTAGTTGATCAGATTTTCAATCGTGGGGGATGGGGATATGGAATGAATTCAGTGGAAGCATTATCTATGGGGCTGTGTTGTGTAACAGAATTGAATAATGAATATGTAAAATTCATACCAAACCACCCATTTGTAAATGTTAATGAAGAGAATCTTTATGATTGTCTACAATCATTAGTTTTCGACAAACAAGCCTTGATAGACCATAAAAAGAAAAGCAGGGAATGGGTTGTAAAACATCATGACATGCACAACACAGCTAATATTTTGTACCAATATTATGAAGAAAAGAGCATCGTTTGAGTTGGTCTCCCACAGTAGACGTGATCATTCCCTGTTATAATGTCAAACACATTGTAAAAAAATGTATCGACAGTGTTCTTAAGCAGCGATACCGGGGGAAATATGTGATTTTCCTGATCAATGATGGCTCAACAGATCAAACAGGAGCAATACTTGATTCTTTTGGTAACAATGATAATATATCAGTAATTCACCTAAAAAAGAACAGCGGTCTATCAACAGCAAGAAACTCTGGGGTTAAAATAAGTAATGGTGAGGTGATCATTTTTTTGGATAGCGACATGGTTGTAAAGGAAAACTGGATTGATGAACATATAAATGCCTTGCGCGATCCACATGTTGTAGGAGTTATTGGTGATTCTAAATTGCCAAAAGGAATTGAAGCAAATATTTTGGATCAATATTTTTATGACCCTAGAAGAGGAGCCAGGCACTTTGGTGAAAAGGTTCCAATTTTCTTTCCATATTTTTTGTTTAATAATACTTCAGTAAAAAGATTAGTTTTTGATGTTGTGGAGCTTTTTGATGAAAAAATTAAAAGTTATGGAGGTGAAGATACTGAACTGGCAATTCGACTTTGGGAAGCATATCCAGATGGTTTAAGATTTTCTTTTTCAGCTTCATGTGAGCACCATCATCAACGGGATTTGAAAGATTTTTGTGAATCTATGTATCATTATGGAAAAACCAATTTACCGACGATAATTAAGCAATTTCCTAATCATAAATCTGCTTTGGGAGGTAAATGGATCCATTCACTAAAAGGATTTCTCCTCTTTAATCCCTTTGCACGCTGGGTTATATCAAAAATACACCAGTTATCCAGCAATTATTGGACAATACGGTACCAAGTTCTTGACAGCGTAATAAGAGGAGCTCGTTCAGTTTCTCGTCGATAAATGCATTTTAGTTAATATTTGAAATTTTCGAAGGAAAAAATGTTGACAAATATTGAATTGTGCTTAAATTCAGTTGATTTGAAGATAATTAAGTCAAATCTGTACAGAGAAATCATGTACCTAATTCAGGGGCAGAGCGTCCCTGTTTTTTCAAGTAACCAAACCAAGGAGGAACATCATGGCTGATGTGAGTTCAACTGTCAATGGCGTCGTAGCTGGAATAGTAAGTCTTATCAAAGGCTTAATCGTATTCTTTGTGTTTGCTAATATTCTATACTCTACAGGATTTGATCCTGTTGGTGGTGTAGTTGATCTAGTCAACACATTCCTAGATGGCGGATTGGCTGGCCTGTTGGCACTTCTATTTCTCGTATCAATGGCCTGATAATTACGGGATAACTTCTACAGGGTTCCTTTTTTAAATTGGGACCCTGTATTCCTGATTAAATTATCAGAGGAGGAAATATGAGTGCTTTCGACAGCGTAAATGAATGGATAGCCAAAATAACCGACCTGCTTAAAACGCTGGTGGTCCTCGGAATCATCATCGGAATTCTTTTTGATGATCCATTTGGCGTGATTGCAGGAGTAGGTAGAATTATGGGACAATTTGGTGACGCGGGCCTTGCTGGTCTGTTAGCACTAATTTTTCTCGTAGCTATTTACTCTAAAAAGTAATCCACAATAAAATCCATTTTACTTACTGCGCCCCGCTTGACGGGGCGTAGTTGTTTATAGTTAAATCATAACGTAACATAAATAGTATTTAGCAAGATTTAACGGAGTCCCTGAGAGAACCAGCGCGGTTGCCATAAAAATAAATTTTTAGCCTATTATTGCAAGGGGCTTTCTTATCCAATAATTTTACCCTTATGAATCGCATGATAAAACTCATCTTTACTCTACCATTGATTATTTCCACATTATTCTCTTCCATTTTGGTTGTGAATAGTGTGGACCAGAAAGAACACGACCTAGCGGTCTTAGATAGCAACAAAGGGCTGTACATATCTGCTAATGGACTATCAACAATTTTGACATCAAGAGAACCATTTGTAAATATAGATCGCATGAAAATGGTTCTTTATTTTTCAGATACACGGATCAAGATATCTAGCAACTCAAGCTTTATTTTAGTAGATGAAGATGTATTTCATATGCCAATTCATTCTATAGATAATGGAAAAGATATTTATCTTCCCGCGGTTCCCTTTTTCAATATTTTAAAGCAGACTGTTTTACCCGGACTCACTTATGATCCGATTAAGCAACGGCTAGATATCGATGTAATAGAATTCAATATTACAGAGGTAGACATTGAACAAAAAGCAAATGGTACTATTTTGACTGTCTTTACGCAGGAGCGGTTTAATGATGGCCATATCAGTTCCTTTGAACATGATAATGGCTGGTTTTATCTTACAGTGCAAGACGGGTTGGTCGATACGACAAAGATCAATAAAGCAGATACGCGAGGGGTGATCGCAAAAGTCACTGCATACCAATTTGCGCAATCTGCGCAGCTGGCTTTTCGTTTGCGATCAGAAATCATTGGACACGAAGTGTTCCAAAGCCCCGACCCAAATTCCATTGTTGTAACTTTACGTACTCCTTTTGATAAAAGTGCAGGGCGTATCGATAAACTTCGAAATCGTTGGCAATTGGATACAGTTGTATTAGATGCTGGTCATGGCGGTAAAGATGGCGGGACTATCGGAAAAAGCGGGACACTAGAAAAAGATATTGTGCTTGATATCACTAAACGACTTGGTCTGTTGTTAGAGAAAAAGACAAATATCAAAGTGGTGTACACTCGCGAAGAAGATGTGTTCATTCCGCTTTGGAAGCGAACAAAATTAGCTAATGAAAGTAATGGAAAGATTTTTGTTAGTATCCATGCAAACAGCAATCCGAATCGTTCTGCGAGAGGTTTTGAAACATATCTTTTGAGACCTGGGAAATCTGATGATGCTATTCAAATTGCTGCAAGGGAAAATGCAGTAATTAAGATGGAAGAACATACTGGGACCCGATATAAGGAATTAACAGGAGAAAATTTAATCATGGCGACCATGGCTCAATCTATGCAGATGCAGGAGAGTGAAGATCTTGCTGCATTAATTCAGTCAGAATTGGCGAAAAAACTTGACGCAAAGAACAGAGGAGTAAAGCAAGCTGGGTTTTTTGTACTTATTGGCGCCAGTATGCCAAATGTATTGATCGAAACTGGATATTTATCGAATCCAACAGAAGAAAAAAAGTTAAAACAGGCTAAATATAGACAAAAGATCGCCGAGGGGATATTTAATGCCATAGTAAAATTTCGCTCTTCAAAACAGGACCTGCTTACAGAGGGATAATGTCAGATCAACAACCCATAGGAGTTTTTGACTCGGGACTTGGGGGATTGACAGTAGTAAAATCTCTGCAAAAATTATTGCCCTACGAATCCATAGTGTATTTTGGTGACACAGCCCGCGTTCCATACGGAAATAAAAGCCCTGAATTAATCCAGGAATATTCAAAAGAGATTTCAGATTTTTTAGTAGCCCAAAATTCGAAAATGATTGTTGTTGCTTGCAATACGGCGACTTCAAGAGCGCTGAATGCATTAGAGAATCATACTGATACACCACTGGTTGGTGTAATTGCACCCGGCGCAAGAGAAGCATTTCGGACAACAAAAAACAAACATATTGGCATAATAGGTACCACATCCACTATTTCTTCAGAGGCTTATAAAAAGGCTTTGGAAACATTGGATGAAACAATTGAAACGTCTTCTTATGCATGCCCTTTATTAGTCCCTCTTGTCGAAGAGGGATGGCTACAGGGAGAAGTTGTAGAAGAAGTTATTGCCCATTATTTACATCCATTCAATGATCATAATATTGATACGTTGATATTGGGCTGCACACACTACCCGCTACTAAAAAATGTAATTGCATCCCAATTGAAGGATGATGTTGTGTTGATCGATTCAGCAGATGCGGTTGCTCAAGTTGTAGACGAAGAATTAGTCTCATTGGATCTAAAAAGCAATACAATGGAGGGGGGAACACTTTCTTGCTTTGTCACTGACATTCCTTTACATTTTGAATCAGTAGGTCAACGATTCCTTGGATCCAAGATAGACAGTGTGCGCACGATTCATGACCTCTGAAATTCAAGCATTACTTAACGAATTATACAGCCTTCAGCGACTGGGTATTAAAACAGGTTTGGAACATACGTTTCAATTATTGGAGGCGTGTGATAATCCCCATAAAAATCTGAAACTTATTCATATTGCTGGAACAAATGGAAAAGGGTCTACGGCAGCATTTGTTTTTAATATTCTTCGCACAGCTGGCTACAAAGTCGGATTATATACATCTCCACATTTAGTAAAATTTAATGAACGAATTCGCATTGATGGACATCCTATCAGCGATGAATATATTCTAAAGTTCATGGCAAACTATCTTGATAAGATAAAAAGGATTGAGAGCACATTTTTTGAAACAACTAGCGCCATGGCATTTTGGTATTTTGAACGGCAAAAAGTAGATATAGCAGTCATAGAGACAGGTTTAGGAGGCAGACTGGATTCTACTAATGTGATCAAACCCATTATATCGATAATAACTCCAATAAGTATGGATCATCAGGAAGTACTAGGGCATGACATAAGAACTATTGCAAAAGAAAAAGCGGGAATCATTAAACAAAATACACCAGTGGTAAGCAGTGAGCAGGAAGAAGATGTAATGGTTGTATTGAACAATGCTGCAGAGAAAATGAATGCTAAAATCAAATTTGTGCCTTCCCCAAGTGTATATTCGATGAATATTGATGGGGTGATTTTTAAAAATGATAAACACGAAATAAAAATCTCATTGCTTGGAGCCCATCAATTAGTCAACGCTTCGTTGGCTGTGGAAGGGTTGAATACATGCTTTAATCATATCCCACCTATCGATATTTCCATGGGATTACAAAACACACAATGGCCAGGACGCCTGCAGGTTTTATCCAAAAATCCCCCAGTTTTTTATGATGTGGCCCATAATGAGCAAGGCATAGAAAAAATGTTGCATACAGTATCTAACCTTTTTGATCAAAAGCCGATGGGCTTGCTTGCCTTGAAGGAAGATAAAGAACTGGCGAGCATATGTCGGACAATAAAAAAGAAATTTGATTCTTTATTTGTTATTGATGATAATGATCAATTGCTAATGAATAAACACAATTTGTCAAAAAAATTAAATGATTATGGTATTGAATCTTTTCCAATAGAAAACCTGGATGATTTTCGCTCAAAAATCAAAACACATACCCCTGTTGTGATTTTTGGGACACATTACATTGCAGATGCGGTTTACAAAGAATTTCAATTTTCCTTTGACTCGGGTGTGATTTAGAGTAATTTCGAACCTCACAGGCGTTTCTCCCGCAGAAGCCTTATACTTTTAACAATTTCAAAAAATACTTTTTATAACTTAATTCTAATGGAGTTATTTATATATGGATGTCAATCAATTACAATCATTGAACATTAAGGAATTGGCAAAAATGGCCCAAGATCTGGAAATCGCGGGCTATTCTGGTTTGAATAAACAGGAATTGATTGTCAATATCCTTGAGGTTCAAAATGAAAAAGAAGGCGTCCTCCATGCGAAGGGTGTGCTGGAGGTTCTAAACGAGGGTTATGGATTTCTCAGAAGTCCAGATTTCAACTATCTCCCAGGGCCGGACGATATTTATGTTAGCCCTTCCCAAATAAAGCGATTCGGTCTTCGAACAGGTCATTCAATTTATGGACAGATTAGAAAACCAAAAGATAAGGAACGTTTTTATGCTCTGTTAAAAATGGAGACTGTAAATGATAAAAGCCCGGATCAAGTAAAGCAGGCTATATTGTTTGATAATCTGACGCCTCTTTATCCTGAAAAAAAATTCAATTTGGAAGCTGATCCAAAAGATCTTTCTACACGGATAATGGATCTTGTATCACCAATTGGTAAAGGTCAGAGAGGGTTGATTGTTGCTCAACCCAAAACAGGAAAAACTATACTTCTGCAAAAAGTAGCTAATGCGATGTTAAACAATCATCCGGATGTGAAAATCATTATATTGCTGATTGATGAACGCCCGGAAGAAGTAACAGATATGAAACGTCATGTGGACGCAGAAGTTGTTAGTTCAACATTTGATGAACCGCCGGAACGTCATGTAGCTGTTGCTGATATGGTTTTGCAAAAAGCCCGTAGAATGGTTGAGTACGGTGATGATGTAGTGATCCTTTTGGACAGCCTTACTCGATTAGGTCGGGCACATAATGCAGTTATCCCTCATAGTGGAAAGATTCTTTCTGGAGGGGTAGACTCAAATGCATTAAAAAAACCCAAACAATTCTTTGGGGCTGCCAGAAATACAGAAGAAGGCGGAAGCCTTACAATCGTATCCACTGCTTTAATTGATACTGGGAGCAGGATGGATGAAGTAATCTTTGAAGAATTCAAAGGAACGGGAAACATGGAATTGGCATTGGATCGAAGGTTGAGTGACAGACGTATTTATCCATCATTTGATATTATTAGATCAGGCACAAGGAAAGAAGAATTGTTGCTGGATAAAAAAACATTGGCCCGCATGTGGATACTCAGAAAACTCCTCAATGAGATGAATGTTATTGAAGCCATGGAGTTTTTGCAAGAGCGGATGAAGCGAACCAAGTCCAATGAAGAATTTATGGAAACTATGAGTCAGTAGATTTAATTTGTTGTAGTTAGGTGTAGCACTTTTCAAATATAAATAGCTTATTACGAGGTAAAAATATGGATTATAGTCAACCTGAAATCAGATCAGTGACAGCTCGTGTAATTACCGATAAACCTGTGCGCAAAACACCCTACCAGGTAAAGGGGGTGTTTATGAGGCAGTACCCAGACCTGGATATTATTCCAATGATGGATGGAACCTATCGTGACCGATTTCTATATCCTAGGGTGCAGGTAAAGATCTTGAACGAACAGGTGTATTTGATTGGAATTGGAGACGGCGTAGATCCCATATTACAGCTTGCAGAACGATTAGATATACTAGATTTTGGCAATATTACGTTTCAAATATTTGATACAGAAGTCAAAGTCAAAGAGGACCAGTTTCGCCAGGTGGATCGACTAGTGAGATATCGGCTATTAACTCCTTGGGTTGCATTGAATCAGACAACTGGTGGCAGGTATCGATCATTAAACAATAATGAACGACCCACTTTTTTAAATCGACTTCTAGGCCAGAATATTGTATTTCTCTCAAGAGAAATGGGTGTAGAGATTGAAAATAAAATCTTTACAAAAGTGAATCTAACATCTTTGTTCCCAAAACCAGTTGATGAACGAAACTGGGGTGCTTTCTCTGGTGAATTTCGAACCAATTTTCTATTGCCGAATTATATAGGAATAGGGAATGGAATCACACGCGGATATGGTGCCGTTTACGGAATGTTTAATCCTCACTCTTTTCAATTTGATGAAACAATTGTTGAGGAAGAAACGCTCAGTGAACAAGATAAAGAGGAAACTATCGCTGGATCAGAGTTAGAAGGGATCGCGGCGGAAGATGTTCCGAAACCAAGTAAGAATAAACTAAAAAAGCGAAAAAAGAAGAAAAACACTAAAAAGATTTTCTCTGAAGAGTTTGACATTATGGAAGAAGAAAAATCTATTAAGAACACAACGAATCATGAAGAAACTTTAGACCCGGATGATGTAAAATTTAACAGTCCTGAGTTTCATAAAAAACAGCATGAGCTTTAAATGACATCCAAGTTGGTTACTTTAGCAGATCGTGTTAATCGAGTAAAGCCTTCATTTACCCTTGAAATGGCCACCAAAGCTGCAGAAATGCGATCTCAGGGTATTAATGTGATTAATTTTAGTGTTGGAGAACCGGATTTTAATACACCGCAACATATTATTGATGCTGGGAAAAAAGCGATGGATGATGGGTTCACAAAATACACAGCAGGGCCAGGGATGATTGAATTAAGACAGGCCATTTGTGAAAAATTAAATCGAGAAAATGGGTTGCACTATACTCCTGCAGATATTTTGGTTTCTAATGGAGAGAAGCAGAGTTTGTACAACGCTTGCCAAGCACTGTTTGGGAGTGGGGATGAAGTAGTTGTATTTGCTCCATATTGGGTGTCATTTCCAGAATTTGTTCGCCTGGCTGATGCGGAACCCATTATTGTAAAGACACTGTCAGACCAACAGTTTGAAGCTGACTTTGATGATTTAAAATCGAAAACAACACCCCAGATTAAAGGAGTCATTTTAAACTCCCCATCTAACCCTACGGGTGGCGTGTGGAGTAATGATGCGATCATTCGATTGCTTAATTTAGCTGTTGAAAACAATTGGACCGTTATTTCTGATGAGTGTTACGAACGACTGGTTTTTGATGGGGAATTTACTAGTACAGAAAAACTGAACAGAGATTATAAAATTGGAGCTCAAGTGATAACATGCCTAAGTCTTTCTAAGACCTATGCAATGACCGGTTGGCGTATAGGCTACGCAGCCGGGGATCAATCCATAATCAAAGCAATGAGTAAGCTTCAAGGTCAAGCAACTTCCTGTGCTAATTCCATTGGGCAAAAAGCAAGTATTGCCGCTTTAACTGGAGACCAGAGCCCAGTGGAAGGCATGCGTATACAATTCAAGGAGCGGCGAGATCTTATGGTTGAGCTGCTTAATAACATTGAAGGTATTACTTGCGATGTGCCTGGTGGAGCTTTCTATACCTTCCCAAATTTTGATTATTATTTGGGCAAAAAAGCCAGTGGAAAAGTTATGCAGGATTCTTTCGACCTATCTGAATATATATTAAATTCGGAGGCTGTAGTCACGGTGCCTGGAGACGGTTTCGGAGCGCCGGGGCATATACGGTTCTCGTGTGCCACGGATACAAACACGATTGTCCGAGGAATTGCTAAAGTGGCAGACGCACTAAAAAAACTGGCTTAAAAAGGAGTTTAATTATGAAACAAGGGATTCATCCCGATTATAAGCTTGGGAAAGTACAATGTGCTTGCGGACACTCATTTGAAGTGTATAGCACAGTTGGCGATCAGCGTATTGAGATCTGCTCTGTGTGCCACCCATTTTTTTCCGGTAAGCAAAAATTAGTGGATACTGCTGGACGTATCGAAAAGTTCAAAGAGAAATACGCAAAAACAGGCCAATAACGAAAACTAAAATCATTATGGCTCCATTTACAGGTGTATCCTGTTTGGAGCCATTTTTGTATCTATGAAACATTTATTGTTAACTATAATGAAACCCTCTATTCTCGTTGGCGGACAGGCCGTGATTGAAGGAGTAATGATGCGTGTCCCAGGAGCATATGCAACTGCCGTAAGGGATTCTGATGGGAGAGTTCACGTTGACAAACATCAATTCACTTCAAAAGTTGAAACATCTTCGTTGTGGAAAAGGCCAGTCCTTCGGGGGATGATGGCCTTATTTGAGTCCATGAAAATGGGTATGAAAACCCTTCAATGGTCAGCAGACATTGCTATGCCTCAAGAAAGTGAAAAACAGACTGGCAAGATTGCCAACTTTTTTTCCACACTTTTTGCAATTATACTTGCCATCAGTATGTTTGTGGTTGCCCCATTGGGTCTGACAACATGGTTATTAGATATAGAACGTGAAGCCGTCACTTTCAATTTGGTGTCAGGAATTTTCAGGATATCATTCTTTATTTTATATTTATTGTCCATTTCACTTATGAAAGATGTAAAACGGCTATTCCGATATCATGGAGCCGAACATAAAGTGGTTTTTAATTTTGAATCTGGAAAAGAAGTAAATATTAATCACGCTCAATCATTCACCACATTTCACCCTCGCTGTGGAACAAGCTTTTTGTTCATTGTGCTTTTATCAGCGATCGTAGTATTTGCTATCATAGATACCATTATTATGTCTATTTTTGGAGAAATTACTATTCTTCTTCGTATTGGGTTTCATCTTCCCCTTATGCCACTGGTAGCAGGTATATCATACGAACTCATTAAAATTACAGCAAGAAATGATCATTCCTTATTCTTTCGAGCATTGAAAGCTCCGGGTTTATGGCTACAAAGAATCACAACTCAACCCCCAGATGATGATATGGTAGATGTGGCAATTACAGCATTAAAAAATGCTTTCGGAGATCAATATGATAAAATGATAGGAAAAGAATACACAGCTGAGGCGATTGGGTGAAGGATAAAGTAGAAAGTGTCATCAATCGATTTGACGAATTAGGGACTCTCTTAACAGACCCTACTATAATGACTGATCAGGGCAGGTTAAAAGAGACTGCTCAGGAACATAGTCAGTTGTCGCCAATTGTTATAAAAGGAAAAGAATATTTAGACGTGCTGCAGCGCATTGCTGATGACGAAGAAATTTTGGATGGGGCGGATATGGAATTGAAAGAGCTTGCAGCAGAAGAGCTCCCTGCATTGAAAAACCAAAAAGAGTCACTAGAAGAAGAGTTAAAATTTCTATTAATACCTAAAGATCCCAATGATAATAAGAATACAATTGTAGAGATTCGAGCTGGGACAGGAGGAGAAGAAGCAGCTTTGTTTGCTGCCGATCTCTATAGATTATATACTCGTTTTGCAGAACGGAATGGGTGGAAATGCGAAATATTGGAAATGAACGACACAGGTATTGGTGGATACAAGGAAGTAATTTTTTCTATTACTGGCAAGGGGGCCTATGGTTTGATGAAATATGAAAGTGGAGTACACCGAGTTCAGCGGGTTCCAAAAACGGAAGCCGGCGGCCGTGTACATACTTCTGCCGCTACAGTCGCGATACTCCCAGAAGCAGAAGAAGCAGAGATTGACATCCAGGAAAGTGACCTTAAAATCGATACTTTCAGGGCCAGCGGCGCTGGGGGACAGCATGTGAATAAAACAGAGTCAGCTATTCGAATCACACACATTCCCACCGGATTAGTTGTGTCCTGTCAGGATGAAAAATCACAGCATCAGAACCGACTCCTAGCCATGAAAGTTCTTCGTTCCCGCATGCTTGCAATGGAGCAGGAGCGATTGGCCAAAGAAAGAGCAGATGCAAGGAAATCAATGGTTTCCACAGGTGACCGTTCCGCAAAGATTCGTACATATAATTTCCCTCAAGGGCGAATCACAGATCATCGCATTAATTATACTGCTTATAACCTTGATGGTGCGCTGGATGGAGATATAGTGGAAATTATTGAACAATTAAAACTAGCGGAGCAGCAAGAACAACTGGCTGGGGACTAATGTTTTCTTCGCCCAAATCCGGGAACATACTTCACTGGCTCCAATGGGGTGCCCAAGAATTAGAGAACACTTTAGATAATAATAACCAAGAATCTGAATGGTTAATGTCTTCTTTGTTGAATTGTAAAAGATCTGAAATAATTGGTTCCGAAAAATTAGTAACCCATGAACAGACTGAAACATTTAAAAAGTGGATTCAAAGAAGGAAAAATGGTGAGCCATCTCAATATATATCTGGCTGGACAGAATTTTACGGCAGAAGATTTAATGTATCTACATCTGTCTTGATTCCGCGACAAGAGACAGAACGACTTGTAGATGTTGCCATCCATACATTAAATGATAATAAATCCATGAACATTGTAGATATTGGAACTGGTTCAGGCTGCATTGCAATATCCCTTGCGGCTGAGTTGAAAAATACATTCATTACTGGCGTTGATATTTCTGCTTCAGCGCTGACTATTGCTGAGGAAAATGCTGCTCTAAATAGCGTAGACAATATTGAGTTTTTACAACTTGATTTTTTAAACCAAATACCGATTGAACCAAAGTATGATGCGCTAGTTATGAATCCGCCCTATATCCCTCATCTGGAAATGGATAGATTAATGGGTGAAGTGAAATTTAATGAACCAGATCTGGCATTGACAGATCATAACAATGGATTAACCTTTTACCAACATTTAGCAATAGTAGCTAAAAACTGGGTCAAACCCAAGGGCTGGCTGATAATGGAAGTAGGTATTGGGGATCATCCACAAAAAGCAAAATCCTGTTTTAGCAATGATTCTTTCATCGAACATGAATTGCTTACTGATTTGAATTCTGATGATCGGATATTACAAATGAGAGTTGTATGAATTACATTTGGCATCATATAAGATTACTACGCCCCATCAACTTGATTGTAAGCGCATTTGCTATGATCGTTTGCGCAAGTATACTTGACGGTTTAAATGAAACAGTAATCCTTTGGTCAACAATTATTGTGGTTGTGTGTTATAATGCCGCCGCCAATGCATATAATGATGTGATAGATTACAATACAGATCTTATCAATCGCCCTAAGCGTCCACTTGTCACAGGACACGTCAAAGTCAAAACTGCACATTACATGGCTATAGTATTCTTTGTTATCGGTAGTGTTGCCACAATAAATTTGAATTTGATTGCAACATTTATCGCCATTGGAATTGCCATGCCTATTATGATTCTTTATAGTAGATATTTAAAAGGGACTCCGATTATTGGCAATATCACAGTGGCAGCTATTTTAGGATTATCATTCATTTTTTCAGGAATTGCATATAATAATGTTCAGAAAATGGTAATGCCGTCTTTTCTTGCGGTGGGCCTGACATTTGTAAGGGAAATGATCAAAGATATTTCCGATATTGAAGGAGACAGTAAAGCTGGTTTTAAAACATTTCCAGTATTACATGGAGTTGAACGATCAGTACAATTAACTATTTTTGCATCAATTTTGATCGGGGTTCTATCTGTAGTACCTTTTTATTTGGGTTACTATGGAGTTCCTTATTTTATTGTTCTTGTTTTTGGAGTGGAAATTCCTTTGGTGATCATTGTATTTTCGTTTCTGAAAGAACCTGCAGTAACAAAAGCAAGACGCTTTTCCGAGGTATTAAAAATCAGCACAATCGCAGGATTGATCGCATTTTTTGTAGATAATTATGTCAACTGAATTCGTCCACTTACACAACCATTCAGATTATAGTCTTTTGGATGGCGCTCAAACGGTTCAGACATTAGTGAACACCATTGATGATCTTAAGATGGACTCTGTGGCACTAACAGAACACGGCAATCTTTTCAGTGTTGTGCCATATTACAAATCAGCCAAAAAAGCAGGCATAAAACCGATCATTGGATGTGAGATTTACGTGGCGCATGGCAGCCGTTTTGATAAAAAACCTCGCTCTGAGGGCGGATGGGGTAACAACCATCTTATTTTATTAGCTCAAAACTTCACTGGATACAAAAACCTAATGAAGTTAGTGACATATGGCTATTTGGAAGGATTTTATTACCGCCCTAGAGTTGATAAAGAATTATTAAAAGAACACAACGAGGGCCTTATTTGTTCTTCTGGATGTTTGAAGGGGGAGATTCCTGAAAAGTTGATTAATGGCGACTGGGAAGCTGCAAAAGCAACAGCTCTTGAGTATGCAGAAATATTTCCAGGCCGCTTTTATTTGGAAATACAGAACCATGGGATTGAAGCTGAAAAACGAAATATTGAGTTGATCACTAAACTGGCAAGAGAACTAGCTCTCCCCTTGATAGCCACAAACGATGCTCATTATGCCAAGCATGAACATTGGGAGGCTCATGATATTCATATTTGTCTAGGAACAGGTAAAGACAGAGACGATCCAAACCGTCTCCGATATGCTACTCCTGAATTTTATTTTAAATCCCAGGATGACATGTACAAATTGTTTAAAGATTATCCTGATGCTCTTGAGAACACTCGTAAGATCGCTGACAGTATTGATCTGAAATTGCCAATGGGAGATTACCATTTACCTACATTTCCCATTCCAGAACAAGCACCCTCTCATGATCCAGATCAGTATTTAAGATATCTTTGTGAAGAAGGTATTCGCAATCTATATGGCGGAACCAGCAAAGAACTTCAGGGACGTTTAGACCATGAATTGGATGTGATCCAAAAAATGGGATTTGCAGGATACTTCCTCATAACAATGGATTTTGTGAAATATGCAAAAAATCGAGGTATACCTGTTGGCCCAGGGCGCGGTTCTGCGGCAGGAAGTCTCGTATCCTATGCATTGGATATAACAACTATTGATCCATTAAAACACGATCTTCTTTTTGAACGCTTTCTGAATCCAGAGCGAATCAGCTTGCCTGATATAGATATTGATTTTTGTATTGAAAGGCGCGGGGAAGTGATTGATTATATAAAGCGGCAATATGGTGAAAATTCAGTTACGCAAATTATAACATTTGGTAAGATGAAAGCCCGACAGGCCATCAGGGACGTTGGTCGCGTACTCGGATTTTCATTTGGGGATGTGGATAAAGTCGCCAAAATGATACCGGGAGGTCCATTTGTAACGTTAGATCAGGCCCTTGAACAAAGTCCAGATCTGCGGCAGGCATCAGAGGGTCAATACAAAGAATTAATTGAACATGCTATTACTCTTGAAGGAATGAATCGTCATGCATCCACACATGCGGCGGGTGTTGTGGTCACCCCAGGAGACTTGACAGATTACACTCCATTATTTAAATCCAATACAGGGGATATTACCAGTCAGTATGATATGAAAGGATTGGAAGATCTTGGTCTTTTAAAAATGGATTTTTTGGGCTTACGAAACCTGACTGTTATTGATCAAACAATAAAATTATTGAATAGTCGCGATGAAAAAATTGATATAGCAAAGATAAATATGGGAGACCCAAAGGTGTATGCACTTTTTTCCAAGGGCATGACCACAGGGGTTTTTCAATTTGAATCATCCGGAATGAGGGAATTTTTGAAAAAACTTAAACCGACTCAGATTGAAGATCTCATTGCCATGAATGCTCTCTATCGTCCTGGTCCCATGGAAAATATTGATGATTTTATTAAGCGAAAACATGGGCAGAAAAAGATTACCTACCTGCATCCGACCCTGGAGCATATTTTAGAAGAAACCTATGGCATTATTGTTTACCAAGAACAAGTCATGCAGATCGCCCATGAGATTGCCCAGTTCAGCCTAGCAGAAGCGGACATTATGCGTCGTGCCATGGGAAAAAAGATTAAATCTCTCATGGATGAAATGAAAGTCAAATTCATTGAGGGCGCTGAAAAGAACGGGATTAGCCGTACAAAGGCAAAAGATATTTATACATTAATTGAAAAATTTGCTGAATACGGATTCAATAAAAGCCACTCTACGGCTTATGCATATGTGGCATATCAAACAGCATGGCTCAAGACCCATTATCCGGCTGAATTCATGGCGGCAAACCTGACAAGCGAAATGTCTAACATTGATCGAATCGTTATTCTAATTAATGAATGTAGAAAATTAAAGATAACAGTGGATTCTCCTGATATTAATATATCTGATATTCACTTCAAACCGGTAGATAATAAGACCATATCATTTGGATTGAACGCTATCAAAAATGTTGGAACTAAAGCCCTTGAAAAAATTCTTGAATCCCGGAAAAAAGATGGAGAATTCGATTCTATGTTTGATTTTACCTCGCGTGTTGATCTGCGCGTGGTAAATAGAAAAGTACTGGAAAGTTTAATTATGTCCGGAGGTATGGACAGTTTAGATGGAGCACGCTCAGAAAAATATGCCACCATAGATATTGCGTTGAAATATGGCCAACAGATACAGGAAAACAGAATAAAAAACCAAGTTGATCTTTTTGGGCAAGAGGCCAATGGCCACTCATCCATGATGCCAGAACTCATTACTTCAGAAAACTGGACGGATACAGTGTCACTTCAAAAAGAGAAAGAAGTGTTGGGCCTGTATCTTACAGGACATCCATTGCTTAAATATGCAGAAGACCTGGAAGAATTCAGCAATTTTGATTTCAGTGAAAATGTTGAAGAGATAAAATTAGATATGATACGTGTAGGAGGTTCTGTACAAGATTTTAAACTTCATTTCGATCGAAAAAATAACCAAATGGCTTTTTTCAAGTTGGAATGCTTGGGGGGTCAGGCAGAGATATTGGCCTTTAGCTCTGTATTTGATAAATATAAGGATCTGCTTGATAATGATGAGATCGTATTTGTTAGCGGGCGCCCTACGGATACATCTGACTTCAGCGATCTAAAAATCATTGCGGATGAGATAGTAGCCTTGGATCGAGCAAGAGATTATTATGCAAAAAATGTGAATATCAAATTTGAACCTGATCAAATGGGCACAAATGATGTTGATGACATTTTTACATTAGCTCAAAAGTTTCATGGAAGGTGCGGATTAATATTTCATATTGCTTCAAATGAAGGGAAAGACAAGCGGATATTTTCTCATAGCATACGTGTGTCTTCTGGCAGAGAATTTATCAAAAAACTACGGGATGTTTATGGTAAAGACAATGTGTGGGTTTCTAATTGATCGCTGTTCTGCAGAGAGTGTCATCTGGTGGTGTAACCGTTGGTAATCATGTTGTTGGTAAAATTGGGCATGGGTTGGTCGTTTTGCTGGGGGTAATGGGTGATGATGAAACGGATGATATTGAAATTTTGGTGAATAAAATTTCCGGATTACGGATATTTGCTGATGAAAATGACAAAATGAATCTTTCTATTAAAGATGTAGATGGCAATGCTTTGGTTGTAAGTCAGTTTACTTTATGTGCGGATACACGTAAAGGTAGGCGCCCCAGTTTTGTTCGTGCTGCGTCACCGGAAAAAGGGAATGCGTTCTATGAAAAATTCATTGAAGGGTTACGGAAAGAAGGTATTGATGTTGAATCTGGTGAATTTGGCGCAATGATGGATGTGACCATTCATAATAATGGGCCAGTAACTATTGTGTTGGACAGTAGAGATTGAATTTTACTGGATAGATATCAAGAAAATTGTAATTTTAATGATTAAAGAGTAAATCTATGGAACGTAAAATTAGAATATTAATGGCTAAACCTGGATTAGATGGTCACGACCGGGGGATCAGAGTTCTGGCTTCTGCCTATCGAGATTCGGGGATGGAAGTGATCTATTTAGGCCTCCGTCAAACGCCGGAAATGATCGTTTCAGCAGCTTTACAGGAAGATGTGGATGTGGTGGCTCTTTCCAGCCTGAACAATGCACATATGACGATATTTACTAAGGTAATTGAACTCATGAAGAAAAAAGATCTGGGCGATGTGCTCTTAACTGGAGGAGGGATTATTCCCGATAAAGATAAGGAAGCGTTGAGCAGCATTGGGGTAGGAAAACTTTTTGGCCCTGGTACACCAGTGCAAGAGACGATAGATTATATAACCAAATGGGTAAATACTAACCGCCGTTAACAATGGATCTTTCTAGCAGAACAGCATTAGAACTGCTCTTCGCAGACAACTTTGAAACACGACTTTTTGCTGTCTTAGCTGAACACTATTTTAAGGATGGTGATTTGGATCGCGCCCGAAAGGTGTGTGAGATTGGCTTGGACTACCACCCAGAAAATGTAGATGGGTTATTTGTGTTAGCGCGAATGGAACAACGGGAAGGAGCTTTGAAAAAAGCAGAACAATCATTTAAATCCATATTGAAAGATGGAACAGTTCACCTTCAGGCTGTACTTGCACTGGCAGTTGTTCAATTTGAACTGGAACGATCAGATAAAACATTATACCAAACATGGAAACAGGTACTGAAATGGGATCCATCCAATGAGATAGCTTTGGGCCATATAAAGAAATTGAAACCGGAAAGCCGTAAAAAGCGAGTAGTTAGAAAAAAGACAAAGAAGGTAGAAAAACCTAAGCCGGATGGCGCTATTGAGATAAGCTCGCGATTGGCAACGTTCACCATGGTAACTGTTTTAAAGAATCAGGGGCTTTACCATCAGGCTTTATCTGTTTTAGATGTTTTAGATAAAAAGGTTGCTGATAAGGACCGAATCAGTAAAGAAAAAAATGAACTATTAGCTTTAATGGAAAATTAATTATGAGTACGGAGATTTTTTTTAAAAGACAAACAACATTGCGTAACAAACTAGCAAATGATGAGCTAGACGGCATATTATTAACCAACTTGACAAGCATACGCTATATCTGTGGTTTCACCGGTTCAGCGGCCTCCTGTCTGATCACACCTGATGGTGCTTATTTCATTTCTGATGGTCGATATGATGTTCAGTCCCAAGATCAGGTCAAAGGATTTAAAAGATATATAGATTTTGGTACGCACCTTTCCATAATTGAAAAGAATGGACTTATTTCAAATGGGTTAAACCTTGCTTTTGAGGGTGATCACACCAGTGTTCATCAGTACGACGATATGAGGTCCACATTTCCAAAAGTGACATGGGAATCCACATCCATGATTATGGAAAACCTCCAAGCGGTTAAAGATGAATCCGAGCTGAGTGCAATACGAACGGCTGTTGAGGTAACCGATGTGGTATATGAGGAAATATTGCCAATGCTGACACCTGGAACAACGGAGAAAGAAGTGGCAATTCAAATGATCACTCGTTACCGGCAGGAGAGTGATGGTGAAGCCTATACACCCATCGTTGCCGGAGGGCCAAATAGTGCACTCCCCCACGCCGTTCCCAGCGATAGACCCTTTGAAAAAGGGGATTTCATTGTCATTGATGCAGCTGCGAAGTATGCCGGATACCATGCTGATATGACACGGAGTCCCGTAGTTGGAGAAGCCACCGAAAAACATCATTTAATCTATGACATCGTAAAAGGATCTCAACAGGCAGGGTGCGATGCAGCCAAGGCCGGAATGACATGTAAAGACATGGACAGTGTTACACGGGATTTTATCTCCGAGCGAGGTTACGGAGAATATTATAACCATGGAACGGGCCACGGACTGGGTCTGGAGATTCATACTGAGCCACGCATGAGTCAGTTAAGCACTCAAATACTTCAAGTCAACAATGTCGTCACTATTGAACCTGGAATTTACTTAGCTGGCTGGGGCGGTGTGCGTATTGAAGATGATGTGATTATAAAAGATGATGGCTGTGAGGTTCTAAATCAGACCACAAAAGACCTTATTATCTTAAACTAAACAGAATTGACAATAGACATTTATTCTGAACCGGAGCTCTATGATGCGGCTCATTGGTGGAAAACGAATGATCTGGAATTTATTACAAATTGTGCAGATGAGTTTGGCGGTCCGGTACTTGAACTCGCCGCCGGGACAGGACGTTTGGCGATGCCCATTTTATCCAACGGTCATACATATGATGGAATTGAATTAAGCCCTATTTTTGTTGATTACACAAAAAATAAACTAAAACAATTTGGTGAAAATGCATGTGTGACGGAAGGTGATATGTGTTACTTCAATCTAAACCAGCAATACCAATTTATTTTTATAGGTTTTAATTCCATTTTTCATTTAATGACTGAAAACGATGTTCTATCCTGTTTCAAAAGCGTTAGAAAACATTTAACAGGTGAAGGTACGTTTCTCCTTGATACTTTCATTCCTGACCCGCTTTTTTTGTATCGCGACAAACAAAAATATTATGTTATGGAATTTGATACATCTAGTGACGTTCATTGTATTGTAAGCGAGACCAATGAATATGACAGCAAGACCCAGATCAATCATATCCAATGGTACTTCAATTATGAGGATAAGGAAGAGCCAGAATGTTTCAATTTTGATATGCATATGATTTTTCCCGATACAATGGACAAATTGTTGACAGATGCAGGGTTGGTAATAAAAAATAAATTTGGCGATTATGAAAGAACCCCATTAGGCTCTGAAAGTCAGTTGCAGATCTATGAGTGCGGAAAATGAATGTTAAACAAGGACTGGTCCACTTAAGTAAAGTGGATAGTAAAATGGCCCAAATCATAAATAAATTTGAGGAACCCGTGTTTACGAAGGGGGCAAACTATTTTGAAGCACTGGTAAGAGCTATTGTTTACCAGCAATTGAGCGGTAAGGCAGCTGCAACCATTTATGACCGCTTCAAAGGTTTATTTATGAGTGGTTCGTTCCCATCATCAAAAATGGTACTAGCAACAGGTCAAGATGTGTTGCGGTCAGTTGGTTTATCAAATCAAAAATCGTCCTATATACACAATATTGCTGAAGGTTTTGAAAACAAGAAAATTCCTGATAATCTGGATAAAATGAAGGATAAAGAAGTAATTGAATGCCTAACACAGATCAAAGGAATTGGCCCTTGGACAGCAGAAATGTTCCTTATGTTCACTTTGAACAGGCCGGATATATTTCCAGCAACTGATCTTGGGGTGCAAAAAGGGTTCCAGGTTTTTTATGGGCTAGACTCATTACCAGAATTATCTTTGATGATAGAAAAGTCCAAGGTCTGGAAACCTTATCGAACCTTGGCGGCGCACTATATGTGGCGTTTGGTGGAAGGTCCTTTTCAATGGTGATAGAGCATCTCATTTTTGATATTGGTGATATATCGCTGAAAATTGACCTAATGAATTGAATGAATGGAATCTACACATGATTTTCGTAATTTAAACTTTAACTGCCCTCAATAATTATATGACAAAAATCACACAACTCCTTGTCTCGTTGTCCATTCTGTCTGTCATATATGGACAGACAGAAAACTGGCAATTGATCGGGACAGAACGTGCTTACTCCATTAGTGGTATTGCTAATGTTGGGGGTCGCACATATGTTGTGCATGATAATAAACGTGATTATGAAGCAAAATTGGGTGAAATTAATTTACACAGTGAAACAACATCTTATAAGCGGATCGAATGGCCGTCCGAAGAACAACCCTTTGACCTAGAAGCCTTGACGGCTATTCCGGAGAGCAATACGGATATGATTGCAATGGAAAGTCAAGGTAAATGCCACTGGCTTGTGGTGGATCATGCAAAATCAAGAATAGCATACAATGGATTCATTCAGATCCCAAAAATTAAATGGCCCACAAATCTGGAAGGGCTTGGTATTTTTAAGGCAAAGGAAAGACTGTTGGCCGTGTGGGGGCATCGGGGGAAATCTAAATATCCTGGGAAACTTTTTTGGGGATGGATGGATCTGAATGCTCGCACGATAACTTCGCTAGATTCAATTGAAATAACCATAGATTGGCCTAAAGAAAATGTACGTCATATTTCAGATCTTAAAATAAGTCCAAGTGGTGATTGCTGGATTTCCTCAGGTTCTGATCCGGGAGATGACGGGCCTTTCTCTTCAGCGGTTTATTACATAGGTCGTTTCGAAGTCGAAAAAAATCAGGTATCGTTTTATCGTGTATTAAGCTCAGATCCAGCATTTAAAATTCCCTCAAAAAAAGTAGAAGCTATTGAGTTGATCGAGCGGGGGATTGTTATTGCCACTGATGATGAGAATTTCGGCGGATATGTGAAAACCATTTATTTTAAATAGGAAAAACAGTGAAAAAATATATAGCAGTACTTATGATTTTATTGTTTTCCGTAACCTATGGACAGACATGGCAGTGGACAGGACGGACACATGGTGAATTAGAATGGACAACCATTCAAACAGATAATTTCAGGATTCATCATCATCAGGGTATTGAAAATATCGCCAGAGAAGGGGCCTCTATAGCAGAGCAGGTACTGCCCACATTATTGAATCAAATGAATTTGGAAGAGATTTCCACCATTGATGTCATTTTCACCACTGAGGATGAGATTATGAATGGATTTGCCCTGTGGACCTATACCACATTCATCTGGGTAGACCAAAATGATGCTGCCATTTGGCTGGAAGATGAAAAATGGCTTTATCAGGTTTTAGCCCATGAACTCCAACACATAGTCTTTTTTGAACGTACCAAAACATGGGTTCCCCAGCCGTTTGGATATCTATTATCTCAAACTCCAGGATGGGTTGTGGAAGGACTGGCTGAATATGAAACCGAACGCTGGCGTCCCTATCGAGCGGACATCAGCCATAAATTCCATGTACTGCAAAATAAGATGGATGAAATGGACCCCCATCATGATGGATACTCAAAATTATTGTATTGGTCTGATCGGTTTGGAGATTCTACCATAGTCCAGACATTATCCCACAGAAATAAATTTGGGATTTACAATTTTCAAGAGGGGTTTAAAAAACATACCGGCATATCTGTAGAACAGTTCAATGAGGATTGGCGCCGCCACATGAATACCTATTATTATGGATATCGATCCCAAAAAGAAGCCATCGAAGAGATCGGAAAGGTGGTCACTTTACCGGTGAAAAGAATTGCTGCGTTTTCATTTTTGTCTGACAGCTCTAAGATTGCTATTGCCGGAATTGATGATAAGGGACAGCGTGACATGTCATTATTCGTTTTTCAGCGAGATACCACTAAAGAGAACAAAGCTCGGAAGAATCGCAAAGAAGCCGAAGAAAAGAATGAAGAAAAAGAGCAATCATATGATGAACCCAGTTTTTTTGAAAAAAGATTCAAGAACAATGAGCATGTTGATAAACCCAAGCAAAAGGAAAACCCCATTGTCATTTGGGATAAAGATGAAATAGATCATGGCCAGATTCATAAATCAATGAACTGGTCTCCTGATGGGAGAAAGCTGGCATATGCAAAATATCGTTTTGGCAAACACCAGTCCCTGGTAAATGATATTAAAGTCTATGACCTTGATTTAGAAGAAAGCATTTGGCTCACGTCTTCTGACCGAGCTACTTATCCGGCATGGTCGCCAGACGGGACAAAAATCGTTTATGTGGTTCATGAAAATAGTGTGGCAAATCTTATTATGATAAATCCAGACGGATCAGAAAAAGAACAGATTACTCAATTTGATTACGACACTCAGATCATCGACCCCTCCTTTTCCTCTGATGGAGAGAAATTGGTTTTTTCAATGGCAGATAAGGAAGCCAACATGGACCTGTTCATCATGGATATAAACAGCGGGGATATAACGCGTCTTACCGCTGATCCCGCAGCTGAATATGGTGCTGTGTGGCATCCGGGAAGTGACTTTATTTCGTTTACATCTCACGCTGGTTCTACACCCAATATTCACACTGTCAATGTCTCTTCTCTTGTAAGCAAACAGGTTACAGATGTGGGTGACGCAGTTTGGACATCCCAATGGTCACCAGTAGATAGCAGTATCATGGCTAGAACGTTATTTGATGTGGATACGATCCGAATTGTAAATGTAGATCCCCATCGAGATATAACAACCAATGGTTTGAACATACGCCCCATATATACTGATTGGCGGTCTGCCAGCCCAACCCATGTGTTAACGGGCATCGATCCTAAAAAGGATGTGGTCATTAACGACACACATCCTTATTCGCCACTTTTGGGTATCAAACATATGGCAACTATTTCCTTACCGTTGGGTGGATCATTGTTCTCTATGACCCAATGGGCCGACGCCATGAGCAGACATTTGTTTACAGGCTTGAGTGTTTATGATCTTACAGGCCTTGGTTCGAATTATACGCTGGTCCAGTATGGAAACGCAATGGGAGGGCCTTTCTGGACGATCACATATATGTCAGAATTGGATATAAAGTCCAGACCGTATGACCGTAGTAAGTGGGGGTTGTTTGAGGAAAATACATCCTTATCATTTGATATGAGTTTGCCGTACAATTTCGGAAATAATATGTCTGATAATCATGTTTTATCTGCAGGAATCACTTTCACAAATCGTCACGGTGATGTGCTACAGGATGTAGACGATGAGACTGGAGAAATGACTTTTCTGGGCTCTACAGACTTTCGGTATCTACCAATCCCCGCTTCCGGTCGAGAGGGATTGATTACGGTGAGTTATACATGGTTGAACCGTCGGCCTCATATGAAAAACATCATGGTCCCGGATCAAGGTCACGGGTTAAATCTTATGTTTCAACATGCTAATTCAGGATTATTCGGTGTATTTGATTATACCCGTATGATCGCAGACTTGTTCATTAATTTAAAACCCCACAAAAAAAGCCCGGTTACAATTTTCAGTAGACTAAAGGCAGTATCAATGTCAGGTGATAATCCGCCACCACAGGACATGCCTGCCATCACAAACGATACCCCAGTATATATTGGAGGTCAAAATGCTCTTGGCCCTTATGAAGTGGTTCACTTGAGAGGATGGAATGATTGGAGATTGGGAGACACGATGGTGTTTGGCACATTCGAAGCACGGGTCGGCTCTCCTAAACTTTCTCTGGCTGCATTTGTTGATCATGGTAATGTCTGGTTCGCCGATGGGAAAAAAGAGGACTGGCTATTGACCGGCGGTTATGAGGCGAGATTCAATGTGCTTGGTTTTGTGCTGGCCTATGGAACGGCTCAAGATTTTAATCAATGGAAAGATAATTTGGTCCCTGATAACTATGTACGTTTAACGCTGGTAAATCCGTTTTAGGACCGAATTTGGATCAGCAATAAATTATAAATTTCATTTATTGATCCACTGATATTGATCAAAATTTCAGTATGAGATCAATTCACAAAATGGACAAGCTTAGGAAAAAAATTCTAATTGTAGCTCTTTGGCTTTGCGTAGTTAATGCCAATGATAGGCCTTATGTTTTATTAGTATCGTTTGATGGTTTCGGGGCAAACTATTTGGAGTGGTATGACACACCTAATTTTGATGATTTTGCTGAACACGGGGTAAAGGCTGATGGCCTCAAACCACAGTTCCCATCAAAAACCTTTCCAAATCATTATACTATTGCCACAGGGATGTATATTGAGAACCATGGACTGATTGCTAATTCATTTTATGATGCAAAATTAGATCTATACTTTTCATTAAAAAACAGAGACCGGGTTGAGGATGGTCGTTTTTATGGTGGGGAGCCTATTTGGGTCACTGCTGAAAAACAGGATGTTAAAACAGCTGCGTATTTTTGGGTTGGCACCGAAGCTTCCATTAATCAAACACAACCATCGATTTGGAAAATTTATGATCAGGGAGTCTCATTTCAGTCAAGAATTGATTCTGTTGCTAGCTGGTTTTCATTACCGGAAGATAGACGGCCCCATTTCATAGCGTTGTATTTTCATGAGCCCGATGGAGCCGGACACAATTATGGTCCTAAATCTGAAAAAACCAGAAAAAAAGTTGAAGAAATTGATAGCGTTTTGGGTAATCTACTGCAAAGCATGGCTAAACTTTCAATATCTGACCAATTGAATATTATCATTACCAGTGACCATGGTATGGCGGAAGTGCGTTCAGAGAATGCTGTTTTCATAAATCAATATGTCGACCTGAATGGAGTCATGATTGAGGGTGGGGGCCCTTTTGCCTTTTTATATGGAAACGATAAAGATGCATTAACCACAGCATATACGTCATTAAAGAATGTTGAGCATGTATCCGTCTATAGAAAAGATGAAATACCAGAAAAATATAATTATAGGGATCACTACCGCATTAAAGATATTTTAATTATTGCGGATGAGGGATGGACCATTCGAAAAAATAAAGGATTCATAACTGACCCAAAAATCTTTGGAGATCATGGTTATAATAATGAACTCCAGAGTATGCAGGCGATCTTTTTAGGAAAAGGTCCTGCTCTCAAAGTAGGTTACGAACGACCCACGGTGGAAAACATACACATTTATCCGCTTATAGCAGAAATATTAGATCTTGTTCCAAATGAAAATATTGATGGAAGTTTGGAAAAAATAAGCGATGTATTAAGCGGTCAATGATCGATATTAATATTTAAAAAACGCAAACTAACATTTATATAATATCCAGCCGCATTGAAATGAGGAGCTCCTCTTTCATCCCATTCTGCATCATATGATACCGCATCTTCGCCTGTTCCTTCTGTATAAGTCCATTTGCTAGTAGAACCTGCACTGCTGATTCCACCGCGAATGACTAGATCAATTTTCCGGTTAATCATGATCTCTGTCTGTAGGCCAACCTGAGGAGAGAAGAAAAGAGATTTTACAGAATGGCCAGAATCATCCTCTCTAAAAATGTAAGAAAGTGGCAGATCAACCACTGCGCCCAGATTAAATTGGGGCGTGTATAGGAACCTGTAAATAAATCCTCCGCCAAATAAAAATATTCCGTCCCTGTCATTTCTGCTGTCATAGGTCGAACCGCCGCCAATATTCACAAATCCACCAAATTTGTTTAAAGGATGTATCTGAATTAGAAAGTTAGCGTGGTCAATGCGTTCTTCCTCAACATTATAGCGAAGGGTTAGTCCAAGGCTACCCATTGGGGGGTCTAACATTTCTTTTGCCTGGTATCCAGGTTTTATCTGCCCCCATTTTCGAATGATAGTACCCATACTGGCATCTCCGCTTGTTCGATTAATTCGGGCAAGCCCAACTGTTCGTCCAGGTATGGTTATTTCTCTATCGCCAATGGTTCGTTTTTTATCCAGCCGGGAGATCTCATATATTGTCCCTTTTTTCACTCCTAATTCGCTACCAAGGAATACGGTAACTTTGTTTCCCTCCACTTCAAGGATCTTAGATTGAATGATATACATCTCTTTTAAGGAGCGTAAAATACTCTTCCTAATAACATCTAAGGCTATCCCCAGAGATTTGCCGCGACTCCCACCGGTATGAGCACCCGTTATGGGGTAAGTGACAATGGTTTCACCCGTTTCAACATTCAATAGAATAATATTTCCATGGATAATGGTTTCCATATTATTGGCATAGAGTTCTTCACCCATAGGCGTGGTGGCCGCTCGAATAGCGCCTTTTACAGATTCATATATAACCATTTCCAAGAAACCACGGTCATCGTCATCTTTTTTATCTTCTGGAGGGACTCCTCGTTGACTGAAGAGACTGATCTCTACCTTCATAGCTTCTTTTGCAGAAGAAATCCCCCCGAGCTCTATGATGTCCTTTCCTTCAATGAACCCCGCTTGATGTAGAGCCAGTTCTTCCAGTATGGACTCCAGATTATTGCGGTTAATCACTTCATAACGGCCGAGCGTACTGGCCACTTCGGAAACAATTTTTGAGACTTTTCTTTCGATTGCATCCTCCGCAGAACTTTCATCGGAAGCAAGAACCAATAATCGTTTTTTCTTTTCAGTGATTGTGGCTTCGATTTGCTGTGCCGAAACCATTGATAGAGGAATAAGAAAAAGTAGGAAACGAGTTAACATAAGAAAATGTTTAACAGTAAACTTACGTACGAATGATTTCACTGTTTGTGTCGAATATCACAGAATCAGTTCCTCCAACCCACAGAAATAAAGTAAGATTGAGGGTTCTCCTTTTCCTCCAAGTATTGATCACGTTCAAAGCCTATAATAATAGACCATGTTTTATTGACATGATAGGATAACTCTGTAAATAACTGGACCCTTGACTGATCCGTTGAAATAATATCACTGATTTGCTTGAAGTATTCTGCATCGAGTTTTATACTAAATTTATTGTGGTTATGATCCCAAAAAAGACCGCTCTTGATATAGGATGTTTTTCGTGTGTCATTTAAATAATCAGACATATCATAGGCATGTCCCAATTCAGAATGAACATGCCCGAGTTTGTACTGGTTGAAAAAATAACCAAAACCCTGATTGAAGTGATATCTGAGATCTAGATCTGCACGTGTATTCTTTTGATAAGACACTGTGGTGAAATTATATAGTCTACCTTCCGGGGTATACTTTATACTGCTTTTGTATCGCAGGTATACATAGGAATCTTTTTCTAGTCCGTACCCAAAAATTCGGAGGTCGTGGAATGTATTTACCGTTGTTCGCTTGACCCTGTAGAACCCATGTCCACCATTGGTATTCAGGTCATTAGTAACACCTGCTCTGGCAAACTGCTTCCACTCTGAATAAGCGTTACTCTGTTCTTGTGAATACAATGAAATAACCAAAAAAATGATGCACGCTCTTTTCATTGTTTAATCTTTTTTCCGCTTTTCATTAAAAGGATTGCTGCGACTGTAAAAATAATTGTCATTACTAACGCCATTATAAAACTGTTCAATGGTGGCGTATCATACACGCCTAATACTGTATAACGGATACAATTGATCATGTAATAAATGGGATTTATCAGCGACAGTTCCTGAGCCCATCCGGGGAGCATCTGGATGGAATAGAAAATTCCTCCAAGAAAACTCAATGGTGTCAAAAAGAAATTTTGTAGCATGGCCAGTTGATCCCAGTTGTCTGCTAGTTGTCCTAATAATAATCCCAAACTGGCAAAGGCCCAGGAGACCAAAAAAATGAATCCGATGGTAGTTATAGGCTGTAACACAGGCATATCAATGAGCAGAATACCTAAGAGCATGACAAGTATCCCGTTCACAACTCCTCTGACGGCACCGCCAATGATGTATGCTAGGCAAATTTCCAAGCTTGATAATGGTGCAGATAAAATATCCGGAAGCTGCTGTAGCAGCTTCATCTGGAGCATAGAAGAAGATGTATTGGAACTGGCGTTGGTTAGTGTATTCATCATGATCAACCCGGGTAGAATGAATAGAGTGTAAGGGACACCATCAATTTCACTGATGCGTTTTTCTAAGGTGAACCCAAAAATGAGAATATATAATGCAGAGGAGATAAGCCCGGGAAGAACAGTCTGTCTATATACTGTAAAAAAACGACCTACTTCCCGCCTGGTCAGAGTCAAAAGCCCTACCCAATTCATCAATTAATTCCTTTGCCGGTCAAGCTCAGAAAAACATCCTCTAATGATGAACGTTCTGTTGAAACACTCTGTATATGGCATCCTTTATTGGAAAGGATCTGGATTATCCTTGCCATGGCTTCCTCGGGATCCCGTACAGTAAAATGAAGACGGCCATCTTCAATCGTATATGAAAACTCTGATAAATCATTCCTTAATTCATCCTCCCATCCTGTCAGCTGAACAGTGATACCTGCTTTACCTAATTCGCTTGTAAGCTCCTGCGGAGTTCCTTCTTTTATGATCTTTCCACGGTCAATGATGCCCACTTTTTCACAGAGGAGCTCGGCCTCTTCAATGTAATGAGTGGTAAGTAGGATTGTTTTCCCTTGGGTATGTAATTCACGAAGATAGTCCCACAGCTCATGCCTTAGTTCTACGTCTACGCCTGCAGTGGGCTCATCCAAGATAATTATTTTAGGATCATGCACGAGTGCCTTTGCCAATTGATATCTGCGCTTCATCCCGCCAGACAGTTGTCTTAAGCGAGACCTTCGTTTTTCTACCAGACCCAGCCTCTCCAACAATTCCTCAACTCTTGGCTTGGCATCCTGTTTTGTGATTCCGTAATAGCCGGCGTGAAAATAAAGTAATTTTTCAATGGGGAAAAACCAGTCTACTGGTAATTCCTGATGCGCAATACCCAGTTGAGAACGTGTGAAACGAAAATCACTGATGGTATCCTTTCCATAAATCTCCGTTGCACCTTTTTCCCGTAGCACCAATCCTGTTAGAATGTGGATAGTAGTGGTCTTCCCGGCACCGTTTGGCCCCAGCAGGCCATAGAATTGGCCATCTTCGATGGCCAGGTCTACACCGCACAGGGCAACAGTATCTTCATAGGATTTATGAAGATCTTTAATATGAACGGCAGGGCGGTTCAATTGCTCAGATCAAAACCGATCTTGGCATCAAAAGGATTGGGAAAGTCAAATCCCTCAACGTTCGGGAAATGAACTATAGAAATCATAAACGCCCATGGGACTAAAATAGATGCCTTGACAGATTGAAAGGCATCAGGGTCATTCTCCTCCGGCATGGGTAGCCGAAACTCAGGATTTTCGATCCACACGCCATTCTCATCATACCCGAGTATCTTTGCAAACAGTTTATTTTGGGTAATCCCTAGTTCTTTTAGTGGTTCGTTCTCTGACAAAATTAATAGAACTACGTCTTCAATTATATCTTCAATTTTCATCATGGTGATCGTTCCTTTTATTCAGCGCAAGTTTAATGATGTTCACACAAAATTTTTATCGAATATATCAGAAAATAAGAAAAATATATAGTGATTGATTGTTTGTAATTGCGCTCCAGATTCAAGAATCATTACGGAGTCTTACTACCAGTTTATAAATGGCACCATTGTAGTCGACCAAATAGAGTTCTCCATCATTGTCCTCTCCAAATGACGAAATATAATGTGTCCACTTGCCTCCGCTGAGATTGAACTCTTCAGTTCTGTTTTTAAAATCTGTGGCTATACCGTCTTGTTCTATTAGGCTCCAAATATTTCCTGAGCAGTAATCAGCAAAAAAATATGTCCCCTGTAAGCTGGGGATTGCCTTTCCTCTGTAGACATAGCCACCGGTAACGGAACATCCGTCAACATTCAGCTCATCCATGCCGATCAGGGTCTTCATATAGTTGGCATCATTTGGGTATTCAAAGATGGGTAGAACTCCGGTGGTGTCGCAATTATTTTTTGGATCATAACAATGTTTTCCCTCCATGATACGCCAGCCGAAATTCTGACCACCCTTTTCTTTAGCAGAAATGAAGTCAATTTCTTCCCAAAGATCTTGTCCTACATCGCCCAAATAGACATCACCTGTCTCCCGGTCAAATGAAAATCGCCACACATTTCGAAAACCATAGAGCCATATTTCACTTCTGGCATCTTTATTTTTGGTGAATGGATTATCATCAGGAATGCCATAGGGATCACCAGAGTCCACATCGATCCGCAGTATAGAGCCAAAAAGTGTTTCCAGGTTTTGAGCATGGTTAAAGGGGTCACCCCATTTCCCGCCGTCACCTACAGAAATATATAAGTATCCATCAGGTCCAAAGGTCATGTGGCCACCATTGTGATTGGAAAAAGGCTGTTTCAATTTTATTAGAACTTTTTCAGAATTTCTATCCAGCCGATCGGGGTCTTGGGATACATGAAATCTAGATACAATGGTATGATTATCCCCATCCGTATAATTGATATAAACAAACCCATTGGATTGGTAATTGGGATGAAAGGCCAGGCCAAGCAATCCTCTTTCGTCTCCAGGGGTAATGGGGTTATGTATTCTGTCTCGAAGATCAGCAAATGGTTTTCGAACTTTCTTACCATTCTTTATTATTTTTATGATTCCTTTTTGTTCAAGAACAAAAAGCCGATCATAATCATCTGGCGGTTGGCAGATATAAACAGGTTTTGTAAAGCCCTTTGCAATCTCAACGGTTGACAGAACTGTTTCGTTTCCAAATAATAGAGTTACAAACAGAGTTAAAAAAAAACATCTCAATGGATCATCTCCAAAAAATCATCCTCGGTCAAAACAGTAATATCCAACTCCCTCGCTTTTTGAAGCTTAGATCCTGCCCCAGGACCGGCCACTAGATAATCCGTTTTTAAACTAACGGAACCTGCAGCTCTTCCTCCTCGAGCTTCCACTGCTTCACCGGCCTCTTTACGAGAGAATTTGATCAGTGATCCTGTAAATACAAATGTTTTGTCTTTAAATATTTGCTCATCGGTTGCACCATATTTTTCGATTGTGACTCCAAGCTGAAGGCAATTTTTTGCGATACGGACATTTTGTTTATCCGCCCAGAAACGGACTATAGTATTGGCAACAATTGGTCCCACTTCATTTATTGTTTCCAATTCTTCATGTTTGGCAGACATGAGTTTATTCAGGTTTCCTTGGAAGGCTCTTTCCAGTACTTTTGCAACGTGCTCACCCACATTGCGGATCCCAAGCGCATGAACAAATCGATTAAACCGTGTATGTTTTGATTCTTCTAATGCTGAAATAATATTAACGGCTGATTTATCCGCCATTCGTTCCAATTTAGCCAATTGATCTTTTGTCAGTCGGAACAGGTCATCCACAGATTTGACTAAATCAGTTTCCACTAATTGAGAGATAAGTTTTTTGCCCAACCCTTCAATATCCATTGCATTTTTTGAAACGAAATGCTCGATTCGTCGCTTGATCTGGGCAGGGCAGGAGAGGTTCTGGCAACGGGCGACAGCCTCATCCTCTGGCTGATGGACCTCATGTTTACATACAGGGCAATTATTGCTGAATTCAAAGGCTCTGGAGTCGGGCAAACGTTTTTCACGGATGACCTTTACCACCTGAGGTATTACGTCTCCCGCGCGCTGCACAATAATGGTATCTCCCACACGGATATCTTTCCTCTGGATTTCATCCTGATTGTGGAGTGTCACACTTGAAACAATAACGCCGCCTACTTTCACCGGATCCAGTTTTGCTACTGGCGTAACGGCACCGGTACGTCCAACGGAAAGCTCGATATCATTGATAACGGTTGTTTCTTGCTGTGCCTTGAACTTTCCGGCAATGGCCCACCGGGGCGACCGACTCCTGGCACCCAATTCGTCTTGGAGGGCATAATCGTTAACTTTAATAACCGACCCATCGATCTCATAGGGAAGGTCATTTCGCCGTCCTTCCAGTTCTGTGTGGAATTGGATTGCCTCTTCGATAGTTGATAACACTCTGATCTCGGGATTAACCGGGAACCCCCAATCCTGTAATGCTGCAAGAAAATTCTTATGTGTATTAAAGCTGAAGCCATTTATTACACCAGCCTGGTAGCAAAAAATAGACATAGGGCGAGCAGCAGTTATGGCCGGATCCAATTGGCGCAAGCTTCCGGCTGCTGCATTTCGGGGATTCGCAAATAAAGGTTCACCAGATTCTTCTCGCTCATTGTTCAGAGCTTTAAAACCTGCCTTTGTCATAAAAACCTCCCCCCGAACTTCTAAAAGATCAGGGGCACTTTTTGTGCGCAGGGAAAGAGGGATTGCCCGAATGGTCTTCAGGTTTTGAGTAATATTTTCCCCAGTTGTTCCATCCCCCCGGGTGGATCCACTTACCAGCTTTCCATCCTCATACACCAGTTCCACAGCCAATCCATCCAATTTTGGTTCAGCAATATATTCAATGGTGCGCTGGTCCCCCAAACGACGTAAAAGTTGCTCATGAAATGCCAAAATCTCGTCGTTATTCATAGCATTGGCCAGAGACTGCATGGGGATACGATGAACTAAAGACCCAAACGCTTCCGATGGTTTGGCCCCTACCCGTTGAGTGGGAGAATCTGAAGTTACCAGATCAGGATGTTTTTCTTCAAGCGACTGGAGCTCATTAAGCAAGAGGTCATATTCTGAATCAGAAATAACAGGATCATCCAGCACATAATATCGGTAGTTATGATCATCCAGCTCAGCTCGAAGCTGAAGCATCCGTTTCTCTTCACTCATCTGCGAGAGGCAAGACGTTGTTTAAAGTATTCGGCCGGATCCACTAATATCCGTTCAATGACGTTAATATTACCATGTTTATTCAATGGAGCCGCATACACAGAACCATCTCTTAATGTGACAACAAAAAAGTAAGTGATGCTTGCCGCAGGAGTGATAGTTGGATTGAACCGGAATCTATATCGGGCCCTTGTCTTTGTTAAATGATGTTCGGAAAAATGAGACATTTCATTTGTTTTGAAGAATATACTCACATTTTCAATTGTATCTTCCGTGTGATCAACAAACAGATCCATATCGTACGGACGTGAATCAAAGATTACATCATCCGGGCGGTGAAAAACCTTAGTAGTTACTGGAAAGGGGCCTTTAGGAACAGAAGAGCCTGTTTCACCCCATAAGATCATTAGAGGTAAAAGTAGTATAATTTTCAAGGATTATCAGAAATCTTTGTTGCGTCTATCATCTACGTCCATGCACACTTTTCGTGCTATGGTGCTTGCGGTGCTTTGGAAAATGAATGGAAATACAGCATGAATCAAACAACACACAGTGGCCACTAGCATCTGGATGCTATAGCCAACAGCTTTTAGACCGTGTTCAAAATAAGTTTCCCCAACAGAGCGGGGGTGTTCAGTAAAAATTTTAATCATAATGTGTCCCTAAACCGTTAAAAATTTCTGGAATTTACGACGATAAAACACTAGTTCACATCTCCTTGAAATGGAAACAATTTTTGTACCATTTTTCATAGGAAACGCGGTTGTGAATGAATGTATTCAAACTGCATTTTGCTTTCCCAACGCAGATCTGGGGAGGCTCTCCCCTGATGTCGCTGTGCATAACAACAATGAACTGGCTGAATTTCTTTTTGGCATATTGGCCTATATTGGTCAACGCAGAATAGGCGAACCCCATATCTTCATTGGATCGGTTACGATCCGTCATTATATCCACTTGAAATACTCGCCCCTCACGGGTCTGATAGATATTCACACCCAATAGTTTTGGCGCAGTATGATTGCGCTGGAAGTAACGGGGGGTCATAGATTTCATGTCCGCATCGCTGAATTTAGGTTTTGCGATAATCAAGAGCGGAATCAGAAAAAATATTAATCGGTTCATTTTTTTCCTCTTATATATGTGAAATATAATAATACAAGGAATAAGACAGCTACGATGATGACAGCTATTTGGATCCGTTGAGTAGAGTAGACCACTGTTGATGCCTCTATGATATGATCATCGTTTAAGAATTCCTTGAGACCAAATGTCCAGAGCAATGTATCCAGAATAACCGTGTCAGCATTGGTGGATGAAATGACCCCTGGCATAATGGCGCGGTATTCAAATTGATCATCATGAAGGTCGCTTGTGAGTTTCCACTCTTCCTCATAAATATCTGTTGAATTGCTCAGAAGAGAGCCATATCCAATAGGCAGTTCTTTGCTGAACGGCCTCAGCATCTGATCAATGAAAGCCTGTTTGTCCTCTAGCTCTTCAAAAAGATCTTTCTGATTGATTCGAGCCAATGTATTGCGAATGTGATTCTCCAAACGTTCAGCCAAATTTTCATCGATTGTTGTTTCCGGGTCTTTTTGTAGATCTTTAAGGCCCTGGGAGGCCATGTAAAAGAATGCTTCTTCCAGCCACTGAGTAGAGTCTTCATCGCTTTTCTGGATACTTTGTGCAAATGCTGGATACTTACGATATACCTGCCGCCCTACAAATACATTTCGCAATACATATCGGGTTGCAAAATACCCTTCTTCTTTTGTCACTTGAATAGGATGCTGCAGTGATGTGAGAGAGTCTGAACGAGATGTAAATATATACGAACCACTTATCATCCCCTTAGTGAGCATGGTCCAGATATCTGCATCATCGTTGATTTCTTTTTGAATTTGCGTGTCCCACTGCGCACCTGAAGGATGAGGGAAATCATTATTGAATACATCGGTAGAATCGCCCCTGGTCCTGAAGAGCATTGAATATTGGCCATCCGGGTGGACCTGGACAAAAATGAGATTTTCAACACAACCAATTAAGAAGAGAGCAGATAGGGTTATAAAGTATATTTTTATTTTAAACATTGTTGTATTGTTTATATATCACCGGAATATACATATAACAAACCAACCCAGTAAATATTCCCACTAAACTGTCAACGGGGTAATGGTAACAACAAATGAAAGTTGCTGCAGTGATCCCACAAAATAAAATGACCCAAAGGGTTGTCCAGTTTGGGAGGAATTTATTTGCATACAGACAGGTAATAACTGCACCGGCCACATGGAGGCTTGGCATGGCACCGCCGCCCGTGTGTAGCTGATACACCAGATCCATAATCGGGATCATAAGAATACCCTCTGGAATAAGATCAGCGCGAAGTGGTACGGGGCCATCTGCGGGTATCAGGATAACCAGCCATTGATGAATAAAATTTGTGGCCATAATGACAAACATAAATTCAGCAATTTTTGTATGACGCTGTCTATAGACGATCAATGCGGGGATCGCCAATGACAGATAATATCCAAAATAGAAAAGATGGAAGATCTCCATCCCCAAGAGATTTAATTTTTGTGGGATCACTTCGTATAAGGGTATCCTGAAAATAGCCAGATCCAACTGAATCAAATAAGGGTCCAGGCTGAAAGGGATCACAGAATACCGCAGGTCACAGGCCTGGGGATAGTGCCAGATCAAGAGCCATACAGGGTAAAAGGTGTGGAGAAACTTAAAGGGTTGCCGATCATATTTTCCTGCCAAAAAGGTAATTATTATGATCCAGAGAACGACAATGATATTCATCTGAAGGTGGCCAGAAACATTTTCGATATTGGATCTAAAAATGAAAATATGTACGGTCAATAATAATTCGTACAGAATGATTAGTTTATCGGTAAAATTCAACATAATAAAAAAGGCACGTCAATGACGTGCCTTTAATTTAGTCAATACTTTTAATCAAAATGTCATTCGCAGAGAGCTCTGAATTCCCCGAATAATCAACAGCGCATCCGCGCCGGACACTGAGCCAGCAGGATAGAAATTACCTGTAATCATGTCCGCCCTCATGATACCTCTTTCCGCACAGAGGGCCATGGCATTATAGGCAAAATGGCTGCTTGGGACATCACTGAAGCGAGACGGGTTTTCCCCAAAGTATCGCGTTTCAAGCCCAGGATCTTTTGTGGCAAGAACAAGTAGGCTTTGAACTGCCATAGCATATTCTGCTCTGGAGATCACTTCATCGGGATGAAATTTTCTGTCCGGGCTAACCTGGAGCACGCCCAGCGTTGACATTTCATTGATCCAAGTTTCCGCCCAGTGGCCCTTACTGTCCAACGGATTTGCTGCCGGGCCGTTGCTCGTGGTAGCTTGACCTGGTGTTTGGAAACCGGAATTTTGTTGTGGCATTCGGGCGACCAGTTCACTGATCTTTAATTCTTCTGCAAACAAAACGGCCAGGTCTGCGCGCGTGATATTTTCATGGAGAGCCACTTTTTTCCCAACGGGGGTTCCTGGCATGGCCCGAACGATTTTCTGTGCCATGTCCCATTTGGCATCTGCTTTCCCGGCATAGTCGCCTTTTTGATCTATGACCTTTCTAAAATAATCTCCACAATCAGTGAAATCATAATTATAGAGATGGGCCACCCCATAATAATATAAAGAGGCTTCGTGACCTTTTTCCCGCTTGAGGGCCTTATCCAACAGTTTGGTAGCCCGCTTGAACCATTTTTTTTCATGGTTTCTGAGAGTAATCCAGACGCGGCTACCTAGAGCAAGCACATCTGGATCCTTACCGCCCTTGCTTACACCTTTGTCTACATTTTTCTTGGCTTCTTTTACGTTATTTAAATGAGCGTGCGCTAGGCCTAAGCCACAATACCCAATCGCAAATTTTTTATCGAGATCGATAGACCTTTGAAATGAATTTAATGCCGCCTTGTATTCACCTGTTTCCACAGCGCGCATGCCTGCCTTAAAATGGTATTCCGGAGTGTCCACGTCACTTTGCGGTTTTTGACTGCACCCTACGAGAAGAAAGAGCCCCAGTGTAATATATAGATAATGTTTCATGGTCAAACCCTTATTGGTTAGTAATCCAGCCGGAATATATGATGAAATTGTTAGAAAATAAAAGCGTGTGAAAGGGGGGACTTGATACGCGTCACACACGTCGAGGATAATCATTGCATATAGGGGCATGTTTGGATAATTTTCCTCGATATTATACCTAGGGGACAATGACAGTATGAAGATGATTCAAAACAGCAGAATGATCGGGGTTACACTTTTTCTATTTTCATCGCTCGTATGGAGCCAGGCTCAGACAGCCCAGGGCACGGGCTATGGACAGACAAAAGACGCCGCTATTGAGCAGGCCAAGAGGGATGCTGTTGAGGTTGGATTGGGGGCATATATAACATCTGAGACAGAGGTTACGGCCACATCTTTCAGTGATAATATTTACTCCAAAGCGCAGGGGTTCGTCAAAACATTCAACGTAGTATCAGAGTCTAAAGGGCCGGACGGGCTGTGGGAGGTAACCATCAGCGCCCAGGTGACAGAAATGTTGGACCAGGTAATGCAGGACGAGGCGGCACTGCAGACACTGCTGAATGGCATGAACCGGCCACGGATCATTTTTATGATTCGTGAGGATAATCTCATTGATAATACACCCACAGACTTTGCCGAAACAAAGCTCCTAAGCATGTTCTATGAAAAAGGATTTGATGTCGTAGATCGCCAGCTGGTTCAGGCGCTAAAGGGCGAGCCGGACTATGATCAGGCCCTGGCCGGTAATGTATCTGCCGCTGCAAAGATCGCTAGTATGCTTGGGGCAGAGATCATTGTTATTGGTACGGCCAAAATCTCATCCGGTGGAAAAGTGTATAATATGTTTTCTGGTCAGGCTGATCTCAATGGGAAAATTGTCCGCTCCGATACAGGAGAAATTCTGGCAGTAGTCCCCCAGGCCAGAGGTAAGAAACCACATATTTCAGAATCTACTGCCGGCATCAACGCTACCAACGATGCTGCAGGAAAACTGGGGACGGAAATCATTCGTCAGCTCATTGAAAAATGGAGCACCCAGCAGTCCAATTTTATTAAAGTATTTATTGTCCTGAAGAATGTTGATTTCATGTCCTACATGTCATTTGAATCATTCCTGAAAAGTCAGACTGTCTCAGGCATCCGCAATGCCTATGCAAAAAGCTTGAATGATGGAGTGGCAGAGTATGAAGTAGAATTTGAAGGAAAATCTCAAGACCTGGCCATGGGCTTGTCCAGCACATCCCCGGACGGACTCAACTTCAGGGTAACCGGCCTGTCCGGCAATCGAGTCACAGCGGAGATCGTACAATAATTAACGAGGTAAGGTATGAAACATCTATTCACTATACTAACAGGTATCACTTTGCTGTTCGGGCAAAGCTTTGTGGGTCAGCAGCTGGACAATGGTGCCATCAACTATTCAGAAAGGACCATCCAGGCTACAGGTATTGGTGCCATTCCGAATATCAATCTGACTAATGCGGCCCAGGCCCGCCGTGCGGCTCTTCGAATCGCGAAAGTGGATGCCATGAGGAACCTGGTTGAGATTGTGAATGGTATTACGATCGATAGCGAGACCACCATGGGAGACGCTATGTTTGATGATGTGATCAAGACCAGGGTCCAGGGAGTAATTCGGGGCGCGGTCCAGGTTGGCGATGTGAAGTATCTGAGCGATACTTCCATAGAGGTGACCTACGAGGTTCCCATGAGCGGAATATCTGAGATTATGGCTCCGCCTGCCGGGTTTTTACCATTAGCGGATGGGACTGCTGTTGCTGACCCTGCTGGACCAACTACAGCAGGAATAACTGGTCTGGTCATTGATGTGCGCGGATTAGGGATTCGCCCAGCCATGTCACCACGGATCTTGGACCAGAACGGGGGCGTGGTTTATGGGCCAGGAAATTATACCCGTGAATATTCCATCCAGAATGGTGTGGCAGGATACGCAAAAGGCTTGGATAAGGCCCAGGCTGATGCCAGAGTAAAGGGTAACCCGCTTGTTATCAAAGGCATTTCTGCAAGTGGCCCCAATAAGACTGATGTGGTCATCGCGAATGCAGATGTGATGAAAGTGCAGAGCGCAAATAGTGCTCACGGAGTGCTCCGTGATTGCCGAGTGCTTTTTGTATTAGATTGAAGAAAGAAAAAAGGTTTAAGCATATGAAACTTCGAATTAAGCTAATAGGAATTCTCCTTGGAATTAGTGTGCTTGGATATGCTCAAGAAGAGGCTATCAATGAGACCATGGAAAAAGATGATTCTAAAGATTTGAAAATTGGACAAGTTGCACCAAAATGGGCGCTCAAAAAAAATGATCCAAAAAGTGTCGAATTTGAATTCTTGAGAAAATGGACTGTAGGTAAAGACGAGAGACTCCTCCGGTCAATGTCGCAACCAGACCGACACGTTGTTCTGATGAGTTTTTTTGCGACATGGTGCGCTCCCTGTATGAAAGAGCTCCCCATTCTTGAAGAAGTATACCAAAGCTACAAGAATGAGCGAATCAAATTTTTCTTAATTGATATTACAGAAGCGACTAGAACGAATCCAGGGTATGAAAATATGCCGAAGGCTGGACCGTTTCTAGCTGAAAAAAACGTCACAATGGAGATACTGTATGACACCCGGGGCAAGGTTATGGAAAACTATAATGCTCAGACGCTACCTAGATTGTTTGTAGTGGACGGTTACCAAACCCTCAGAATGATGCGCCGGGGGTTCCATTCAGGTGAAGAAGAGATTTTTAAAAAAGAATTATCTGAAGTAATTGATGAGCTATTAGCTGAACTACCAACAGATTGACAGTAAATTAAATGGAAGAATTAAAGTGTGTTCTAACTCACGGAAAAAATCTTAACTATAAGATAAAATTGGGGAGCATTATGGTGCAGACCAAGGAAATAACTATTAAAGCCCTATTGGGCATCCTGTTTCCAGTATTTTTGCTGGGCCAGGGGGGCCCGACTCTTAATGAAGATACAGCTGCTGATCTGGCGGCCGGGAAGTATACAGTGGCCGTGCTGGACTTTGAAGGTCGAGGGATCTCCAATCTGGAGTCGGCTACGCTAACGGATCGCCTGTCATCCGAGCTTGCGAATACCGAGGCCGTTATTTTAGTAGAAAGAGGGCAGATGACAGAAATTCTGGATGAGCAGGGCTTTCAGCAGTCCGGCTGTACATCTGATGAGTGTGCCGCTGAGGTGGGGGCACTGTTGGGTGTGCAGAACATGATTTCCGGAGCTTTTGGTAAGCTGGGCAACACGTATACCATTGATGCAAAAATGTTTTCTGTTGAATCAGGCGCTACGATCAAAACTGTTAGTAAATCCTATAAGGGTGAGATCGATGGCCTGATCACCGAGATCGAAATACTCGCCTGGGAAATTTTGGGATTACAGCCTCCCGAGCATTTGCTGGCAAAGAAGAAACAGCCTGAAGCTGTTGCGGCAGCTTCTGGCCAAAAAGGCGGCACCGGCTGGATGCTGTGGGCTGGTTTAGGATTGGCCGCAGCAGGTGGAGCAGCGGCTCTACTGATGGGTGGCGATGAGGCACCGTCCCCGCTACCAGAACCACCGGCTTTGCCTGAATAAAATTTGAAATGAGATTTAAAATGAATAAGAAGATAGTATTTTTTCTAGTATTTGCATTTGCGACAATTGCACTTGCCCAAGATGATGAAATAGAACTGTTCTCTAAAGACTTTTCAGATGGAACAATCTCTCCCCTGGTCCCGGAAGGAAACTGGCAGATTGACAACAATTACGGCAACCCAACGCCAGCAGCAAAATACAATTATTATCCAAGCCACTACAATTACAGCCACTCTCTTACGTCCCCCGACCTAGATGGCTCAACTGTAAATGATTCTGTGGCCTTTTCCTATGATCTTTATTTAAATAATTATAGCACCAGCACACTAGAGCAGCTATCGGTTGAGATCAGGGTTGACACCAGCTGGATCACGCTGGCAACGTATGATAATATAAATGATGATATTACCTGGGGAAGCCACACTCACTATGTTAGTGAATACTTCCCAACAAATAATAATGTCCAGATACGGTTCAGAGCATTTGGAGAATACAGCTACAATTTGAATTATTGGGTAATTGATAATATAAAATTAAATGGAAAACAAGATACCACCCCCCCGACGCCTCCCGCCGGCTTATCAGCGTCTCCTGAAGATAACCAGGTTGTACTTTCATGGTCCTCCAATTCAGAAGATGATTTAAGCCACTATAAGATTTATAAGGGAGACTCTTCGCCGGCCGCTACATTAATTGATTCAGTTGCATCAAATTCAGATGGAGACACCAGCTATGTGGATTTAAATGTTTTTAACGGAGAGGTTTACTATTATCGTATCACCGCTGTGGATCTGGCGGGGAATGAGTCTGAATTTTCATCAGAGGTTTCCATTACTCCATATGATCCGGCTGTCGGGTCGGCCGTAGAGCTGCTGTCTGGTAATAGTCTTTCAAATATTAGTGGTAACTCTGCCGGGTACCCTATAAACACGTGGTACCATGACCACCTCCACCAATCCTTGTACCTGGCCTCTGAACTTGCCAGTGCCGGTATCGCCCCTGGAACCAGTATTAATGGTATACAATTATGGATATACCAGCAGCCTGGCAGAAACCTGGACAGCCTAAGGATCGCTGTAGCACAGACGGCAAACACAACCTTGAGTGTCTTTGAGACGGTCACCATTGTCCATGGTCCTACAAATTATTTGCAGAGCGATTTTACTGCTGGCGAGTGGCATCAGTTTGTATTTGACACTCCGCTGGTTTGGGACGGAAACAGCAATATAGTTATAGAGTATAGTCATGATAACACCTCATATGTTTCTGGCGGGGGAATATATTTGCGCTCTTCAGGCTCTAACAAGAGTGTCAGGGGGTACTCTGATAGTGGATATGGGCACTATCCCTTCAATGGTATGTATCCGGCGCCGGACAATAAAGTGGCTGCTATAAAGCTTCTTCTCCAGGAGGCGGCGGTACAGGCGCCAACCAATTTGGCGGCGACACCGGGGTATCAGAGGGTTGATCTTTCTTGGACAGCCTCTGCGTCCAGCGGTATAGCTCAATATATGATATATCGCGGCACCTCTAGCGGCGATGTGAGCCTCATTGACTCAACCAGCTCAACCACATACAGTGACCTGTCTCTAACAAATGGGACAACGTATTATTATGGTATCAGATCAATAAATTCTGATGGTGAGACCAGCGCAAACTCACTGTTAACAGGAGCCACTCCCAGCGTTGAGACGCCGCTGAACCTTTCAGGGGTGCCCGGATCGCAACAGGTGACCCTCAGCTGGAGCGCCCCAACGGGCGATGGTGTCGCAAGGGCACTGGTTTACCAGTATGGTGAGGATGGCGGAGGAATAACACTGGTTGACAGTACAAACTCAAGTAATGATTCCACCATAACAATTACGGATCTCACGAACGGCGATCAATACTATTTTCGCTTAAGCTACAGGGGCGAGGATAATACCATCGGCTCTTACTCAAATATTATTGGGGTCATGCCGGACTATACGGGACCGTCTTGGTATGTATCAACCTCAGGTAGTGATGCGGGCGATGGGAGCGCAACGGCTCCTTTCTCTAAAATACAACAGGCGATCGATGAGGCTTCAGAGAATGATACTATCAAGATAAGGCCTGGTACATATACAGGCTACGGCAACTATGATATAAACCCGGGGAAAGATCTGGTCATCCTAGGTGTGGGTGGCGCTGATTCGGTGACCATAGATGTTGCGGGCAACATTGCAGATAGAAAAAGCGGTTTCAAGCTGGAATCTTATTCCTATTCCTCTATGCAAATAAAGGGTCTTACAATTATTAATGCTTTGTCCAGTACGGGCAGTGGCGGGGCCATTATTTTAAGTAATGCCGGGAGTGTGACCATAGAAGATTGTGTTATCGGACCAGGAAATAAGGCTGCTCTAGGTGCGGGTATCTATGTTCTCAATACATCAGCGACCATTAAAAAGACAGTCATAAAAGGTAATTCTATTAATATGACCTCTGGCATTTATGATGGCAATGTCCATGGCGTGGGTTTATATATAAACAATACTACACCCTCTACCTCCACGATTGAAAATTCTATTATCCGTGGGAACGGAGCGACCGCTTCTGGTAACCAGAACGATATGTACGGCGGTGGTTTCTATGTAACCGGAAACTCAACGACAAATTTTATTAACTCATTTATATATAATAATGATTTATCACGCAGCGGCAACCAGGGCTGGTGGAGCCGTGGCGGCGGCGGTGCGGTGACAAACGGGGCAACAGTTTATTTTGTGCACACAGATATTCTAAATAATAAAGCGGAGAACACCACATCTGCTTCTGATGGGCGCGGTGGTGCGCTCTGGCTGGATGGAAATAATACCAGCGTTTTCTTTCTGAATTCAATCGTCTGGGGCAATGTTGCTTCTACAAGTGATGCCACTGAACAAATGCTTGCTGTTGAAAATGGTTCTTATTATTCGTTTAATTATTCCAATCTTCAGGTAGTGGTTGATGACCCTGATTTCGAAGAGAACCTATTTGAAGATCCGGAATTCAATGATCCGGAGAACAATGATTTTAGCTTGAGCCTGCGCAGTGGTTTGCTAGGCGCTGGTGCCACCACCGCGATGACATCCATTGCCGGTGCCAGCTTGATAACTGATACCGATTTTTCAGGTAGCGCACGCCCCGGCAGCGGCGGAGGGAACCCGGATATCGGTGCCCTAGAAAGTTCTTTAGCGGTATCCCCTGTGCCGAATGCCCCCACAGGCCTGACGGCCACCGCGGCCGATGGTCAGGTTGATCTGTCCTGGACAGCCAGCTCTGATGCTGATGTTTCCAAGTATGGGATCTACTACGGAACGGAGACAGGCCCCTCTGTTAAGAGAGCAGAGGTTAGCGGTGCCACCTCAGTGTCCGTTACCGGGCTTCAAAATAACACCACATACTATTTCCGGGTCACAGCTATTGACGCTGATGAGTACGAGAGCTCGTTCTCGGATGAAGTGACGGGGGTCCCCACCTTTGCGGGTGAGACAATTTATGTTGATGGAAGCTCCTCTCAGTCACAGGAGACAGGTAGCGCGACCTATCCTTTTCACACGATTCAGGATGCGATCAATGCTGAAGCAACTACAAATGGAAAACGTATTTTGGTTTTGGCTGGTACATATACCTATGAGGCAAGCGATGTAACCTTTTCATTTAGCTTTAACGATAGTTATGGAAATCAAACAGGCTCATTTACAGTGTCCGGTTCTTCAATATTAGATTTGAATTTTTCTCACAGTAACACTAACAGTTTTCCCGGTAGTACATGGACAATCTCGAGCAATTCATATTTTAATAGTATAAATAATTTTTCAATAAGTGCGACCAGCGAGTCTAATACCAGTTTTAACTTTTCCACTAGCTCAAGCCCAACCCTTACAGGCCCCACAGGAGCATACATGTATGGGACCTCCGTAAATGTTTGGCAGTCTTCATCGTTCTCTCAAGCTGTTTTGGATCTGGTAGGAAAGAACATTGTTTTGGAGGCAGTGAGCGGCCCCGATTCGACATTCATTGATGGCGAGGGCGATTACTCTGCCCTGGATATGAATGCCCAGGTAGATGACTATGATGGATACTCGTCCGCCACAGAGTTCATCGGTTTTACATTCAAGGATGGGCCCGATGATGGGTCTCTTATCCATATTATTGGCCCGGAAATATCCAGCGACCTGGACTGGGCACCTACATTTACAAATTGCCGTTTCATAGATACAGAAATGTCTGTCGATGTACCAGAACATGCGCCGATTGTTGTGTACAATGCGGAGCCGGTGTTTGAGGGGTGTGAGTTTCGGAACCTAAATCTGGAGGCCAACTCTAGCTATTTTGATGGTGATATCTACGGACCGATCCGTCTCTATGGCACTTCATCATTCAGCGGGGGCTCATACGATACCACAGCCTATCGTCCACAGTTCAAGAATTGTGTGATTGCAGGTAACTCTTTAAAGCGGAGCACTAATTACTATTCAGGAAATTTGAACCTGAATGGTGGGGCTGTATCCGTAGGGTTTGGTATGATTCCTTATTTCGAGAACACCCGAATTGATTCCAACCTGGTGGATATTCAAAGCGGAAGAAATGGACAGCGTGATGCTGGATTTGGTGGCGGAATATATTTAAGTCACTATCTTTTTAGGGGTGAGCGAATTCGCTTCGTAAATTGTTCAATCAGCGCTAATAGCGTGATTGCGGATGATATATATGGTGGCGGAATATATGTACAGTACCCATCTGTGAGCTTTATAAATACCGTTATAACGAACAATGAATTGGATGGTCAGCATGCGGATAATAATGACTGGGGAAATGCCCAGGGTGCAGGTATCCACTACAATGTATCTTACAGCTGGAACACCAATAATGAAGAAGACCCCGATATAAGAATAGTTAACTCTACCATTGCTGATAATTCAATAAAAAACATTGCTGAAAATTTTAATAATGTTGGTGGGGCAGGGATAAATCGTAATGATGTGGATGGCCACAGCACGATCATTTTTAATTCCATTGTATATAATAATGAAATTGAGGGATACCTAGAGTCTCAGAATTATAGAATGAACCTCTCAGCCTACAATAATGCCTATGGTGATGAGGATGCAGATATAGATTATTCTATTATAGAATATTTCACCGAAACTGGTCTCGAAGAGGATGATCTGGTGGACACTGATCCAGGGTTCGTTGGCAGTGGAGACTATTCCCTGGCCGCCTCCAGTGTGGCAATAGGTCGAGGAACCGATGAATATGAAAACATTGACGCCCCTGCTTTCGATTATAATAGCAGCATCAGGCCCAACCCTGATGGTTCTGACCCGGATCTTGGCGCATTTGAGAATTCACTTTCATCCACCCCCTACCCGAACAAGCCCCAGAGCCTGTCAGTGGCATCAGAGAGAGATTCAAGTATTGTTCTTTCTTGGACTGCTAACTCAGAGGATGATCTGGCAAAGTATCGTATCTACTACGGTACCTCATCCGCCACAACACTCTTGGACAGTGTCTCTGGAACCCCATCCTACACAGCCGAAGGGTTGAACAATTATACCACATATTACTTTGCCGTTAGTGCTGTGGACCTGGATGGATATGAGTCCGGAAAGTCCAATGAGGTCTCCGGTGAGCCTAAATGGATTGGCCCCAACTGGTACGTGGATACGGACAATGGTTCCAGCTCTGGTGACGGGTCACCAGCAAATCCTTTCAGAGAGATTCAAGATGCAATCGACGCGGTAGACCCCCTTTCAAGAAATGATGGTCTAAAGGATACTGTATTAGTTTTACCTGGTACGTATGACCGGTCAGGTGATCAGAACCTATATTTTAAATATACAGAAGGGAACTATGATGGAAACCCAAAAAATCTTGTACTAAAGTCTCGCGATGGCGCAGCGACGACCATCCTTGATGGTGAGGGAGGCAAGCGCCTATTTCAAATCACCGATGGTACCGACACTACCCTGCAGATCATCGGTTTTACTATAACCAATGGTGGAGAGGACGATGGTAGTGGCAATGCTGTGAAAATTCAGGGCCAAAACTATTGGGACCATGATCAAGGGGTGCAGGTGACATACCCATCAGGTGTAACATTTAGAAAATGCATATTCACAGCGAACGGAACAGCGGAGAGCACTGAAGAGCCTCCTGTCATTTATCTCTATCAAGGTTTTGCAGTGTTAGAGGATTGTGAGATCACGGAAAACATATTGTCACTAAATAGTTCTAGCAGCGCGCAGGGCGGAGCGATATACATGAATGATAACAGCGGCGTGACCCTTGTAAGGACAAAGATTCTGGATAATCAGCTAACATCATCAAGTACTAACGCCAAGGGCGCCGGGATCTACTCAACCTGGTCAGATAATCAGCTGCTGGTTCTAAACTCTGTTATAGCTAGAAATACTACAAGCGCTGGTGGGTTTGGTTGGTCACAAGGGGCTGGGATTTGCTGGTACGGAGGGACAATAGATATTGTTAATTCTACTATAGTAGATAACGTGTGTGAGAGCAATAACTCAAGCTCACAAGGCGCTGCTTTGTATCTGTCCGGATCTCAAAACGTTGATGGCACTATGCTAACCATGTTTAATAGTATCGTTTATGGGAACACACCCATCGATGACCAATTATACATTGATCCTAACAATGATAATTTTGACATTGATCATTATATCTCCTACTCACTATTACAGGGCACAGACATTAATAATTATGAGGATGGTATTTTTGAGGCCAATCCTGAGTTTGCCGACTCTACGTATGTTCTTCATGAGCGCAGCCCGGCCATTGGTGCCGGCTCTGATGAGAGTGAGAATACGGAGGGCGATGAGATCTATCCGCCAACAGTAGATATTCTAGGTAACGCTCGTCCGATCCCGGACGGCTCCAACCCGGACCTGGGCGCCTATGAGCATGAGCTGGCCGTGACACCCTACCCAGCGCTGGTTGAGAATCTCACGGCCGAGCCGCAGCATATGTCGGTAGAGCTGGAGTGGGACTATCATGATGAGCAGGACGTGTTAATGTACATTGCCTACATGGCGGAGGACTCCATCAACTTTAGCGCTGTGGATACGGTTGAGGGACGCTTCAGCACACGTACCACTATTGGTGGCTTGGTCAATGGCACAGACTACTGGTTCTACCTCACGGCCGTGGACTCTGCAGACTATGAGAGCTCCCCGACCCTCCATGCCGTGACGTCTCCCTTCTTCCAGGGACCCGTTTGGATTGTGGATGACGGCGGTGGCTCATCCAATGGTGAGGGCAGCCCCGAGGACCCCATGAAATATATTCGGGATGCCATAGAAGAGTCTGCTGATGGGGATACTGTCATGATTCTACCGGGTCAATATGATCACGCAAAAAACAGGAATCTGGATTTTCAGTACAACAATAATGTTGCACAGAATGGGATAAAAAACCTTACGCTTATTGGTAGCGGTGGTGCTGATACGACAGTAATTGATCTTGACGGAAATGATTTTATTGATTTTGAAAATGGAGAATCTGACTCCAGGATTGAGGGCCTTACGATTACTAACAGCTCTAGCGGTGCGGTCAGAGTATCAAATTCAAGTGTTAGTATAAAAAATTGTGTTTTTCAGGATAACTCAAACACAAATCAAAATGGTGGTGCTGTATTGGTAGAAAACTCGAATCAGCCTGTTCAAATTGAGAACACTAAATTTGATAACAACTCGAGCAATTTTCGGGGTGGCGCAGTTGCGCTGTGGAGTGACGGAGGTGAAGTATTTATAGCTAATTGTATTTTTATTAATAACAATGCAAATGAAGTTAGCGGAGCCGTTCATAAGGATCAGAATACAAATTTGATGATCATTAATTCATTATTTCAAGATAATACTACTCAGTCAACATTTGGAGCTGCAGGGATAAGTATAATGCAAGATCTCGGGTACGCCGAAATAATAAATAGTGTATTCATCAACAATACTCTGTCCAATGGTCTCGATGGAGATGTGGATGGTCCTGCATATGTAGATCACACCATTCTACAGTCGGAAACAAGTCCCGTGTTCAGCTCCGGCGATAACTATGTTTTTCCTGATATATCAACAACCTATGATACCGAATTTTCACCCTCAATTGGCTCGGGAATGAACGACTTCTTTTCTGAAATTTTAGATGATGATGTAATTGTTAGTGACTATATGGAAACGGATTATTATGGCAATGCTCGTATCCAACCAGCAGGCTCAAAGATAGATATAGGACCCATTGAGCACGAGCGATGGGAGCAACGCAGAAAAGTTTTCTATTTAGCCACAGATGGTGATGACAGCAATGATGGTCTTACAGATGATTCTCCCCTTCTAACTCTTGCTGAAGCATTCAGCAAGTCAGTGATCCGGGATACTATTGAACTGTCCGCAGGGACCTATTCGGGCGCTGATAATCGGGATCTTTTATTCAATGGTGTTGACCGTATCATTCGCTCAACATCTGGCGCAGAGTCCACCATAATTGACTGCGAAAACATGGGACCAGCTTTTGTTATTAACGATGAGGAAACGGATTCTACAATCATCTCCGGGATAACTATTCAGAATGGTTTGTCAGAGTACGGAGGTGCGGTAAATATTAGCGGCACTGATCCTGTTTTTGATGGTGTAATATTCAGGTACAACCACGCAACCGTCAGCGGTGGCGCTGTCTATGCCAATGATTCGGATGCAGAATTTGTGAATTGTGTGTTTAATTGGAACTCCGGCGCCGAATCAACAGTCCTTTATGCAGAAAATAGTGATATAGGTATGGACTTTATCACCGCTACGGGCAATGGGGGGGATGGTGAAGTCAGCTTCAGCGGTGATGTTCACATTTCCAATTCCATCCTGTGGGGCAACAGTCCTGTTGATGCAGATGTCACCATAGCCTATTCTGATATTATGGGCGGCAGTGACGGTGAGGGCAACTACAACGGTCGCCCCGGATTCATAGATGGATTTAACGGAAACTTCAATCTACAGGACTGGTCGCCGGTCATTGGCCAGGCCGAGGATTCAACGGGTGTGGGCTTTGATATTGATGGGAACGCACGACCGGAAAACAGTCCGGACATGGGCGCCTATGAGAATGCATTAGATACCCCGTCAATCTACACAAGCCAGCAGTGGTTTGTTTCCCCCACGGGCACAGACTCTGCCAGGGTTGGCATGGGCACGGATAGTGACCCCTTCGGCTCAATTCAGTATGCCTTGAATCACGCCATTTATGATGATGAGGTTCGTATCAGGCCAGGAGCCTACGATGAGAATCTGAATAATTGGGGCAAAGATTTGTTAATAGTTGGTGATGGTGTGTCTCACCCGAACAATGAGGTCGCCATCAATGGTTCCTTTGAGATCTCAGGAGGGACACCGGGGCTTTATGATCTGCACCTGATTAATGAAGAGAGCGATGTGCTACAGATCAATAACGATGCGATAGCAACGCTATATAATCTGCTGGTCACGGATTCAGATTACAGCGGTGTCTCGATCAATGATGATGCATCGGCATATATGTATAGCGTAACCATATACAACAACTGGAAAGGGATCTATGAGAACACATCCGGAACTGTTTCGGCGGTGAATTCAATTTTATGGGACAACATTACTGCCACCTATGGCCTCCCTGATATTGCCTATTCGAATGTGCAGGCTGACTCGGGCGTCACATATAGTGGACTCGGGAATATTAATGCGGACCCAAATTTTATCGTAGATAGCCTTGACTTTAATTTGCAGATCACCAGTCCGTGCATCGACGCGGGCGATCCTTCAGAAGGATTGGAGAGCGACAGCACGGTGATAGATATGGGTGCCTTCCCACTTATCCGAGAGTTTCTTGAAGGAACCTCTGATGGAAATATAGTTATTAACAATGATGAGCCCGCAGTGATCACAGAAGATTTTACTCTGGGTGAGGGAGATACCCTTACAATCGATCCTGGTGCAACAGTGTATTTCGACCCCGGGGTAACCATGACCGTGGACGGAATAATGGCTGCCAGTGGCGATGCCAATAATCCCATTTCATTTGAGTCCTCAAATCCAGATTCTGGATATGGAGGTGTCATTATTAATACAGAATCTGATGGTGGCAGAGACCACACCCCGGTTCTTTACGAGTATCTGCTGATCCAGGATGTTGGCAGCGAATATATTCCACTGACCATTAGCGGAGACGCTGAGCTGAACCATGTTACTATAGCTGGTAATGAGCATGCCACTTCACTGTTGGTAATCGCTGGAAGCGGGTCCGTGGATCTGAATTACTCTATCCTTGAGGGAGACACATCGGGGGCAATCGATGCAACAGGTTCCTTTTGGAGTGAGCACCTGAGCACAGACCAGTTCGTGGACTATGCCAATGGTGACTATACCTTATTGAGCTCTGCCGATGCCATTGACGCTGACACAACTGGAGACTACGTGGACCCGGACTATACCTTTGGTGATGCCGGATGCTTTTACCATGACCAAAGCGCTTACCCAGCAGGCTCCATTTCTTTCTTGTACCCAGCCTCTGGAGACACAATATTAGTTAGCCCGGACTCTAGCGCTAGTCCGGTATATGGCCTTGGCGTAAGCGCGCAGGTTTTTAACACCATCGGACACTACAAGACTAATACTTATACCCAATGGGCAAGCGCTGGACCGGTGGATGGTTCTTTAAGCAGTGAGTATTCAGCTACTTCTGATTTGCGTGGGATCGTTCATCAAACGTTTTATACTTCTTCCACAGCGGGCGACCTGAACTCTATGACCGTTTCGGAAGACGGTGTAACGGCCCAGAGTGGACATTTCAATATTGTACCAGGCAATCCTGATTCGGTCTGGGTCAATGAGCAGACTGAAATGAGCATGACACAGCTGGACACATTAACAATTACAGCAAACATATTTGACCAGTTCGGCAACCTTGTATCTGATGGGGAATCGGTGACCTGGAGCGCAATCGTGGAGACCGGGGCAGGAGAAGGATTTACATTAAGTGAGTCCACATCTTCAACGGCTGATGGTTCAGTTAGCGTCACCCTATCTACGGATCCAACCGATAATAGTTTGGCAGTTGGTGATCAGGTAGAAATACAAGCTGTCTCTGGTAGTGGGACCCATGAAAGCGCGTTGATTACCATTATCCCTGATGACATCTATAACCTGACAATGCCAGAAGAGTTAACTGATGGCGATCTGGAGATATCAGCAGATGTGGGCACATATAGTATAGAGGCAACACTGATTGATACCTTTGACAACGCCCTCGAAGGCGTGGAGGTTAACTGGGAAGTTGTCCTGGGCAGCGGAACGGGTGAGAGCCTGAGCGCTGCTTCCTCCCTGACCAATTCTAGTGGCACAGCCTCTACCATATTAAACACATCTACAGTTTCCGGTAGCGAATATACGGTCCACGCCTGGGTCACTGATGATGCTCTCCTTAGCGCAATAATGGGCAACGATCGTTCAGTAGCATCTACTTCTCAGGGGCACCATCAGGTCCGCTCAGGTAAAAAGGGAGCAGTAGGCGCGCCGCAACCTGTAAACGAGATCCAAGTAGTGTCCCTGCCAGTCAGAATTACGGAAACATCGAGCACATCAGATGATGATGTCTCTAGAGACCATTCTGTTTATGATCTGGATGACACCACTGCGGTTATTCATGTACTGCCAGGTGTAACAGCCAGCGTGAGCCTGCCCCAGGACTCGGTGGATGTGCTGCTGGAGGATGAGTTCCAGGTAGAGGGGACTGTATCTGACCAGTTTGGCAATATGGTGGCCGATGGGACACCCGTGAACTGGGAAATCATTCAGTCAAACAGCAGTATCTTTCCGATCACCATTACGAGCATGGATGATGTTACCACAGATGGTAAGGCGGCCATTGATCTGAGGATAGAAACCAGTGCGCCATGGGAATTCGATTTTACTATCCAGCTGACCTCAGAAAATATTATTGGTGAGACTGGTACCTTCAATGTGCACGATGTGACAGCCCCCGCAGCTGTTTCCGGCCTGTCCATCAACCCGGACGTCTGGACCAGCGTGAACGATTTTACATTAACATGGTCTAATCCATCAGAGCACTCTGGAGTCGCCGGGGCTCACTATAGCATTGATGGTACTGGAGATACATATGTAGAGGGCGAGAATATCTCAACAATGACAGAGCTCTCCCTGCCCACTAATCAACTAACAACGTTTGATGTCTGGCTGGAGGATAAGGCTGGCAATCAGGACCAGAGCACATCACAATCTGTTACCGCAAAGTGGGATGACATTCCGCCGACAGCATTTAACGTTACCTCTCCAGTAGAGGAATGGTATAATACAGTATTACTGCGTTTTGAGTGGTTGGAATCCTCTGATGAAACTGCTGGGCTAGAATACTATACGCTGGACATTGATGGCGGAAATCTATATCAGCAACACAAAGATTCCACAGGTATCAATATTCCGGATGGGTTTGCAGAGGGAACGCACAGCTGGATCATCTCTGCTTATGATAGCGCGGGCAACGAGCGGGTCACCAGCGATCAAACATTCTTCGTGGACTACACTTCTCCTGGCATTTCACATAACCCAGTTTTGGAGGGAACAGAAAACTCACCCGTTACAGTTACAGCTACATTTACGGATCAAATATCCGGCATCAATGTTGCTGAGCTTTATTACCGCAGAGGTGGTGAGACGATTTGGCAGGGGCCCATTGATATGACAACACTGAATACCCACCAGATCGCCAGCAGCTTTGTAACATCCGCCGGGCTGGATTATTACATCTACGCCAGGGATGCCGCGGGAAATGAAACACGAAAACCAGAATCAGACCACTACTCCATCAGCGTGACCATCCCCGGTATGGGGCTTGCGAGTACCGATAGGTGGCCCACGGGTGTCCCCAACGGTTCATCGGTTTCCAGCTATCAATTGCTTTCATTTCCTGGCCTTGCCGCAAACAATACACCCAACGATTTGCTAATCACGACATCACAGTTCCCTGCCTATGATAATACACTGTGGAGGTTTTACACGTATGCAAATAATGATTGGGTTGAATTTGTCAATATCGGCAGCATTGATCCTGGAGTCGGCTACATGATGATCGTTAAAGACCCGGAGTATAACGTTTCCACGGGCCAGACACGGACCGTGACCACGGACGAAGATTTTGTTATCGACTTTGCGGCAGGCGAGTGGGTCATGATCGGAAATCCTTTTGATTTTAATATTCCGCTTGGCAATGTTTTGGTCAATGATTCAACTACCCTGTCCGGTGATCCTAATTTGTACACTTATGACGGTACAAACGGATGGGTCCCGGTCACCCGTCTTGAACCCTGGAAAGGATATATTTACAAATCTGCAAATGAAAATCAAATTCGGATAATACCGTTGGAGAACACTGGCGGACTAAAAATATCTGAACCAGCAATGGTCCTGGCTGAGGATGAGTGGTTGGTGGATATCAACGCACGTAATGGCCTCGGTGTGGACAATCTGAACACTGTGGGTATGATCACCGCCGCCAGTGATGAGTATGATCCCATGGACACTTTTGAGCCGCCCATGGTTCCGGGTGGTATTTCTCTGAGAATGGATAACAGAGACTGGGCCGAGAATGGAGATATCTATTCATCGGACATTCGCACCGTGAAGGAGGATGGTGAGTTCTGGGACATGGAGGTCGCCGCGCAGGATGATAAGCACAATGTTTACCTAAAGTTTGAAGGTATTGAAGACATCCCTGCAGAGTTTGATGTGTTCGCAATTGATGTGACCCTTGGAGTCGCACAGGACTTGCGCTGGAACCCGGTGTACCGTTATGCGGTGAGCAATCCGGAGGCCATCCACGACATTCGCTTCATTGCTGGTACGCGTGACTTTGTCAAGTCAAACAACGCAGGTGTGGATCTCTATCCTGAACGATTCAATATCAGTCAGAACTTCCCGAACCCGTTCAACCCGCAGACCTCTGTATTGATAACATTAGAAGACATTTCCAGGGTAGACCTGATAGTCTACAATGTGCTGGGTGAGGAAGTGGTCCGGATCGCAGATCGCCAAGCGTTCCCAGCGGGGTACCATAATTTTACCTGGCGAGGACTAAATAAGGATGGCAAGCGGGTTGCCAGTGGTGTCTATTTCTACACCACACGGATCACAGATATGTCTGGAAAAACTATCATGAACCGGACCAATAAGATGATCATGGTCAAATAGAATTCGAGGTATCCCAGCACCTTCTGAAAAGGGCTTCCATTTGGAGGCCCTTTTTTTTATTTATTTAGTGCCCACCATTTTTAACAAATGTTGCCTTCATCAGGAATTTCGATTTAGTTTGGTGGTAGATTTAACGTAATGCCAACGCCTCTCAATAAGGAGATCCATGAAGAATACATCACACTTATTAATTGTCTTTCTTTCTGTTTCATTACTTTTAGGACAAGAAGAATCCCCTCCCGCAGGCCAAGAAGAATCCCCTTCTGAATCGAAAACTACCACAGCCGTTGTTGATTTTGATGGTCTGGGCATCACATCCATGGAATCTATCGCTCTGACACAAAGACTGGTAGGTGAGATGGTGAACACAAATGTATTTATCCTTGTGGACCGTTCACAGATGGAAGAGGTTTTGAGTGAAAAAGGTTTTCAACAATCAGGATGCACATCTGCCGAGTGTGCAGTGGAGATCGGAAATTTACTTGGTGTACAGCAGATGGTCACCGGTTCATTCGGGAAAATAGGCGAAACATATACGATTGAGGCAAAGCTTTTTTCTGTTGAGACCAGCGAGATGATCCGAGCGGTGAATAAGACTTATGAGGGAGCCGTGGATGGACTGATAACTCAGGTTGAAATAGTGGCCTGGGATCTAGCCGGGATTGAGCCCCCTGATGCATTAAAACTGAGAGCGGGCATACCACTTGAGGAACAAAAGGCTTCATCTTCCGGGAAAAGAAACTGGATGCTCTGGGGCGGCCTTTTAGCTCTAGCTGGAGCTGGAGCCGCTATTGCTCTTTCCGGCGGCGAGGATGACTCCGGTGCCGGTGACCTGGGTGAGCCTCCGCCCCCACCACCGTCTCCTAGAGCGCTATTGGGAGGTGGACGATGAAAAAGATAATCATATTTTTAGCCTTGCCAATTTATATCAGTGCCCAGGTTGACTATTATGGACAGATACAGCCCATATGGGATAATAATTGCACGTCCTGCCACTCTGGGGGCAGCCCAAGCGGGGATCTGATTCTAGATGCCAGCGAAAGCTATAACAATCTTGTAAATGTACAGTCATTTAGCTATCATCCAGACATGCGGGTGGTGCCCAATCAGCCAAATAACTCTGTATTGTACCACAAGCTTTTTGCCACAGGGCAGTTCGGGGACATGATGCCCCCGGGCGGACAGTTGCCCTTGAGTGAGAGGTTGCTTGTTCAGACATGGATCAATGAAGGAGCAGAAGAAACGGGTGTTGGAGGTACCATATCGGGCTATATATCACTCGATCAAGAGTATCCTTTTGGCCAGATTTATATAGAGCTCCATATGCCAGATGGAGATCATGTAGAATTAAACTGGGGCGAAGATCCGCCTTTCTATGATATTTCATATGAATTTAATAGTCCAGGCATTGTTGAGGACTGCGGCTATTATATAGAGGCATACTTTGATGTGAATGATAATGGTCAATTTGACTATGGAGAACCAAATGCTCTTCACCATACATGTGTCCCGGCAGGCGATATATTGACAAATTTCGATTTACCCTTGTCCATCGGTAGCGGACCAAACTTTATTGACTATATTTCACCAGTTTGGGAAGAAATCTGGGTTGCGGGTACGGAAGAGACAATTGAGTGGGAATCCATAACGGATGACGGATACGATTATCCTCTTAACATTGATCTGCATTATGGTTATGAGTTTTATCAAAATATTGTAACAAATACTCAAAGTGGCAGCAACGGAGGGAGCTATAACTGGTCCATCCCCTCTGACATACCAAGTGGTTACTACGAAATCTGGCTCTGGCACGGAAGCTATTCTATGAATAAAGCGAGCTCTTTTAATATTGTAAATACCACAGAGAATTTTATTTATATCGGCAATTTTGAAAACTCTGATTATTATTTATCCAATTATAGGGAAACATGGAAAAATGCTAACGAAATGATTGAAAGCTGGGTACAACCAGGGCATCATTTAGTTACCATTGGATCTCATGAAGAAAATGAATTCATTAATGATGCCCGTGAGTGGAACATAGGTGGTGAACCTATCTGGATTGGCTTCACAGATGATGAAGAAGAGGGAAACTGGCGCTGGGTCACAGATGAAGATGTAACCTATACTAACTGGAGCGATGGGGAGCCGAACAACTCTGGGGCTGGAGAAAACTATGCTCAGATTTGGCAAAATGGACAGTGGAATGATCATAATGAGGATGAATTATCATATTTCATTTATGAGGTGTCCCCTAGCCTAGGCAAAATCTCTGGTGAAGTTATAGTGGAGAGAGCCATAAGCGGTGCAATATATGTAGACCTTTACTTTCCAGGGAGCGTCATGAACCAGGATCCACCGGACATGAGCTTGCCCGCTGAACATGTAGACCTGAGCCCTGGAAATACTTGGTACTATGAGTTCAATAATCTTATGGATGGAAGCTACACCGTTCAGGCGTTCATTGACGCAGATGGATCACCTAATGCTGGCACCGGAGAATGTGATGAAGGCTGGGACCTGGGCTCCTGGACAGGAGATATTTTTATCAATAATAGCAGCGATGAGCATGCCGATATTTTTGTAGGTGAGTGCGGCGGCGAGCCTGACCACCCGGTCATCAGTAACTTTGAGGTGGCCAGCGGAGATGCATATGTTAACTCGGATGTGGAAGTCTATATTAATCTGGAAACCATGTCCGGCATAGCTGAGGCAAGTTTTACGATCATCAATGGAACCGGGCTAACCCATGACTGGGATTTGACAATGCATGACAGTACTTGGGGTCAAGGCACCATTACATCAGAGCATGTCACCATGGAAGGATTAATGGTCCAGTTCTATGCCAAGAGCAATAGTGGCGATGTGACCGTATCAGACTGGTACGATGTGCCCGTACATTTTGACCATTATAACTTTGTTTACCTGCCCCATAAGGAATATATGATGGTCTCATTCCCGGGTAATCTGGATGATAATAATGCTGTAAGTGTTATCGCCAATACATTGGGTGATCCCGATCCTGCCCGGTGGAGATCATTTGGCTATAATAGCTCAACGGGACAGTACGAAGAGAACGCAGGATACTTTGCCGCAGGACGGGCTTTATGGGTTATCACGGATGAAACATCAAATAGTTTGTCAGGCGGCAGTGGAAAAGTTAACTCTTTTAAGAGTCCGCATGTTATCACACTGGGTCAGGGTTGGAACATGGTGGGCAGTCCCTATGCATTTCCATTGGACATAGAAGAAATGGTCAGCTCTTCCGGAGACGTTGAACTGGTCTTCTATGAGTATGATGGTACCGGCTATCATATTGTCCCTGTGTTGACCGATGGGTACGGTTACTGGGTCTGGTCCAATGAGGATGGGGCCCAGCTCACATTTGATGTGGAGTCCACTCTTGGATCACAAAAACTGTTGTCAGGCGGCTGGGAGATGAACCTTACGGCCAGCGTTAACGGTTTTTACGATGCGGTGAATAAGCTGGGGGCCCATCCCCAGGCCCTGGACGAGCGTGACATATTGGATGCTCACGAGCCCCCGGTCATCGGCGAATACATTCAAATGGCTTTCCAAAACTATAATTGGCAGGACGCTGGACTGTATTCAAAAGACATTCGCTCAGAGGGTAGCTCTCATTATGTTTGGGATCTGACAGTCCGGTCCAATATTGCTGGTCAGGTGAATATAATTGCCCTGGATGTATCATCAATTCCGTTAGAATTTGGTGCTGTGTTAGTGGATCTGGAGAATAAGGTCCAGCATGATATACGCTCCCTTGAAACATATTCCTACGTCAGTATTGGAGATGAAGAGCCACATTCATTCAGAGTGGTCGTTGGGCTACCGGACGATGTTTCCAAAACAATGGATGAGCTGGACATCCTCCCAACAGAATTTTCTGTTAGTCAGAATACACCCAACCCGTTTAACCCGGTGACATCCATTCGTATCGAATTGATCGATGATGCATTGGTGACCATGAAAGTGTATAATGTCCTGGGTGAGGAAGTATCCACGCTCCTCAATAATGCCCCATTGGAAAGCGGGTATCATCAGGTAATATTTAACGGGAAAGATATGAACAACAACAATGTCCCATCAGGGTTGTATTTATATCAAACGATCATCCGTAACAACGACGGATCTTTGCTCCATATGAACACACATAAAATGATCATGGTAAAATAATGAAGCTATCAAAAGTTTATTCGATTATTCTACCCAGCCTGCTTCTGATCTTATTTGTCAGCGATGGTCAGACCGCCGGAAAACAGTTCGGCAAAATATCCCTGCCACTGGGCAAGGTGGAGGTCCAGCCTGCGGGCGGTGGCGCCTGGGAGAAAGCCAAACCTAATCGTCCCGTATTCGAAGGGGATGTGTTACGCACTTCTGCCAAATCCAGGGCCGAGATCACGCTCCAGGGAGGTGGCAAGGTCCGCATCGGAGAGAACTCTGAACTGGAGCTGACCGTTGCCAGTGTGACTCCCATGGCCAAAAACTTTAACGCCAACCTGAAAAAGGGTAACGTGTTTGTCTCCGCCAAAGCAGCGTTCGGTGAGAAGAAGAATGTCCAGCTCAGAACCCCGACAGCCGTCGCGGCTATCCGGGGTACCAAGTACCGGGCATCTGCAGGTGAGGATGAGAGTAACGTTTTGGTCTACAACGGCAAGGTGGATGTGAATGCTGCAAAAAATATCATTGATGAGCGTAAGGAGAAACGTAAAACGTTGGCACCAGGAGGCTTTGGAAAACCGCAGTTCACTCTGGGGCCTGTTACGGAAGTCTCCGGGCCCTACGAGGTAACACTGGAGGACTGGATCAGCCTGGTGGAGGGTATGCAGATCAATGTCCGCAAGGATGGCAAGTACCACATGTTCAAATTTGATGAGGCTCAGGACGGGGACCTCGATTTTGTTAAGTGGAACAAGGAACTGGATGCCGCTGAAGATTGATCTGAAGCCATTGTCTGTTTTTGATGGATGAGTGACCTTATAAAACGATTAGGTATCGGTTCCCTTACGGGACTAGTAGCCGGGTTGGTCGTTTATTTTGGAACCAACGTTGACGGATTCTTTTTGACCGAACTTCTGGATCGCTATGAAAACCAGTCCTATGATGCACGAATGAGGGCTGGTGTGGCGGGAGCGGAAGAAGCTTCGATCGACACGGTGATCATCATTGACATTGAGCAACAATCCACCCTGCCCGTTGAAGAGGGCGGGCTGGGACGCTACTACAACTGGCCACAGGCCTACCACGGCCAGCTCATTGATGTTGTGAGCTCCGGGAACCCTAAAGCTCTTTTGTTTGATATTATTTTTGATCCGGAGAACACATTCAACTTCGATCTGGTCAACGCCATGAACAGTGACAATCCTCCGAACGATGATTATATTGCCCAGGTAACCGATCAGTTTCTGTTAAGCAATGATCCCACTCGCTTTGTCTATTCAACTTACGAGAGTCAGAAAACATATCACGCACTGGTGTTCGAGGCGGAGGACACTCTGAATTTTATGTATAAGATGGATTCAGAGCCCTACGGATACGATCGGCCGGACCATATCATTCAGCTTCCCGAAGGCCAGGCCGAAGAGCTTCCCAGGGGCGATCGATTAGGCAATACGTATCCGGATCTTCTTCAGGCATCTGTTCGAACAGGAAGCGCCAATTTTCCACAGGACAGTGACGGTATCATTCGCCGGGCTCCTACCGCCATCTGGTTTGAAGGACCGGACCATGTATATCCTTCACTAACACTGGCTGCTGCCATGGACATACTGGGCGTCCCTAATGATGGACTGGACTATGACTACGAGAACCTGATCCTGACATTGAGGGATACAACCGATTCAGTAGTACGGAAAATCCCTATCGATGAAAAAGGACGAATGTATGTGAACTACTATGGCTACTTTAAGACTTTCTATTATCTGCCGTACATGTACTGCATGGACCCTGAAATGCTGGACCCCTCGTACTGGAATGGGAAGGTTGCCCTTGTAGGAGCATCCCTACCAGGACTTATGGATTTGCGGAACACGCCGGTGCAGGAGACATTCGCCGGAGTAGAGATCCATGCCAATGTGATCCACAGTATTCTGCAGAATGAATTCGTTTCCGTAACCGATAGACACACCAATTTTTGGGCAATCATATTCATTTGTGTCTTGCTTGGTCTATTGGTAAGCATTCCCTCCAAGCCACTGTATACGCTGCCTGTTCCGCTTCTTGCTATTGTAGGGTGGGTCATTTTTACATACAATGAATATCTGCAAACGCTGACAATGTGGGAGATCGTGCGCCCGGCAATTTCCATTGGGACCACCTATCTGGGTATTTTTCTGTACAATTTCCTGATCGTGGAGAAGGATAAGCGTTTCCTGAAAAATACATTTGGCACATACATTTCGCCGGAGCTCATTGATCAGATGTATGATAATAAGGAAGAGCCATCCCTTGGAGGCGAGGAGGGATATCACACAGCATTTTTTACAGATATACAAAGTTTTTCTGCATTCTCTGAAAAATTAACGGCATCGGACCTGGTTGAATTGTTGAATGATTATCTAACTGAAATGACTGATATCCTCCTTGAAAATAAGGGGACCCTTGACAAGTATATTGGGGATGCGATCGTAGCTTTTTACGGGGCCCCAGCACCGGTGGATGACCATGAGTACTGGGCCTGCCTAACGGCGGTGAAAATGCAGGAGCGATTGGCCGAGCTCCGTGAGAAGTGGCAGGCCGAAGGCGACCGCTGGCCGGAGATCGTACACAATATGCAGAACAGGATCGGTGTGAACACTGGCCCAATGGTGACGGGTAATATGGGATCCACCATGCGAATGAATTATACCATGATGGGTGACACTGTGAATCTGGCTGCCCGGCTGGAGGCTTCCGCCAAACAATATGGAATTTATATACAGGTGGCGGATGAATCGTATAAGGCCTGCAAAGATAAATTTATCTGGCGGGATCTTGATTATGTTGTTGTCATGGGAAAAACAGAACCGGCGCAAGTATTCGAACTAATTTCTGAAGCAGAAAATATGCCGAGCGGTTACGACAAGATCTTACCGGCCTATCATGAGGCCCTGAAGCTCTATCGTAACCAGGACTGGGAAAAAGCGATAGAGGCGTTCAAGGCATCTGATGCGCTGGAGGATATGTTCCCAGGGCGAAAAACAAATCCCAGCAGAATCTATATTCCAAGGTGTGAACACTACCGTGATAATCCTCCCGGCGATGATTGGGACGGTTCCTGGGCCCTGACCAAAAAATGATTATTTTGCCTTTTTTAAAAATCATTAATCCATAATAAATTCAACTATGGGAAATCCTAGAACGGCCGTCCTTTTGTTACAGGACGGCCGTTTTTTTTCTGGAAAACCTTTCGGAGGGGAGGGAGAGACCATTGGAGAGGTGTGCTTCAATACCGGTATGTCCGGATACCAGGAAATTTTGACAGACCCTTCTTATTGCCGTCAAATTGTCACCATGACATCACCCCACATTGGCAACTACGGTGTGAACCCAGATGATATAGAGTCCGATAAAATCCAGGTCGCAGGATTTGTTATTAAAGAGGAGACAGAGAGCCCTTCCAACTGGAGGTCCACCCAATCCATTGGCGACTATTTAAGAGCCCACAAAATTATCGGAATCCAGGGCGTTGATACGCGGGCGCTCACGAGGCACATCCGAGATCAGGGCGCCATGAATGGGATTATTTCTACAACCGATACTGATTTGGACAGTTTAAAAGAAAAATTAGCCAAGGCCCCGGAAATGACTGGACTGGATCTGGCAAAGGAAGTGACTACAGAAAATTCCATTGAATGGTCATCCGGTCCAACGGCCAAGTACAATGTTGCCGCCATTGACTTTGGGATCAAGACTAATATTCTTCGCTTATTGGAGTCCCATGGCTGCAAGCTAACTGTTTTTCCTGCACAGACCTCAGCGCAGGACATTCTGAATGTCAATCCGGATGGTGTTTTTTTATCCAACGGCCCCGGTGACCCGGCAGCGGTCACATATGGGATCGAAACTGTAAAAACACTTTTGGGGAAAAAGCCGATTTTTGGTATTTGTCTGGGGCACCAGATCCTTGCGCTGGCCCTGGGAGCCAAGACATTCAAACTCAAATTTGGTCACCGGGGCATCAACCACCCTGTCAAGAACCTTGAAACGGGGAAAGTGGAGATCACCAGCCAGAACCATGGATTTGCCGTGGACCTGGACTCGCTCCCTGATCAATTGATAGCGACCCATGTTAACCTGAATGATAATACATCTGAGGGGATTCGTTGTAAGGAACTTCCTGCATTTTCCGTTCAATATCACCCCGAATCAAGCCCCGGCCCCCATGACAGTCGCTATCTCTTTCAACAATTCATTGAAATGATGAGAAGTGCCAAAAAGAACTGACATTGAATCCGTATTAATCATTGGTGCCGGGCCCATCGTCATCGGTCAAGCCTGCGAGTTCGATTATTCCGGTACCCAGGCCACCCGGGCGTTAAAAGAAGAAGGATTCCGTGTGATCTTGGTGAACTCCAACCCTGCAACCATCATGACGGACCCAAGCCTTGCGGATGCAACATACATCGAGCCCATTACCGCGGAGTATGTTGAATCTATAATTCAAAAGGAAAAACCCGATGCCATTCTGCCCACCGTGGGTGGTCAGACCGGCCTGAACATTGCCATGGATCTTCACCGGGAAGGTATACTTGATAAATACGGTGTCAGGCTTATTGGTGCTCAGGTGGATGCTATTGATAAAGCAGAGGATAGGGAACGATTCAAGGAAGCCATGGATGCGGTCGGCATAGATACGGCCCAGGGTGGTTTTGTTCATAACTGGGGTGAAGCGGAAGCTCTTTTGGATGAGATACAGTTTCCAATTATTATCCGACCTTCGTTCACCATGGGTGGGACGGGAGGTTCCGTGGCCTATAATAATGAAGAATTTCAGGACTTAGTGGAAAATGGATTGCACGCCAGCCCCATAACAGAAGTATTAATTGAGGAATCCTTATTGGGCTGGAAAGAGTTTGAATTGGAGGTCATTCGTGATCAGGCGGACAACGCTATCATCATTTGTTCTATTGAAAATATTGATCCAATGGGTGTCCATACCGGCGATTCGGTTACCGTTGCACCGGCCATGACACTAACGGATAAGGAATTCCAGCAGATGCGTAATTGGGCTACCCTGTGCTTGCGGACCATTGGGGTCGAGACAGGCGGCTCCAATGTGCAGTTTGCTGTCAACCCGGACAATGGACGAATGATAATTATTGAAATGAATCCTAGGGTGAGCCGTTCATCAGCCCTGGCCTCAAAGGCAACAGGGTTCCCCATCGCCAAAGTGGCGGCAAAGCTGGCTGTGGGATTTACTTTGGATGAGCTCCCCAATGATATCACAGGAAAGACACTTGCCGCTTTTGAGCCCACCATTGATTATATCATAACAAAGGTACCCCGATTTGATTTTGAAAAATTTCCATCGGCTTCAGGACATCTGGGAGTCCAGATGCAGAGTGTGGGGGAAGTAATGTCCATTGGTCGCACATTCAGAGAGTCTGTTCAGAAGGCCTTTCGTTCTTTAGAGGTCGGGCTGGATGGATTGGAGCCCAAACCAGCTGCAGAAGGAGACCCGGATGTGAACCGGGCCAGGTCACTGGACATGTCGACCCTGCGGTATGGAACAGCCTTTCGATTGCTCAAGGTTTGGCAGGCCTTCAAAGAAGGACAGTCTTTGGAAGATGTGTTCAGTCTAACAAAGATCGATCCCTGGTTCTTGAATCAGATCTCTATGCTGGTCAATCATCCGGAAAGCAAATCAATGCTTGAGTTAAAAGAAAACGGATTCTCTGATAAGCAAATCGGCCGGATTTTAAACAAAACTGAAACGGAGATTCGCAAACAACGAAAGGATGAAAATATTTTTCCATCCTATAAAGTAGTGGACACATGTGCCGCCGAATTTGTGGCTCAGACACCCTATTGTTATTCTACCTATGATGAAGAGAATGAAATCGAACCCTTGAAAGGGAAAAAAGTTGTGATCCTGGGAGGCGGTCCTAACCGTATCGGGCAGGGGATAGAATTTGATTATTGCTGTGTCCAGGCAGTCTTTGGATTACAGGATCAGGGGTACAAAACAATTATGGTCAATTGTAATCCGGAAACTGTCAGCACAGATTTCGATCTGGTGGACCGACTTTATTTTGAGCCAGTCACGTATGAAGATGTGCTCAATATTGTGGAATTTGAAAAGCCAGATGGTGTGTTGGTACAGTTTGGGGGACAAACACCCTTGAAAATCGCAAACACCTTGGCAGATGCGGGCGTGCCCATAATTGGTACATCCCCGGTGAATATAGATCTGGCTGAAGATCGGGAGAAATTTGGGACCATTTTAGAGAAGCTTGAAATAGTGTGCCCCCAATATGGAACGGGACGAACTCTGGATGAGGTGGTAACCGTTGCCGAAAAAATTGGGTTTCCTGTTCTTGCCCGACCAAGTTATGTCCTGGGTGGCCGCGCCATGGAAATCGTCTACTCAAAGGAACAGTTGATTAATTACGTTTCACGAAATGCTGATGTAACTGAGGGCCACCCCATACTGATCGATGAATTTTTAGAGGATGCCTTTGAATTTGATGTTGATGCTCTGTGTGATGGCGATATGGTTCACATCGGCGCAGTGATGCAGCATATTGAGGAAGCGGGGATCCACTCTGGCGACTCTGCCTGCGTACTGCCGCCGTATCGTATTACCACGGAAGCTATGGATGAGATTATCAGGATCACACAGGCTCTGGCACTGGAATTAAATGTGGTTGGGCTGATCAACCTGCAGTTTGCCTACAAGGATGGTCAAGTCTATGTTCTGGAAGTGAATCCAAGGGCCAGTCGAACGGTGCCCTTTGTAAGTAAAACGACCGATGTTCCCCTGGCGCGAATCGCTTCCCAATTGGCAGTGGGCGTAAAACTATCAGAATTTCAATTAAAACCATGGGATGACAATTCTCATGTAGCCGTTAAGGAAGCCGTGCTGCCATTCAATAAATTTCCAGAAGAATCCATTTTCTTAAGTCCGGAAATGAAATCCACAGGCGAAGTGATGGGCATCTCTAACACATTGGGTGACGCGTTCAAGCGGGCATCCATCAGCGCCGGGAATGTGATTCCAGGCGCTGGAACTGTATTTCTTTCCGTAAATGATTCAGATAAATTGAGTGTTATTCCCATTGCCCGTGACCTAAAAGAAATCGGCTTTGATCTTGTGGCTACGGCCGGGACTGCAAAAGAGCTCCGCAGAAACGGCATCCATGCAGATGCAGTTTTTAAAGTGGGAGAAGGTCGCCCCAATGTGGTGGACGGCATCAAGAATGGGGACATTAATCTGGTGATCAATACGCCCATGGGGGCTCAGGCTCGATATGATGAGGAATCAATTGGCAGAGCTTGTATTCAAAAAGGAATTGTTGCCATTACCACCTTATCAGGAGCCGAAGCAGCTGTGAGAGCGATCAGATCAGGAAACGACCTGATAGAAGTCAGGTCTATTCAGGATTATTATAATTAAAAAAAGCCTCGTTTTTTCGAGGCTTTTTATAGTTGGTGTGTTTGTATTTTTAGCCCATCCAGATACCAATACAGAATAATACTCCTGTGACCAAATGCATATTGATGGTTCCTGCATTGGCAGGCAGTAGTAGTCTATCATTATAA
>CAZECA010000004.1:0-69146 GCA_964510385.1 uncultured bacterium
ATGCCTATTATAACAGATCAGGATGTATGGATCATTCCAATTCTTTTATTGATAGGTTGGCTCATAATTAAGGGCGGAAAAAGAGGCCGAATTGCAGTGGGAGCACTCATCCTTGCATTTTTACTAACTGATATAATCGCAGCCCAGATCATCAAGCCCTATTTTGGACGGCTTCGCCCCTCTCACGCCATGACAGAGTCCATTAATTTATTGGTCTCTAAAGGTGGAAAGTTCAGTTTTGTCTCTAATCATGCCGCGAATTCATTCTGTCTCGCTACAATATTGAGTTATTTTTTTTCACAGTGGAAAAATAAATTATATGTTCTATCTGGCGTTATCGCATTCAGCCGAGTTTACGTAGGGGTTCATTATCCTGGAGATATCATTTTCGGTGGGTTATTTGGATACGGGATGGCCTGGATGGTCCTGTCCCTATGGGTTATATTAAAAATGAGAGAGATTAAACGAGGACGGTCCTGGATTCTCTATGAATGATTAGTTTGGCAGCTTGGATTCAGGGGGTTTAACACCAAACTCTTGAAATGAATCCTGGCCTGGTGAAGCAATCTCACCATGCTTTTCTTCAAATTTCTTAATATTATCTTGAAGGGCAAGCATATATGCTTTTGCATGCTGGGGAGCCATAATGATTCTGGAATGAATTTTTGCTTTTGGAACGCCAGGCAAGAGCCGAGTGAAATCCATAACAAATTCCGCAGGGGAATGAGTAACGACTACAAAATTAGCGTACTCACCGCTACTTACATTTTCATCCAATTCTATATTGATCTGCTGGACTTTTTTCTTGTCCATGGCTCCTCCTTAGCAGGAATCAGAAATTATCAAATTCCCTACGGTTAAATTCTTCCCAGTCCTCATCCAGGCCATCAAAGTCAGAATATTCATCTTTTTTCTCTTCATTATCTTGCTCACTTTGACGGACCATTTCATTTTCATAAAGACTAAAGGTATCTTTTTTCTTTTCAAAATCAGCGGGATTTACATCCTCTTCTTCAGTCTGGTCAAGGTCTTCAATATCTTCGCTGTATACATCTGCATCAAAAAAATCTAGATCCTTTACTATACCATTTGTCATAAGGTATTCTAGGAAGTCCAGATATTTTCGATCCTTCAGATCAGTCTTACATTTAGGGCAGGACAGACTTTTCTTGAGCTCTTCTTCTTCAAGAGTCGATTCACAAGCGGGGCAGATAATTCCTTCTAACATACGTTTTTCCCTTAAATTTCCCTCAAAATCGGGCGTTAAAGTACTCAAGTGATCCTGCATCGTCAATAGCTTTATTGGCTTTTTTTATGTCGATAGATCAGTTCCAATAACTCTTCCTCAGCTTTGGAAATTTCCAGACCCCGTCGCGATTTGGTCAACCGTGCTGTTTCCACAAATGCATCCCAGCGAACTGTGCGGATCTTATTGCCTACACACCAGGAAAATGAAGGAATCGTTTTCGGCGGAAATCCGGTTGCAACAATATTACTTCCAGGACCAATGACCGTTCCCGTATTCAACGTAGTGCCAATAGCCGTTTTTACATGGTCTCCCATGAAACATCCAATATGCTTTGATCCAGTAGGAGTCATAGTCTCATTGATCATTACGTCAATATCACTGTAGTTATTTTTCAGGTTACTATTCACCGTTCCAGCGCCAAGGTTTACCCACTGACCTAAATATGCATCACCTAAATGTCCATCGTGAACCTTATTGCTCCATCCTTGTATCACCACACTATTTACCTCTCCACCCAATTTGCAGACAGGTCCAATAGAACATCCACCTTTGATCTGTGTCATTGGTTCAATTACACAATTTTCACCTATATAGGCTGGACCCTCAATATAGGATAATGGTTTTACCATCGAATCTTGTGCAATAATCACCGGTCCTTTGGAAGTATCAATGACAGATCTTTCTGATAAGATAACTGAATCATGAACATACAGGCCGCGACTTGGATTTAAATACTCCGAAAAGAATTTCAGATCTTTTTCCATTTGATCAGGTGTAAATGAAACGGCATTCCATAAATATTGAATAACTTTCAATTCAATTTCCTTCTGTACATGTTCATCATCCATCGAATATTTAGAAGGTCCGCCTTTTTCCATCCAAGCAGTGCCACCATCTCTGGATAAATATCCTCCACAATACGTATCGTCTGAATAGAAACCAGCACCATTTGAATTCTTAATCAAATCAATTGAATTTTCGTCCCAGAGTACATTTCCCAAAAGCCAAACACCTTCTTCAACTTCATGTGGATTAACGGATAACCCGGGAAACGCTTCCCTGGAAATGTCGGCAATTTTTTCTCTTACGATCAGGTGTATCGTATCATTGGGCAGCATAAGGTTTATACGTTCAATACAGGTCAATGCACCGCATCTAATTTCAAATGACGGGCGAGTCAGAGTAATAGGTTCAAGATCCAATGACCGATTATCTTCAAATATATAGATATTCATAATAGTCCTAATAATTGTTGAATATTTTGATATCCTTTATCCATATAATTTTCATCTTTTCCATCAATCAGAATATTGTAATACTCTTCTTTTTCCTCTGTATAAAATCCTATTCGCAATGGTGCCATTGATTGCTGAACAATAGATGCAGAAATAGGATCAAAATCTCTGTTCAAATCGATAACAGCATGGGGCTGATCAGAGAATACATTATCCAAAAATGATTTGTTAAGCAAGCCCCACCTGTTTACATGCTCAGTAGAATATGTGATCAAACGATCGTTTATAGCTGAATCTATGTATTCCAGGTTCTGTCTCAAGGTCACAAATCGAACATGCATTCGGCCATCCGGTCCAATTGCATTTTGTAATGATTGTATAAAGATGCGCGCCATGGCAGAATGTTCCGGGTTTTTTGGCAAAATTACCAAAACGCTGGAAATGGAATCTCGTTCATCACTCAAAGCTAATTTAAGATTGGCATCTTTTCCCTTTTGGCGGTTCCACCATAGGGCCATTCGTGTTTTTACCGGTAAATCCACGGCGGAATATAACTTTTTTCACAGAATAGAACCTGTGTAGTTTCGCCATTCACTTGATCCGAGAAAATAAATGAATGTAAGTAAAAAAATCCTCTTTGGCGGACTGGGCTGGGTTTTAGGCGGACCTATCGGTGCCATTTTAGGCTACTACCTGGCTTCATCTGGTGAAGGCATGAGCGGAAGTTATTCTTCACAATCATCTGGGGGGCAGTTTCATCAAACAAAACCTGGTGATTTTATGGTTTCACTTATGGTCTTATTAAGCGCTGTTATGAAAGCCGATAAACAATTGCTGAAATCAGAATTAAATTATGTGAAACAATTTCTGCGACAGCAATTTAGTGCGCAGGACACCCAGCAATTCATGACCCTGTTCCAGGATATAATCAAACAAGATTACCCTGTTCGTGACGTCTGTCGACAGATACAACGATCCATGGATCATCCCAGCCGACTGGAACTCCTTCATGTGTTGTTTGGTTTATCCCAAGCTGATGGCCAAATACATCCGGATGAGATCAAGGTTATAAACACCATTGCTAATTATTTGAATATAAATCAGAATGATTTTTCTTCTATCAAGGCTATGTTTGTTAAGGATACTACATCTGATTATAAAATATTAGAGATTGACGCCGGTGCATCCGATTTTGAAATCAAAAAAGCATATCGAAGAATGGCCACCAAATATCATCCGGATAAAGTAGCTCATCTAGGAGATGACCTACGAAACCTTGCCGAAGAGAAATTCAAAGCAGTGAATGATGCGTACCAGTCCATCAAAAAAGACAGGGGTATATCTTGACCCAGGAAAAAGCAGGGGAATTTCCTTTTACACGGGGAGCATATCCCAATATGTACAAGGACCGTTTGTGGACCATGCGTCAGTATTCTGGTTTTACCACGGCTGAAGAATCTAATAAGCGTTACCGATACCTTTTGGATCATGGTGTATCAGGGCTTTCAGTTGCGTTTGACTTGCCCACGCAGATCGGTTATGATTCTGATCATGAAATGTCTGTAGGTGAAGTAGGAAAAGTCGGGGTGCCAATCTCGACCCTCGAAGATATGAGCACACTATTCAAGGATATTCCTATGGATTCAGTATCTACATCCATGACAATCAATTCCACGGCCGCTATATTATTGGCTCTCTATATTGTGACTGCTGAAAAACAAAATATCAGCACACAGAAACTTACTGGAACAATTCAGAATGATATATTGAAGGAATATATTGCCCGGGGAACATATATCTACCCTCCCGATCCTTCTATGCGACTGGTAACTGATATTTTTGATTTTTGTTCTACCCATGTCCCCAAATGGAATACGATTTCTATTTCCGGTTATCATATTCGAGAAGCCGGTTCAACGGCTGCTCAGGAACTGGCCTTTACATTTGCTAACGGGATCGCATACGTACAGGCAGCTGTCAACAAAGGGCTTGATGTGAATGATTTTGGAAAACGATTATCATTCTTTTTCAATGCCCATAATAATTTTCTAAATGAAATTGCCAAATTTCGTGCTGCGCGGCGCATCTGGTCTAGAATCATGAGAGGACGGTTTAAGGCAACAAATGAAAAAGCGATGATGTGTCGATTTCATACTCAGACTGGGGGATCAACCTTAACAGCACAAGAGATCGATAATAATGTTATCCGAACCACCATTCAGGCCTTGTCAGCTGTGTTGGGTGGCACCCAATCGCTTCACACCAATTCCCGGGATGAAGCATTGGCGCTGCCCACAGATGAAGCAGCCAAACTGGCTTTGCGAACTCAGCAGATCATCGCCCACGAATCAGGGATCACTGATCATATAGACCCACTGGGTGGCAGTGAGGTCATTGAAACACTCACCAATCAATTGGAAGAAGAGGCAATTGAGATCCTCTCTACCATTGATGAAATGGGTGGTGCTGTCATGGCCATTGAAAAGGGCTGGATCCAGAGTGAAATTGCCAGGAGCGCTTATGAGTACCAAACTAAAGTAGACAAAGTAGAAGAGGTTATTGTAGGTGTAAATAAATTCGCCTCTGGCGAAGATGAAGAAAAGGAATTGCTTACTATTAACCCCAGCGCAGTGGAGAATCAGATCAAAAGTGTGAATTCATTTAAAATGAGACGAAATAATGATCAAGCATCACAACAGCTGAAAAAACTTAAAATCGTTGCAAAGAGCAATGAAAACCTTATACCAAGTATTATTGCGTGTGTCCAGAACGATTGTACTCTAGGAGAGATAGCAGATACTTTTAGATCTGTATTTGGAGAGTATCAACCAAATTTTTAATCTAACATTATAATATAATCTTAATATAGTACCAAAAATGAGTTCACGTCATTTTGCCTTAATCATATCGATCATATTTCACCCCATGGTTATATCCCTGGGGGCATTTTATTTATTACTATTCCAAAACGGTCCAGCGTTTGAAAATTCTGGAATGATCCTAATGATCTGTTTTATTTTTTCAAACCTAATTCCAATATTAACCGTTTTACTACTAAAAAAATTAGGTAAAATCTCTGACCTGGACGCATCTCAAAAAGAACAGCGAACCTTACCCCTAACATTGGGGGTTATCTATGCAGGAATAGCCTATTTGATATTGTATTTCATGAACGTCGATTCCTTGGTAAAAGGGTTGATGTTCTGCTATATGACAAATTCGATTATGATCATTTTAATTACAAAATTTTGGAAAATATCTATCCACTCCTGGGGGGTCGGTGCTCCTATTGCTGCACTGTGGCTGGCAGGGTTTCAATTTATTTTTCCACCACTGATCATTGTAACAGCGGTGGGATATTCCCGTTTGGTTTTAAATGCTCATACTGTTTTGCAGGTTATTACGGGTACCATACTAGGATTCTTGCTTACTTATGTACAACTTGAACTGATCTTTATCTAAGATGTTCACAAATTTGATCCAGACAAATCTTACCACGCTGACACTGGGAAAACGGATCGAACATTTTACCTGGAGTAAATCCACAAATGACGAGGCCTGGGAGTTAATTGATGAAGGGGCTCTCGAAGGCACCATTATCACAACGGATAAACAAACTGCTGGTAAAGGCAGAAACGGTCGAAAATGGTTTTCAGTTTCTGGGAAGAGTTTAACAGCCTCCTTGATCTTGCAACCAGATATACACAGTCAATATACCAGTTGCTTCCCCATGCTTGCTGGAGTCGCTGTTGCAAACGCACTGGATACTTTGGGACTAAAATCAAAATTAAAATGGCCAAATGACATTATGGTGCATGGAAAAAAAATAGGTGGTTTACTGTGTGAAGGTAAAACACAGGGAAAAACATTGAAGTGGGTTGTTATTGGATTTGGCCTCAATATCAATGAACAGGATTTTGAATTGGATAAAAAATTGAATGCCACTTCTTTTTTCATAGAAACAAACAAATCTATCCAGAGAGAATTAATTCTGTCGACAATACTAAATCATTTGGAGCCCCTGTATCAATTCGCAAAAAATGAGAATGATTTTGCATCTATTATTGATCTATGGACCAAACGTTGTGATCATTTGGATAAGACCATTACTTTTAAAGGACATGATGGACAGGAAACAGGTTTTTTTACTGGAATAAATGATCGTGGAGAAGCAGTGTTATCTATTGAAGGAAAGGAACAAATTTTTAATAGCGGTGATATTCACCTCATTATATAAAAACAGTGATCTGAATTGATCAATAGCGGTGCAAAGGTGAGACCTTTATATTGATCTCGAAGTCACTAAATTTTTTCTTTAATTCTCTCTCCAAATTTTGACAACAGGAAACAATCTTTTTCTGGCTGGTTCCTACTTTTACATTAACACCAAAAAGAATAACGTGATGATTCTCAGTATTGACAATGCGAATATCATGAACGTCCGTTATCATTTTATCATTGCTTGTCAAATTGGATAATGTCAGGCTCACATCCTGCACCAATGGATCATTGGGCTGTACCGGATCTAAATGGACAGTAGGCTCTACTCCTATGGCACTTTCCAACTTTTCTTCTACCAGTTCAGAAATATCATGAGCTTCTGCAGTGGTCTTATCCGCATCAATCTCCACATGAACGCTGACAAATTTATCATGTCCGTAACTGTGAACAATTATATCATGGGCTCCCAGCACGCCATCCACATTCAGAACTAATTGGCGTATTGTTTCAACTTCTTCCGTTGTGGGAGGCTTTCCTATCAGGTCATCTACTGCATCCTTTGCGATCTCGTACCCTGTATAGATCAAAAAGAGTGATACACCCAGTCCGGCCCAGCCATCTACTGCCGGGTAGCCAAATTGACCGGCGATAAGGGCCACTACGACCAAGAGGCTGGAAATGGCATCAGCGCGGTGGTGCCAGGCATCGGCATGGAGAGTCCCAGAGGCGATCTTGGATGAAAGATATTCTGCATAACGAGCCGTTATTTCTTTTAATATGATTGTGGCTCCAATAATTACAATCATCCACAATTTTGCTGTGACTTCTTGGGGTTCACGGATCCTATCAATTGACATTTCGATAAACTCAATCCCAGCCACCACCAATAGAACGGCTATGATCAGTGTTGCAATATATTCAGCTCTACCATGGCCATACGGATGTTCCACATCGGCCGGTTTTTTTGCCTGTTTAAACCCCCATAACACTACAACGGATGATACTACATCCGATAAAGAGTGAACCGCATCAGCAATGACACTTACCGCCCCTACCATAAGACCAATGATCAATTTTATAATGAAGAGGAATCCATTTACCAAGATTGATACACAACCCTGGAATATGCCTATATTATTTCGGTAAGTCTGTGCGGATTTCCTTGAGTTAGGGACGAACCGTGAAGTAATTGAATCGAAAAAGGTCACATAATCCCTCTAATCTTGTGAAGCTTATTATTATTACCTCTTGCCAAGGCATAATCAAAAGTCCATTTAATACAGGCTGAACCGATTTCACCATCTTTACGAATGGCGATATAAGCAATTTGAAAATCGGGATTACCGTTATGGGCTTTTATTACACGATTAAGCGCTTCTTCACAGGCCGCTGTTGGATCGTAGCCCTGCCGCATCAGTTCAACTACCAAAAAACTGCCGGTAGTCTTGATCACTTCTTCTCCAAGCCCTGTTGCGGCGGCACAGCCGATCTCATTATCCACAAATAATCCGGCACCAATGATGGGGCTATCTCCAACTCTTCCATGGAGTTTATAGGCCCAGCCGCTGGTAGTGCAGGCACCAGCAAGATTACTAAGTTTATCTTGAACCAATACGGAAATGGTGTCGTGGGTTTCATGGGGTGTCATCTCCCGACGTTTCTTTTTCCATTCTTCCCAAGCTTGTTTGGATTCATCAGTTAATAAATCCATTTCTTCAAACTTCTTTGAAACCGCAAACTGCCGTGCACCCTCACCCACTAGCATAACATGTTTTGTTTCCTCCATGACCTTGCGCGCCACGGAAACCGGATGCTTGATATTCTGCAAAAATGCCACCGAACCGGCATTCCCTTTTGAATCCATAACACAGGCATCTAGGGTCACATTCCCCTGTTCATCCGGTAAGCCACCAAAGCCAACTGACGTACTTTTTGGATCAGCTTCAGGAACTTTAGCACCGGCTTCAGCTGCATCCATGGATGAACCACCATTCTGGAGGACTTCCCATGCTGCGTCATTTGCCGGCAAGCCGTGTTCCCATGTAGAAAGTACGATTGGGTCATTCATATTGGGTTCGATAGTTTCAGTACTCATAAGCATAGATGGTGCGGTTATACCAATGGCGCTAGTTTTAAGAAAATCTCTGCGCTTCATATCAAAAGAGATAAATCGTTATAATTTGGATGATTTATGATTATCACGTTTGTATTCCAGACCATCAATTTATCATCTAAAGATGGTTTATTGCCAAGTTCTTCAAGCAATCATAGTTAAATGGGGTTTTTATGTTTGGGATGGATTTGATTTTTATGAATCGTAAGCGGCTATGCCCGTTACATCCTGACCCAAGATCAATGTATGCATCTCATGGGTGCCTTCGTAGGTATATACTGATTCAATATTGGCCATGTGACGGATAGGCGAATAATCCTCCGTTATGCCGTTCGCCCCTAAAATTTCTCTGGACGTTTTAGCAATATCCCGCGCCATAGCACAGTTGTTCCGTTTTGCCATGGAAACCTGCTGAAAGGTCATGGTACCTTCATCTTTTAATCGTCCTAACCTATAGACCAATAGCTGGGCTTCAGTGATCCATGTGACCATATCCGCCAGTTTAGCCTGGGTTAACTGGTATCCTGCGATGGGCTTGGAAAATTGTTTCCGATCTTTGGAATAATCCAGTGCTGTATTGTAGCAGTCCGTTGCGGCACCCACCATGCCCCAGGAAATACCATAACGGGCCTGAGTCAGACAACTTAAGGGACCTTTCAACCCGTCAATGTTTGGTAATCGCGCCGAATCAGGTACCCGGACATTTTCCATGACCAGCTCTGATGTAATCGAAGCCCGCAGGCTTAATTTTCCATGCTGTGCTGGCGCAGAAAAACCTTCCATCCCTTTTTCTAGCAGAAAGCCCCGGATAATGCCTTCCTCATCTTTGGCCCATACCACGGCAACATCAGCAACTGAACCGTTGGTGATCCACATTTTGTTGCCGTTGATGACCCATTCGTCACCATCCCTATCAGCTTTGGTGACCATACCGCCGGGATTGGACCCAAAGTTAGGCTCTGTCAATCCGAAACAGCCGATCTTTTCACCGGAGCCCAATGTCGGGAGCCATTTTGCTTTTTGTTCATCAGAACCATAGGCGTGGATGGGATACATGACCAGTGCCCCTTGCACACTGGCAAAAGAGCGCAGGCCTGAGTCGCCCCTTTCTAATTCATGGAGAATCAATCCATAGGCCACATTACTAACCCCAGCGCCGCCTGATTCTTCCGGTAAAGATGAGCCCATAAAACCAAGTTCGCCCAGTTTGGATACCAGTTCCATGGGAAAAGTGGCTTTTTCATAGTGTTCACAAACAACCGGCATGAATTCAGTCTGTACAAAATCATAGGCCGTTTGCTGGATAAGCAATTCTTCTTCGGAAAGGAGATCGGTTATATGGTAATAATCAGGGCCGTATTGTTTCATGGTTTTCCTTTAAAAATTGGTGTAGAAATTACACCTCAATCCCCATTGATTTAGCATGAGAAATAAGATCAGAATCTGTCCAGTTCACTTTTTCAGGATTGGATTTAATGTATTTTAAAATGTCTTTCAGATCGTGGTTTCTTAAGATTATACCAAGTGATTCAAATTTATTTTTTACAGCATCCCGTCCTGTATATTTATCTATGACCAGCTTGCGGGTGCGGTTGATTGATTCCGGGGACATGGCTTCGTAGGTTCGCGGATCTTTTACCACCGCTTTAACATGGAGCCCGGCCTTGTGAGAAAATGCATTCTTGCCTGTCACCGGTTGATTATCACCAGCTCCCAATAGGGAAAATTCTGTAACCAACTCTGATAACTCAGGGATCAAACCCAATTCCCACGATTCATTCACTTTATAAACATTCACCAAGGCCGTCACCACTTCTGCCAACCGCGGTAGTCCGCAGCGCTCTCCCAGACCGTTTACTGTCACATCCACACATTTGGCGCCGGCTTCCAATGCGGATAAGGCATTTGCTGTGGCCAATCCAAAATCATTGTGGCAATGAACGTGAATTGGAATATCCAATTCCGCCTTTACCTTCTTCACCAGTTCTTTTGTTTTTGTGGGTGTCAGGCAGCCAACCGTATCGGCCATGCTGAATCGATCTGCTCCGCAGGATTGAACCAAACGCGCTACTTCAATCAAAAAATCAATATCTGTTCGACTGGCATCTTCCGCCGTAAATCGGAGCTTTAAGCCCTTATCTTTACCGTACTTCACTGCTTCTTCTATTCGCCGCAAAGCTGTTGTTCTATCTATGTTGAATTTATGTTTTAGGCTAATGGGTGATGTGCCTAAAAATATACCCATCCATCCCACTCCGATGGCCAAAGTGTCATTGATATCTGATTTTGTTGCTCGTCCGTGAGCCATTTTTGTCGCACGAATATCCAGATCATTCAAAGCTTCTACACTTTCATAAACATCAGGAGAAACAGCCGGGTGACCTAATTCAATGAAATCAACCCCAAAAGCATCCAGCCGTTTAGCCAGGGCAATCTTTTGATCTACGGAAAATGAGACCCCAGGTGTCTGCTCTCCTTCCCGAAGTGTTGAATCTAGAATTTCAATTTTACTTTCTGTTAACATATCAATTTTCTTTGTTCCTCCATTCCCATAGATATGAGATATGGATCTGTTTTTTGTTTTTTCGTAAATGCAGACTTCGAATCTATATCCAGCCAATTCTTTTGGATCATAATTTGCCCCACGGCACCACCCAATGTATTTCCGGGACCTAGTAGAACCAGTTTATCGGGACAAAATTCTTTCATAGCTACGGTGATGGCTGAAGAAAAATCATAAGATTTTGTTACTTGATGGCCTAATGTATATAAAAGCAGCTCGGAAATGTCCGTTGAAAAAGGTGACCAAATATGTCCCCTGCCATCCACGATTGGAATCTCTGGTTTTTGAAATAAAGATGCTTTCACAGTGTCCATACCTTTTGCCGAAATATCCTCCATTAATGGTGTGTGGAAAGCACCGTGGTATGGCAGTTGGAAAGGATATTTATCATCTTTTGGAAGTTTTTTCAACAGCGTATCCAATATTTGTTGCTCGCCCCCAATGACCAAATACCCACCTAGGTGGATGGAAACATATGCACCCGCCTTTTCTATCTCAGCCATTACTAGTGCGCTTTTATCTGGATCCGGCTGCCAATGCTCATCCACAATGGGATAAATGATTTGCCCGCCAATAATACCGTCCATCATCATGGAGCCCATGGTGTGAATCACGTGATAGGCATTTTCGTAGGACAAAGCTCCACCCAAAGCTAGTGCAATATACCAGCCCATGGAATTCCCTGTAATAGCCGTAATTTTAAATTTGTTCTGATCGATTGAAAGGAAATCGGATAGACTGCAGGCATAGATCAGTGGAGAAGCGTGTTCTCCTGACATATGAATCTTGGCCTTAAACTGTTGGGTGTCTAAATCGGTGAGTTCTGGAAGTCCTGCAGACTTTCGCTGCCCATCCATCCAGGTGATCTGATCTTGAGCCGATCTTCCAAAGTTTTTTAGGTAACCGCTTGTTTCACGTGTATAGGTTCCCCTTCCAGGGCAAATGACAACGATGCGTTCTTTAGTCATTGACTAACTCCATAGCCTGTTTAATGATGGACTCTTTACTAGGGAGTGTGGCAGTGGCGGCAATACCCAGTGAAATAAAACTATCTTCCGCAGCGTGAAGTTTAATATTTAATGGTTTCTTTGCTGTAGTGGCTAACTGGGCCACCAGCCCTTCTCCATGGCAGCCCGTTCTGCGACATTCGTCAACGATCAGCACATTTTCACAGTTGCCAATGGCATTCAGAAGATTAGTAATATCAATATCAGAAAGCCACCGCAGATCGATCACCTTGATTTTTTTCTTTAATTGTTTCTCAATTTCCTTTTGAGCTTGCAGGGACAGGTATAAACCATTTCCGTATGTGATAATGGTGAGCGTTTTTCCGTTTCCGTAAATAGCAAATTCGCCTAAAGGGATTTTTTCCTTTATATTCGGATATTGAAAATTCCACTTTCCATCTTTTGGTTTGTAAAGATCTTTGGTCATATATAATGCAATGGGCTCTACGAAAACTATTACACGTCCTTTTTCAAAGGCTTCTTGCACAGCTGTGCGAAGCATTTTAGCTGCATCAGCCCCATTCGATGGCACAGCCAGGATGACACCAGGTATATCTCGAAATATGGTTAAAGAATTATCGTTATGGTAATGACCGCCAAAACCTTTTTGATAAGCCAATCCCGGAACCCGTAATACCATGGGATTGGTGAAACGTCCTTCAGAGAAAAAGGGCAATGTGGCAGCTTCGCCCCGGAGTTGATCTTCTGCATTATGGAGGTAGGCCAAAAATTGAATTTCTGGTATGGGAATAAAACCATTATGGCCAAAGCCGATGCCAAAACCGATAATTGATGTTTCATCCAGTGGGCTGTTAAATACACGACGAACTCCAAATTTTTCATAAAGATCCGCTGTTACATGATATACACCACCTTTCTGCGCCACATCTTCTCCGAATACCAACGCATTCTTATAGCGCAGCATAATATCCGAAAGGGCATAATTAATGAGCTTGGCCATGTGATGAGGCTGATCCATTCTTTTGAATTCTTTTCCAAAAAGGGCCTCCCGCTCTTTCTTGTTAGGTGAAGAGGGTTCTGAACGACTTAATCTATTAGCAGAAATTGTAGTCATCACACTTTTAGCAGTATCCAATTTTGGCCTGTGCGTAGTTGCATTAAAGACATGGTTTACCTGTTCTCTTGACGACTCATAGAGATTTAAAATTTCATCGGCGGATAAACATTTATTCTCTAATAGAATCCGGGCTGAATGAAGCAAAGGATCATTGAATTCATCCTTTTCAATATCTGCTAAAGACCGATATCCTAATTCCACATCAGATCCGGCATGGCCCATGAGCCGTACTGTTTTCATGTGAAGAAAAACAGGTGATCGATTGATCCGGCATTCACGATCTGCCTGACGAGATTTTATCATTAGATCTATTAGATGAAGACCGTCCACTTGAATATAATCCATCCTCTGGCGATCCTTAAAACTCTGCTCGATCCATCTTTCATCTGTAGGAACTGAAATGCCGATGCCGTTATCTTCACAAATAAAAATGATGGGCACATGGCTACCGTGACCAGTGACCCAATCGGCAGTATTAAATGCACTTAAAGCAGAGGCATGGTTAACACTGGCATCTCCAAAACTACAGAGTACAATGCTGTTTTCTTTAAGTTGCCGCTCATGTATATCCAGATCTCTTGCTCTATCTATTGCAAATGCGGTTCCCACTGCTTTTGGTAAGTGGCTGGCAATTGTACTAGTCTGGGGTGGAAGGTTCAGCTCTTTACTACCAATAACCTTGTGGCGTCCGCCACTGATGGGATCTTCTGATGAAGCCATAAAAGACAAGGCCATATCATAGGTAGGAGTAGATCCTTTAATTTGTTTAGACCGTTCAATAAAAAAAGGGCCAGACCGGTAATGGAGAAAAGCAATATCTGTATAGGGAAACACATGACCGAATACCGCATTCCCTTCGTGCCCCGAGCTACCAATGGTGTAGAAACACTTCCCTTCTTCTTTCAAAAGCCTTGCCTTTAAGTCCATATTGCGACTAGATACCTGTGATTCAAATATGGAGATCAATTCCGACTTCTCTATATTAGTTTGAGATAATTTTAACTGTGTCCGTGCATGAGGTAGGTTGCCAGACTTAACGCAGGAAGAAAAATTGAAATCGATTACCTTAGCTCTGTTAAATAAGGACATTTTAATTAGCCATAGTTATCACAGAGTTGATGGATTATTAAAGCGTACATTTGTCCGTGAATGCTTCGGCTCCGAAACTAGTTTTTCAAATTCTCCAGTTTGGATTTGAATTCACGCAGTTCCCGTACATTACCAATTTCAATCTCACCGGAGTCCCACTTTAAACGGAAATCCTTTTCTGTATCAGAGCCACCCTGTTTCTTGTAAAGGGAAAAAAGATCTTCATCCTCACGGGGTTTATTATGGTGCAAAGTTGCGGTTAATTGATATGCAACATCTTCATTGATATCATCAATGATTCGATCAGGAAGAGATCGTTCCAACAGGCTTTGCTCAATGCGGGAGAACCGCATTCCTTTCACCACGTAATCCTGATAGGCTTCCCAGGCAAAAGGAGCCACAGCTCTCACCGATTCAGCCATGGCATCGGAAAATACCCGAATCTCATACTGAGCGTGGTTGTCTGAACGAAGCCCTATAAAATGGAGTAGGTTGTGAAGATCATTCTTCCAATACCATTCGGTATAAAGATTAACGGGTAAAATTGCACGGGCCAGTTCACGGGCCACACCCGCTTCATTTAATTCGGAATACATGGCAAAGCTTTTTTCAGAGATCTCCTTAAAATAATCTTTTACTTTTTGCTTCAATTCCGCCGGTACTTCGCCCATACGGCCTTGTTTATTCAGCGCAGACTGGAATTGGATATGCTCCGAATCCGGATAATAAAATTCATCCCGGGCTTCGGAATAACGGAGTGAATATTCATTAATGTTAGCTGTTCTGTGGCGGACCCACTGACGGGCAACAAAAATGGGCATTTTACAATGAAATTTGAATTCCACCATCTCAAAGGGCGTGGTATGGCGGTGGCGCATCAAATAGCGAATGAGGCCCCGATCCTGGGACACCTTGCTTGTTCCTTTTCCATAACTCACTCGGGCCGCCTGAACGATGGCATTATCTCCGCCCATAGAATCCACGAGCCGGACAAAACCCTTATCTAAACATTTGATTGCATCATCTGGTATTTGTGTCATATCAATTCTCTAGTTCACTTTTCGATAAATCATTACTCCATCTCGAACAGGTAATAGCAAGGGCTCTAATCTATGATTATTTTTAATCATTTCGGCAGTATCTTTCAGTGCCCTGGCATCATCATCGTTCGGATTTAAGACCGATCCGCTCCACAGCATATTATCAAAAACAGCCGTACCACCAGATTTTAATAAAGCATTCCCATGTTTATAATAATCAGGATAACCGATCTTATCTGCATCTACGAACATCATATCAAAAGAACCCACCCTAAAATTATCCAGCGATTCCAGTGCTGGTCCTTGGTGAATATGAATTTTATGCTTCACATCAGATTTATTAAACCAGCTCATCGCTGTTTGAACATGTTTTTCCATGAGTTCGCAAGAATGAATCTTACCATCGTCAGGTAAAGCTTCTGCCATTTTTAGGGTGGAGTACCCGGTAAACATTCCAATTTCCAGAATTTGTTTCGCACCGGAAATTTTTATCAGCATTTGGAGTAATCCCCCCACCAGTGAACCGCAAAGCATTTGAGGAACATCTTCAGTCTCCCATGTTTTTTGGGATAATTCCTGAAGTAATTCTGAATCATCCAAGGAATTGGATTTACAGTATTGTTCGATGTCTTCTGATGTAAAATTCACAATTAAAATTGAATTTTAATATGAATAAAGTATTATGAGCAAATGCACACTCACAGGCACTTTAAAACTTCGAAAGTTTTATCCACTGCATTCACCTCCCCAGCAATAAGCCCTGGCTCTAACCGTGTAGTCTCACAATTATATTTTCGGGGATTGCCATAGAGATCTATGAGTTTGCCCCCTGCTTCATTTATGATGCAATTTCCTGCACAAATATCCCATTCATTTTTAGGGCGGAGTGATGCAAAAATATCAGCCTGACCCGCTGCGGTGATCCCCAATTTGTAAGCCACAGAACCCACAGCTCTTAATTTACCAAATATGCCGTCATATGGCTCCCACAGTCCCCGGCGTGTTTCGGAACGACTGTTCAGAATAACCATATCGCTTACATCATTTTTTGCAGCACAGCGAATTGGTTTATCATTCAAAAAGGCGCCTTCACCTTTGGCGGAAGTGAAAGTCTCTTTTGTCACCGGATTGAATAAAACTCCCACAATGGGCACACCATTTTCCACACAAGCAACGCTTACCACAAAATGGGGAATGCCTTCTACAAATTCCTTCGTGCCATCCAACGGATCAACCACCCAAACACGGTCCTTATTTAATCGTTCTAAAGAATCTACCGTTTCTTCCGAGAGCCATCCGTATTCCGGGCGGGTATCTGTGAGGATTTCTTTTAGAAGTTTATCTGCAGCATAATCAGCTGTAGTGACGGGATTATGATACCCTTTATCTTTGATCTCATAATCTGCTTCATAATAATTTAAAATCAGTGCCCCTGCTTCAAGGGCAGCATTTTTGGCTAGTTTTAAATCAGAATTCATGGGGCGGAAATTATGATATAATTCACCACATGACAGTAAGTACAAATGTCTATTTACCCATTTTTTTGATCATATCCCAATGCTCTTTGGAAACGGGCATCACAGAAAGTCGGCTAAACTTCACTAAATGCAGATCATCGAATCGACCATCTTCTTTTATCTCTTTTAGAGTGACCGGGTTCGTTAAAGGTTTATCAGGAGTAATATCAAACACCACTAATTTTTCATTATTCTCATTTGGGTTGGGATACGGATCGGAGATAACATTGGCTATCCCTGCCACCATACGCTGGTTACCCGTATGATAAATAAAAGCTTTATCGCCATTTCGAATTTCACGAATAAACTTCAATGCCCAGTTATTTGTAACTCCATCCCAAAAGGTTTTGCCGTCTTTTTCCAAGTCCTGGTAACTATAATCATGATCCGGTTCGCACTTTAACAGCCAATAGTTCATATTATCTCCTGTATTTAAGAATTGAAATTAATATCAATGATGGAATAAAACTGCAATTCTGGATTAGGAAATTTTATGTTTTTGTCATGGGTTAACTTTTTTGGAAAATAATCAACTTCTCCCGTCCTCGTCGCGGCTCTATAGATAGTTCAGGAAATTTCTCTTCAATTATTTTCCATCCAGAACTGAAAATAGATTTTACTTCGTGAGCTGTGGTCCCCCAAGCTGGGCCACCTTCTTCTAGTGTTTTATCCAGGGGAAACCAAAGACCAATGAGTTTGCCTTTGGTTTTCAAAATGGTTTTAGCCATTGTTTCATATTCTTTCCTTCTTGAGGGATGTATAGCACAAAAGCAGGTTTGCTCAATCAAATAATCAAACGCATTGGCATAGGAATAAGACAAAGAAAATATATCATCTTGGATGGTGGTCACTTCTACGGATGTATTTAGAGCCAGTTTTTTTACATCTGCAATAGCTGTGGGGGCAAAGTCTACAGCGGTTACCTGGAAATCTTTTTTGGCAAATTGAACTGCATCATATCCTCTCCCACAGCCTACAATGCAGACACTACCTTTTTTCAGCGTTTCGGAAAAATGTTTAAATACAGGTGTTGCACCTTCAAGGTCCCATCCAGCGTCATCCTCTAAATAAATGTTTTCCCAAAATTGGGGATCATTTTCTTTATACATCCATATCCCTTACACTAAAGTATCTCGATTCTGGGTGGGAGAAATACCACCCACTAACTGACGCAGCAGGAAACATAGCTCTGCTTTCGGTCAGAGATATTCCTGTATTCTCCTCCACATTTAGAAGGGCCCATATCTTATCCTTTTCAGCATGGTCCGGACAGGCTGGGTATCCAGGGGCAGGGCGAATACCTCGGTATTTCTCTTTGATTAATGCGTTATTATCTAATTTTTCATCAGAAACGTATGCCCAGAATTCCTTCCGCACCCGTTCGTGCATCCGCTCTGCAAATGCTTCGGCCAATCGGTCTGCCAAAACCTTGGCCATAATTGCGTTATAATCATCCTGCTGGGATTCAAATTTATCTACTATATTTTCTAATCCATGCCCTGTGGTTACTGCAAAGGTTCCGATAAAGTCATCTGTTGGGGCAATATAATCAGCCAGAGAGTAATTGGGAGATTCGCTCCCTTTATCTATGGACTGGCGAGGGAATTTGAATTCAATTTCATCAGTAAAAACAGTTTCATTTACAGCATGGGCAGGATGAATCCCGACTACTCCTTTGGCCCTAAGTGATTTTTCAAAGATAATCTGATCCAGGAGACGTTGGCCATCTTCAAATAGTTTCTGGGCTTCTTTTCCATAGGTTTGATTGGATAATATTGCAGGGTAGGTCCCTTTTAATTCCCAGGCGTGGAAAAATGGAGACCAATCGATATAGTCTACTAGCTCTTCAAGAGGATAATTATCAAATACCTTGAGCCCTTCAAGTTTGGGCCTTGGGGGCGTATAGCTGTTCCAATCAATTTTGTATTTTCTTAGTCTTGCCTCATCAATGGATATACTGGTCAGTTTTCTCATATTCCGTGACGAACGAATAAATTCATAATCAGAACGGACTTCAGCAATAAATCCATCTTTTTCATCCTGTTTCATCAGTTTACCTACAACACCAACCGCTCGTGAGGCATCAATCACATGGATTGTTGGCCCTGAATAATTCTCCTCGATCTTCACAGCAGTATGTTTTCTACTAGTTGTTGCACCACCAATTAATAGAGGGATATCAAACTTCAAGCGCTCCATCTCTGATGCCAGATACACCATTTCATCCAGACTGGGAGTGATCAATCCAGACAGACCGATAATATCCGCTTCTTCATCCTTTGCTGCCGACAAAATTTTATCGGGAGGTACCATGACGCCCAAGTCCACGATATCGTACCCATTGCAAGCCAGAACCACGCCCACTATATTCTTCCCAATATCATGAACATCACCTTTTACTGTAGCCATAATGATTTTACCATTAGATAGATTCGTTAGTCCCGACTCTTCTTTTTCTTGATCGATAAATGGGACAAGGTGTGCCACGACTTTTTTCATTACCCGCGCCGATTTCACCACTTGAGGTAGAAACATCTTCCCAGATCCAAAAAGGTCTCCCACTACATTCATACCTTCCATGAGAGGACCTTCGATCACTTGGATAGGACGATCATAGTTTTGTCGTGCTTCTTCCGCATCCTCAATCGCGAAATCAACGATTCCCTCAACCAAAGCATGCTCCAATCGTTTTTCTACGGATCCATCACGCCAGGAGAGGTCCTTCTGTTCCGTCTTTTTTACGCCACGGTATTCTTCCGCAATCTCCACCAACCGCTCTGTGGCATCCTCACGACGATTAAACAGAACATCTTCCACACGTTCTTTTAATCTCGGAGCAATATCATCATAAACTGTAAGTTGGCCAGCATTGATAATCCCCATATCCATTCCTGCTTTGATGGCATGGTATAAAAAGACTGAATGCATGGCTTCTCTAACACCATTGTTCCCCCGAAAAGAGAAAGATAAATTTGATACGCCTCCACTGATATGAACGTCGGGAAGTGTTTTCTTAATCGTTCTTGCAGCATCAATGTATGCTTTTCCATATTCATTGTGTTCTTCAATTCCAGTGGCCACAGCAAAAATATTTGGATCGAAAATGATATCTTCCGATGGAAAACCGACATTTTCGGTCAAAATTGTATAAGCTCGAGTACATATTTCAATTTTTCGATCATAGCTATCAGCCTGACCCTCTTCATCAAATGCCATGACAATTACAGCTGCTCCATATTTTTTAATTATTCTAGCCTGGCGAATAAATTCTGATTCACCTTCTTTCATGGAAATGGAATTAATTATTCCCTTCCCCTGAAGGTTTTTGAGCCCCCTCTCCAAAACGGTCCATTTAGAAGAATCGACCATAACCGGTACTTTAGCAATATCTGGTTCAGAAGCAATAAGTCGCAGGAACGTTTCCATGGCCTGCTCTGAATCCAAAAGGCCTTCATCCATATTCACATCAATAATCTGGGCACCATTTTCGATTTGGTGTCGAGCTACTGATAAAGCTTCTTCGTAATTTTCTTCCCTGATCAAGCGACGGAATTTGGCGGAGCCTGTGACGTTGGTCCGCTCACCTATGTTAACAAAATTACTTTCAAGTCTAATGGTTACAGGTTCAAGCCCGCTTAATTTGGTTAACGGTTCCATAATGGGAACTGATCTGGGCTCAATACCTTTCACTGCTTCAGCGATCGCATTAATATGATCTGGAGTTGTTCCGCAGCAACCGCCCACCATATTGACCAATCCGCTTTCAGCAAATTCCTTTAGCATAGCTGCCATATCATGGGGAGATTGATCATACTCACCAAATTCATTGGGCAGACCAGCGTTTGGATAGGCGAACACATTTGTATTTGCAACTTGAGATAGTTCACTTAACCAGGGCCGCATTTGTTGTGCCCCTAGAGCACAGTTCAAGCCCACCGCAGACAAGTCTGCATGGCGAATCGAATGCCAAAATGCTTCCACTGTTTGCCCTGAGAGTGTCCTTCCGCTGGCATCTGTAATAGTTCCTGAAACATAAATAGGCAGATCAAGTTCTCTCTCTTCCAACAACTCTCGTACAGCAAATAGGGCCGCTTTACAATTTAACGTATCAAAAACTGTCTCAATCAAAAATAGATCTACCCCTCCTTCCAAGAGGCCTTTAGCCTGGTCATAATAGGCATTCTTCAGTTCAGTAAATGTAACGTTTCTAAACCCAGGATTATTGACCTCTGGGCTCAAAGATGCAGTGCGATTAGTTGGCCCCATAGCGCCAGCAACAAATCGTTCTCCATTAGAATAAGAATCAGCTGTCGATCGAGCTATTTTTGCCGCAGAAAGATTGATCTCATATGCAAGATCTTCCATTTCATAATCTAGTTGGGAAATAGCATTGGCATTAAAAGTATTGGTCTCAACAATATCCGCGCCTGCATCAAAGTAGGCTTTATGAATATCTCCGACTACCTCTGGACGGGTCAAACATAGAATATCATTATTGCCCTTCAAATCCTGTCCATGATGTTTGAATTGCTCCCCACGAAAGTCAGTTTCTGTTAAATTATAGGATTGGACCATCGTGCCCATGGCGCCATCCAGAACCATAATCTTCTCTTTAAATAATGATTGTATCATTTTTTTCACCATAATAAAAAACCCCGTGCTATTCGGGGTTTTAAGCCTTTTTAGCACTATTTTTATGTCGCGGCAATAGGGCGCAAAACACGACGGTTAAAAATTACGCTAAAAAGTATACATTTTTCAACAAAACCTGTTGAATACAAATACCTTGTTAGAGGATCAAATATCAGGTAATTTTACTCTAGGCTCGAGAGAACCGAAGGCTATTTAACACTTTTTAAGGCGTTTTTTTGAAACAAAAACAAGATTTTAAACTCTTTTACCCCCCTTCAACCCTCTCAACCTGAAAAATAGCACATAATTCCTCCGTACGCGGAGCCGTTTGTGCTGTAAACATATAACTGACGAAAAAGATGATTTTGTATAAGGACAGGTTATGAAAAAAGAAATATATATTAACGAGAGCATGGGTGAAACCCGAATTGCTATTCTCGAAGATACCCAGTTAGTAGAGGTATATGTAGAGAAACAGGAAAAACAGAGAATGGTGGGTAATATCTACAAGGGAAAAGTTGAGAATGTGCTTCCCGGTATGCAGGCTGCGTTTGTTGACATTGGCTATGATATAAATGCATTTCTTCCATTTTCAGAAATAGAGAATAGTGACTATTTGGTAGATGTTGATGATGATGATGATGATACTAGAAATAAGAAATATAATCATCGTAAAAATAGGGACAATATTTCCGTAGACCTGACCAGTGGTCAGGATCTCTTTGTTCAGGTCATCAAAGAACCTTTTGCGGGCAAAGGACCCCGCGTTACCACAGAGGTGGCTATCCCCGGGCGTCTTCTTGTTTTGGTGCCAAATGCCAACTACATTGGAATCTCGAAAAAGGTTTGGGATAAGTATGAACGACGACGATTAAAAAAGATCGTTGGCTCCATAAAACATAAAGGTTTTGGGGTCATTGTGCGGACAGTTGCTGAAGGTAAAAGCGAAGAGATACTTAAAAACGATTATGATCAATTGAAATCCTCCTGGGATCGACTTCAGAGTAAAGCAGACAGAACACAATCTCCAATCATAGTATATGAAGATCTTGAGACTGCCTCTTCTGTTATAAGAGATCTCTTAACATCTGATGTGGAAAAGATCGTAATTGATTCCAAAAAACTTTTTAGAAAGACTTCCAGGTATCTTGAGGATGTTTCTTCCAATATGGCAAACCGACTTGACCTGTATCAGCTAAAAACTCCTCTCTTTGAAGGAATGGGTATTGAAGATGAGCTGGTTAAACTTTTGCGGCCTAAAGTTTGGCTTAAAAGCGGCGCCTACTTGATCATTGAAAAAACAGAAGCTATGGTAGTGGTTGATGTAAATAGCGGTCGTTTTATCGGAAAAAAACAACACGAAGATAATTCTCTGAAGATCAACCTCGAGGCAGCTAGGGAAGTAGCACGACAGTTGAGGCTGAGAGATCTCTCTGGCTTGATAGTAATTGACTTTATTGATATGCGCGAAGAAGCAAATCGACGGAAGGTTTACTATGAACTTCGGAAAGAATTGAAAAAAGACCGGGCAAAAGTCGCAGTTTCACCTATTAGTGAATTTGGATTGTTGGAAATGACTCGGCAGCGAATTCGCTTAAGTTTGGTGGACTCAATGAGCGAGGAATGTCCAACGTGTCACGGTTCGGGAAGAATTATTTCAAAAGATACACTCATTACTCGTATTGATCACTGGCTACGAAGATATAAAAGTAAGAGCAAAGATCTACGACTTAAACTTCTACTGCACCCTGACAATGCAGATTTTATTAAAAGAAATAAAAAACGAGTTTTGCGAGGTTTAATGTGGCAGAATTTTGTCCATATTTCAATTGAAGGATCCACCGATGTTCAAAGGGATGAATTTCGATTCATCCGAACAAAGAATGGAGAAGACATTACGGATCAAGTAGGTCTTGGTAATCAGAATGATAACACTTAATTTTGCCGGCTTTTGGAGACAAATTAATGAAAGCAACAGTAGAGATTTCAGGTAAACAATACAATGTCAATGTGGGTGACAAGCTAAAGGTCGCCCTACAGAACTCCCAAGTTGGAGATTCGATAACATTTGACAAGGTTCTTTTTGCCAATGATGGAAAAAAGGATCATTTCGGCACGCCCACTATCCAGGGAGCTTCTGTCGAGGCCAGCGTCATTGAACAAGGCAGAGATCGTAAAGTGCTGATCTACAAGAAAAAACGTCGTAAAGGTTACGAACGCAAGAATGGACACCGGCAGCATTTTACTATGCTGAAAGTTGATAAAATAAAATTTTCAGCACCTAAAAAATCAGCAGCAAAGAAACAAACAAAAGAAACTGCAGAGGACAACTAATTATGGCACACAAGAAAGGTGTAGGCAGCTCCAGAAATGGTCGTGACTCAAATGCAAAACGGCTGGGCGTTAAAGTTGCAGATGGTCAATCCATACTGGCTGGCGGAATAATTTTAAAGCAGCGGGGAACTAAGATACATCCCGGTACGAATGTCCGCAGGAGCGGTGATGATTCATTGTTTGCCACTTCTGATGGAGTTGTACAATTTGGGCGTCAGGGACGATCAAAAAAGATTGTCAGTGTGATTCCCCAAAGTTAATTGAAGCCCCTGCGTGCAGGGGTTTTTTATTTGCGCTCATTTTATCGTAATTTTCACTACAATATTTAACGGTTAAAATAATATGCCCAGACCAAAAATTGCTCTCATTGGCGGGGGCCAGATTGGTGGTAACCTCGCACTATTAGCTGCCCAAAAAGAGTTGGGGGATGTAATCATTTTTGATATTCCAAAAGCCAAGGGCATGGTAAAAGGGAAGGCGCTTGATCTTATGCAACTTTCCCCTCACGACGGCTATGATTCAAATATTACCGGTACTTCTGATTGGAAAAATATTAAAGATTCTGATGTGTTTATAATTACAGCAGGTATTCCACGAAAGCCTGGCATGGACCGGGAAGACCTGCTTGAGATTAACCTTGGTATTATGAAGGATGTGGCTACAAATATCAAGGAACAGGCACCGAATTCATTCGTGATCGTTATCTCTAATCCATTGGATGCCATGGTGTATGCCTTTCACAAGGTATCGGGATTTCCCAAGCATCAGGTAGTTGGCATGGCTGGTGCATTAGACAGTGGGCGGTTTCGTGCATTCATTGCCATGGAAACAGGATACTCAGCACAAGATGTTACCTGCATGGTCCTTGGAGGACACGGTGACACTATGGTTCCCATTACTCGATTAGCTACTGTGGGTGGGGTTCCCGTGACCGATCTGATCTCACCTGAACGAATTGCAGAGATCGAAGAAAGAACACGTTTTGCCGGCGGTGAGATTGTCAAATTGTTTGGAAATGGATCTGCATTTTATGCACCGGCACAATCGGCCATTGAGATGGCTGAATCCTATCTAAAGGACAAAAAACGGGTAATACCATGTGCTTCACTCTGTGAGGGAGAATTTGGGATTGATGGTTATTTCATTGGTGTCCCCACGGTTATTGGTAGCGGTGGCGTTGAGAAGATTCTTGAATTTGAATTACTCGAGGAGGAAAAAACAGCGTTGCACAATACACTTGAAGCTGTAAAAAAGACAGTTAAAGAGACGGGCCTTTAAATTTCTGAACTAAAATTCGAGTTATAGCCCATTATTTTTTGAGGGTTATTTTTAATTCAATTTCAATTATAATATTTACAAAACTTTAATGCTGAAAAAATGGATTATATCAAATTGAAAAATTTTATAATCATTTTAATCAATATAACATTTTTAATAGCAACAACAGACTCCAGTACTGTCAAAACAGTGGAGTCTATAGTCATTAAAGAAGAGATCAAATTCTTCGGAGACCATACGATAGAAACTGGTACCCTAAGCGAGGAGAACATTCGGGTCCTTGGAGGAGATCTCTATGTTAATGGAACTGTTGATGGAAAAATCACTGTGATAGGCGGAGATGTGACGCTCGGTTCTTCAGCGATTGTGAATGGCACTATTGTTGCCATTGGTGGGAGCATCAATAAAGACGATGGAGCTGTGGTCCATGGAAAAATAATCGAGACTCATTTGAAAAAAGGCCTTGTTTATCGTGAGATTGAATCTGCTGATAGCATCAATAGTGAGACCGGACTCACTTTGGAGGAACGTTCTAGCTATTCTACCAACAGCTGGATACATCCTAATAAAAATACATTTGTGTACAATCGTAACGAGGGTTTGATTTTTAATTTGAATAAAAAATGGGATGGTGCAAAAAAGTCATCTTTTCGTATTAGTACATCCTTAGGATATCGTTTTGGACCTGATGATATTACTGGGCGCCTAACTCTTGAAAAATGGTTTGGCGCGAAAAACACTTTTGTCTTATTCGCCAGCACATATAACGAAAGCAGATCAGAAGACTTTTACCGCCTTCCGGAAGCAGAAAATACTTGGGCGAACTTCTTAGCTCGACAAGACTTTCTTGACCGTTGGAATGAAGAAGGCTGGTCAGCAGGTGTTGGCTTTAAAATAGACTTTATAAAACTGAAACTTATTACCGCATCTGCTAAACAGGATACTATACCTGTCCAGTCAGACCTTTGGAGCTTATTCAAGAACAAAAGGTCATTGCGCAATAATCTTTTCCCAGTGCCTCAGGAGCAACTTGATTATTTGCAGGCAACAGTAGAATTTCAGACCAATGATTATTCCCCCCTATCCACTGGAACCACTATCTTTCTCCAGGGAGAAGCATATCAGCCAGCGACTGAAAAAGAAAGTATCTATGGTTTTAAGTCAACTGAATTAAAGCAGCGTATATTTGGTCTCTTGAAATGGAACTTGGGAATGTCGTATGGAATTGTTTTACGTACACAATTCATGGCCGGATCTTCAAAGGGAAAACTGCATGATTTTCGGAAATTTACCGTAGGTGGATTAGGGTCTGTCAGCGCATTTACGTATAAATACCAGACCGGTGATCAAATGCTGCAAATGAATGGTGAACTTGTGTTTACGGAAGATTTCACAGATTCTTGGTATTTTTTCAAACTCTTTGTCGATAGTGGTTATGCCTGGGAAGGCACATCATTTGATTTCAATCAACAGAATTTTGTTGATTACGGGATCTCATCTGCGGGGGTCGGAATCGGCAGTTATGATGAAGATGGCTTTAACTGTTCTTTGAATGCATCTCAACCTTTGGATGGTTCTGATTACGTTGAGACCACTATCCGTTGTAATTATATATTTTAACAAAATTAAATATTTACAGAGTTTCTATTTCAATCACCCTTAGTGGAAATAAAAATTTCATATATCGGATCACAGGTCTAGATACACTTCATCATTCTTTAACAAAACGTGAAATGATTTTAACTGAATAGCTTCATTGGCTATTGCGCATTCTCTGTCAATATCAAATTTCCATAAATGAAATTTACATTGAATCGTTGAATCTGTGATATGTCCGTCCGCCAGAGATGCGCCTCGATGAGGGCACCTGTTGTCCCAGGCAAATATCTTCCCCCCTGCATTAAAAACAGCAACAGGAATTTCCTTTACCATGATCACTTTTGAAGACCTGTTCGGAAGGTCATTCACATGGCAGACCTTGATCAATCGGATACCATATTTAAAATTTCAGCCACCAGTTTTGATATTCCGTTCGCAGCTTCCTTAATACTTTTCGCTTCCATGTATGCCGGTGTTGATACAACCCTTTTTTTAGTATCAACCACCATGTCATCAACCGGGCACAATACGTGTTTTGCGCCCATGGAATCAATGTCGTTCCCGGTTTGTTCATCAAACCCTATGGTCAGCTCTATTTCGTCTCCCAACACTTTAGCAAGCATGGCCGGTGCTATACAGATCGCGCCGATAGGCTTGTTTGCTTTATGTACCTCTATCGCTAAACGAACCACGTCAGGGTTCACTGAGCAATCCTTTCCTGCCATGGCGTAATCACAGAGATTCTTGGCCACACCAAAACCTCCAGGAAAAATCAATGCATCTAATTCGTTGGCGGTCACCTCGGCCATGTCCTTGATATCTCCTCTGGCAATTCGGGCAGATTCAACAAGGACATTTCTGAACTCATCCATCTCCGTGCCGGTATAATGATTAATCACATGTAGCTGATCAATATTTGGTGCCATGAGGACCATGTCAGCGCCTGCGCGATCCAGCTCCAGCATAGTGATCACAGATTCGTGAATCTCTGTTCCATCATTAACACCACAACCAGATAAAACAACCCCTATTCTTGCCATAATACCTCCTAAAGATTTTTTTTAATATTTCTGGACAACCCTGAAAACTTTGTTCTTTTGACTGCTGAACCTTTGAATAATTTACGAAATCCATCTTCATCCAGTGATTCCCAATCTTCGTTCTGCCAATATATAATTTCCTTTTTTGGTTGAAATGAATCATTTGTCGACTCTAGTGCAAATTTTTCATTCCAGGGGCACACTTCTTGGCAGATATCACAGCCATATATCCAACCAGAAAGATCATCTTTATTTACCGTTAACTCTCCCCTGTGTTCGATAGTTAAATAGGATATACACTTTTCTGCGTACATCTCATATTCTCCCAAAGCCTGCGTAGGGCAGGCATCGATGCACGCCGTACATGAACCGCAAAGATCTTCAGTGAAGGGTTCATCAGGTTCTAGTTCAATATTTAATATAATTTCACCAAGAAAGAGCCAGCTGCCATAATCCTGTGTAATCAGATTGGTGTGCTTTCCCTGCCAGCCAAGTCCTGCTCTTTGCGCCCACACCTTATCCATAACGGGCGATGTATCTACACATACAATGCCTTTTACATCATTAACTTCAGATTTGAGCCATCCGAGGAGCGTGAAAAGTTTTGACTTAAGCACATCATGATAATCATCCCCCCAGGCATAATTACTGAATTTGAAATTTGATGTTAGGTCCTTTTGGTCGTATCCCGTAAAATAATTTAACCCCACTGCAATTACTGACTTGGCTTTCGGGAAATAGGTGTGGATATCTCCACGTTCATTTTTACGTTTTTCCATCCATTGCATGGTCCCATGGTGTCCACGATGTAACCAGGTTTCTAGATTTGCTTTTTCATTCGGGGTAGATACTGCGGGAGCTATCCCTATTTTATGGAAGCCAACTTCTTCGGCCTTTTTTCGAATCTTTTCAGAAAATGAACTATTCATTAATATACAAAATTAAGATAAAAGTCGTTCAGCCCAGAAGAGAGCGATGATCGTCTTTGCATCAGTGATCTTTCCTTCCCAGACCATTTGAACGGCATCATTAAGATTTGTTGGCATCAGCTCTAGAAATTCATCCTTATCTGTATTCGTGGATGTTTCTTTTAGGTCTTCAGCCAGATAGATCCACATTTTTTCACTGGCAAATCCAATGGCCGGATGGATGTTGCAGACAAATGTAAGTTTCCCTGCTGAGTATCCGATCTCTTCTTCCAATTCCCTTCTGGCACAATCTTCAGGGTCTTCTCCTCCGTCAAGCTTACCAGCTGGCAATTCGATCATTTCTGATCCCACAGGATATCGAAATTGTTTGATCAACATTATTTCTCTATCAGGTAAAATGGGGACCATACACGTTGCCCCGGGATGCTTGATCCACTCACGCGTAGAACTTTCACCATTGGGAAGAGACACCTCATCCTTCCGGACGTCCAGAAGAACGCCGTTATATATTTGTTTCGATTTTAATTTGGTTTCTTTCAGGTTGGACACAGTGGCCTGTGATCCTAAAAATATTCGATATAGATGATCTTCAGTTCCCTGTTAAAATAATCTACTTTATCTTCATCGAATAACAAGTTGTTGAAATCCATTTCAATATGGAGTCGCTCAACAAAGGTCCAGCGAATGGCCGCATTGAGATAGCCGCCATTGTTTATGGCAATATCTTCCGCCTCATTGTCATTTTCGTTAAAAGCAGCATTGTATTCCGCCATAATAGATAGTTCAGGATTAAATTCAATATCCACACCCATAAATAGACTCTGATCCTCATCCAGGTCGTTCACTTCCAGAAAATTCTGATTGATCCCGGCGTGCAGACCCATGTTACCCAGCGGGGTGACCCAATTCTTGCTCGCCGAAGCATAGACTCCGTAGGCCTTTGTTTCATATCTCTCCAACAGTGAATTATATGATCCATATCCTTGTGTATTTAAACCTATGGAGATCCCTGGGATAGCCAAAGTTTCATCGATGAGCCTGTACTTTATGTTAACTTCCGGATGGGGATACCACTGGAGGCTGTCGTCGCCGATGAGATTACTGGCCCCAAAAGACATGCCAAATTGAAATCTGTCTGAAATACCCACTTTTAAACCGGTGGTAAACCCTCCATCTTTCTGGATGCGCATGTCCATTGCAAAACTTCCCCGGACAAGGGTTCCAGCTGTAGGGATTGTAATTAATTCAGTTGGAGGAGGATAGATACTCTGGGCCTGCATTAAGCCCATTAAGAAGAATAATGAATAAACCTTTGATATGTGATGCATGGTAAAATTTACCTTCAATACTTAAGGATATGCAACTATGGGTAGATCAATTCTCCAAATCTATTTTTGATAATGGAAACTTTATCCAGCGACATGGATAATACATCTCGTTGGTTTGGCAATGTAAAACGAACATATGTTTCATCTATTTGAATGATCTCGATATCCATCGCCTCATTATTTGTCATCATCAATCGATCCCATGTAGTTGCGGGAATAAAAGCGGGGACAGACGAATGCACACGTTTTGAAGCCAATTCTTTGATTATGATATCTACCTCATCCAATATATTTCCAGTTCGTGGTGGAGGTGTTGTATACAATTTGTCCTCCGGGGCCATGGCCAATGCCACATGACTGATCTGGTCACCATTGGGTCCATATTCCCGCACCTGTTTTATATTATTGATTATATCCACTTCATATTCAAATATTCTGACAATCATTTCTGAAGGAAGTATCCTCCACACTTCTTTTTTCAGAAAACCCAAATGATCATAGGTCAAAGAGATCCCTCCATATGTGTGGCCGTCAATGGTCTTGAATACAATCTCGTTGATGGTCTCTTTTCCAGACAATGAAAATTCAGTTTGTTGTTCTGCAAATGTTATGAACGACTTGGGTAATCTTGTATATTTTCTGAATTCCATGCTCCAGGGTTCCCGATTTCCATAGTGAATAATTTTATCGGTTCGTCTGTTATCCAGCAAAAATATGCGTTTTTTCAACACATTGTTATCATAAACAAACATTTCCTCCTTAATGAGTTCATGATTCTCATCCATCCACCTCTTCATTACTGGTTGCTTGTTCTCATTATAGGTAACCTCTAAATGTGACTTACCTCTTCTTTCAGAAGCCAGCATAGGTGCATCTGCAACAAAATCCCTATCTGATAAATAATATTTAATGTATGCTGTGGACAGATTCTGCCCAAAAGAGATGGATATTATTAAAAATGTTTGAAAGGTTTTACGGAATAGGAACAAGGTCTTCATCCAATTGGTTTGAGAGTCTGTAGCGTAGAATTCTACCTGTTTCAGTATCACAAATGTAAATAATACCTCGGCTGTCCACTGTTAATGCTTTTGGCTCAACAATAAATCCTTTTTCCTCAACAGTTATGAATGTATCCACTGCAACAATATCTGTACCTTGGACCACATTAAGAACTGTGTCAATGGTAATTGTCTCTACCCCTGCTTTGCGGAAAAACTGTCCATCAGAATCAAATACCTGAATCTCCTGGGCCTCAGAATTTGCCACATAAACAAACTGATTATCATCCACTGCAACGTCCGCTGGTTTAGAAAATCGAAACAGATCCATTATATTATTTGTTTCAGCCTGAAAAACCGATGGATATGTTGTGTAAGTCCCAGAAGTAGAAGGACGTATCTTGTGGATAGAAAAGAAATCTCCAGTCTGGGCATAATAAATATTTCCGCTGTAGTCTACATCAATACCCAATGGCTGGTTGACCGTGCCCGCACCGGTGCCTGATTCAGTGACCGACGAATGAAAAACGCCTCGATGTGACCAAACTATCTCACCGTTAGACAACATCATTAAATAGGTACGCTCAAGATCTATTCTGATGATCCGATTATGTGCATAATCTAGAGTATAAATATAATTATCTTCATCACGAGTTGCGGATATTCCAGAAAAAGTTGAGGATGCCGATTCATAATAAATATCTTTAAAAGTATGTACCTCATCTGCGCCATCATAAAAAGTGTGTGGCGCTAGAATGGAATCAATCACATTATTTGGCCTCCCCCACTCACCCCAATAAAGTTCCCATTCCTCATTATTCAAATAGGTATCCCAATCAGCGGAGAAGGCATCTACAACTTCAAAGCTGCCATCTTCGTGATAGAATGTTCCGCTGATCAATATAGAGTCGACACCTATATTATTAATATATTGATTCCAGATATAAACCTTTTGACTCCCATCAATAAAATAAACATTCATTTTTTGGTCAACATCAACATCAATGGGGTTCGTATTCAAATGCTGCAGAGGATCAAATCCGATCAATGCTTCTCCATCCTGACTGTATACAACGATTGATGATGTGCCAGTATCAGCAACAAATACGCGGCCATCCTGTGCGATGGATATTTCAATGGGGTTTACCAAACCCATTTCATCATCCCAGATCGGCTGTATCAATAGATATGTGGTGTCCCCTGCCACAAACTCTGAATTGCTGTCTAATGAATCCGGTAACTGCATTTTCTCTACACAGGCTCCTAATAATAACAGGAAGAATAGTATAAAAATTTTTCTAAACTTTTTCAAAATGCCAGTCCCATGGTTAATCTTTGAGGGTCTGACAAATGGTCAAAATTTGCATAGGCGTAATCAATACGTAATTTCAGTTTGCCAATCGGAACAATGACCCCGGCACCAAAAGAAATGTTTTCCTCTTCTTTATTGATCTTATAACCGGTACGCAAAAAAAACATTTTTGAAAAATTATACTCCAATCCGGTAGCTATATTTTCTGCATTATCTACTGGATGGTTTAACTGGATCGAAAACAATAGTGACTGATTAGCAGTCTCCCAGATGTCCATTGCCGCTCCCACACGAAATACAGTGGGCGGGGAGAATGATTCAAATTCTGTTGTGACGACCTCTTCTTCTCCAGTTTCAGTGTCCAGTATCTGTCTCTCATAGGTTCCATCTGGTTCTGTTTGTGGGCCAAAGTGAGAGAGGGATGCTGAGAAACGTAGTGATCTAAATCCGGTCCAGTAAAATGTTCCCATATCCATCATGGTGGAGCTCATCTTATAACCGGCCAGGTCTTCATCAACCTTTTTAATCGTGAAGCCAAAACTGAACCGATCAGTCATCCGGGCCCCATAGGTCAACGCAACAAATCTGTCTTGAAATGTAAAATAGCTCCCTGTACCATGTGGTAAATACTCTGTGGTCTCTTGCATGGGAGACATGTGCAGCACACCAAAAGATAATCCTGCAAAATGCCTGCCACGGATCTGACCTGCTATGCTGAAATAATCATAATTGATATCCGCCGGCCATTGGATCCGGGTGGCAGAAAATTCAGTTTGCCTGAACTGGGCGATCGCTCCGGGATTGTAATAGGATGAGGCGGCATCCTGCTGTAGCGCGACAACGGCCTCTCCCATTCCAACGGCCCTGGCGCTGACACCGATCTTAAGAAAGGTGAAGACAGATGTTCCCACCCTTTGGCCGCCAAGGATGGGAAAGAAATTTTGGCCCTGAGCCAGACCGGTAATTAGTAGAATAGCAAATAAACGCTTCATCAGAATAAGACCTGAATACCCAGCTCAAATGTTCGGGGTTTTCCATTTCTTGATGGATCATAATTCGGATTCGCATAGGAGATCATACTGTATGGCAGTATCTCACCAGGGTTATAACCATGTCCCGTGAATGGATTTATCCGCCTCGGAATCTCCTCGTCAAATACATTCTCTACCTCCAGATACAGTTTATATTTCAATCCGCCAATGTTAAATGATTTGTGCAGTTTTAATTCCACCATACTGTAACCGGTCACATCATCCAGACCGATCATTTTAAAGAACTTTGGTGTATACTCACTGATGTATGCATACGGGTTATCATCATCCCGTGTGCCCACATAATATGGGGCACCATTAACGTACCTGATGCCATCCTCATACTCGCTTGTTCCTAAGATTGATCGTGTGTATCGTCGTCCTGTTCCCAATTCAAATCTCATGGATGCGCCCCAGTTTGCCGGATGATTGTAATAAATATTTGTAAAGAACTGGAGTGGCTTATCCCAGCTCATATAATTCTCACCAAGTGGTTTTTCATTCAGCGCTCCGGCCTGGACCAATAGGTTATCCAACGGGGATGAACTTTTACCTGTTACAATGGAGTAGTTAAAGTTAAGGTCCACGTACCAGTGCTTGAACACTCTGCTCTTTAAAATCATCTCCACACCCCGGGCGCGGGCATAGTCCGCATTAAAATACATATTGAAGCTTAAGTGAGCATATTTGGGGTTGGAAGGTGTAATGGTCTGCGATGTCTCATAGTCAAACATATCTTTCCAATATGCTTTCATTTCCAAGACCTGATCCTCGCTGAATCGGTGCTTGATACCCAGCTCATATTGGACCGTAGTTTTCGGATTCAGGTTTGGGTTTCCAAATACCTGGTAGGTGGATTGCGAAACTGAATTCAGTTTCGCATATACATATTGAAATGTGGGTAGCTGTGAAAAATGTCCATAATAAAAGTACAAGACATCATTATCCGTCACCGGGTGGGATATACCGAATCTAGGGCTGAAGCGGCCCTTACCTTTATATCCAAAAAGATCAAACGTTTCATCTTCAAACTTTTTTCGGGCTTCATCGGTAATAATGACTATACTGGGATTATTGATTGCATCTTCTACATACTTCCCCGGGAACCAATAATCATAGCGCATGCCGACATTTACGGTCATACCCTCAAAAGTGATCCTGTCTTGAACGTAGAATGCGCCAAAAGTGGTGTGCGCTTTATACATATCATAATTGGCCCCATAACCGGATGTACCCGCCCAGGGTTCATCAATATCCAATACCTGGATCTCGGTCAGAGTATTTTCTATTCCAGCCTTGATCTTGTGGCGATCCCGGGTCCGATAGGTCCAGTCTGCATCAATGCGATAATTATCACTGGACACATCGTACCATTCTGGAGCAAATCCTGTATCATAAAACTCGTCCCCATATGTAATGGAAATATTTCCATCCTGATCCACAACAGTGTAATTGATGGGGTCCAGATCTAATCGTTCAGAGTATTCTGTCCAGTGGAGGTCTTGAACTGCGCTGTGTTCCAGGGTAAAGAATCGTCCCATTGTGATCTCGTAGAATGACTGTGTGCTTAAGGTATGTGTCCAATTCATGTTTACGAGTCGTGTCTCTCGAGTGATTGTGTTATACTGATCTAATATTTCTTGATATCTGTATGGGTAATAGGTAGAAGAGAATGCCCGGGGCATGAAGTAACCCTGATTGATATTCAGGGAAATATCATAGGAAAGGCTCAATTTTTTCTTGGGAGAGACTCCCCAGGTCAATTTATACAGAGCGTGCCAATCATTATTCTCACGAGGCGCCATGGATTGAATCAGGTCATCCTGAGATTGGTCATCCATTCCTGGGATAGACCAGTAACGATGAGGATAAATTTTTGATGCTGTAGGCAGGTTACTGTCATACATTTTTCCATATCCATTAACAAAAATGGAAAATACCCCCGGAAGATCAATCCCAAACTTTGGGAGTAACAATTCAATGATAGGATCTGGCCCGCCCAAATTGAATTCAACCCGGTCAGTTGAAAAATGATTCAGCACATCTTCATCCATCCCCCAGTTATCACTGGAATATTTGAATGCCCCTTCAAAATGATCACGCCCTTCCTTCAATCGAATATTCACTACACCAGACATTGCCTGACCGTATTCCGCATTATATCCTCCGGTGACGATCTCCAGATCCTGGATTGCCTCTGGATTCACAAATAGATTTCCGGAGTAACCGGAGAGGGGATCCTTTACTGATTGTCCATCCACAACGAACATGCTTTCATCGATACGTCCTCCCCGAATATGTATCTCATTATCCTGGGTAGTGACCCCCACCTGTTCTGATAAAATATCCTCAACGCTGGAGACAATCTTATTGGCAATATCTTCACTGGTGACTCGTGTAACACTTGCGGTTTCATCCACATCAAAAAGAGGTTTTGACCCGAGAACGACAACCTCTTCTCCTAGCGTGAGCACCGTTTCTTCCATATTAAAATCAAGGACCGTGGTCTGACCCGGATCAACATTTATGCCGGTCTGCAGGACAACCTTGTACCCGATGATAGATGCCTCTACGTCATAGGTTCCTGGTGAAATATTGTTAATATAGTACTGGCCATCTATACCCGATGCCGCACCATAGTATGTTCCCTTCACCATGACATTCACGCCCGCAAGGCCTTCACCTGACTTTGTGTCCGCGATACGGCCAGAAATAGTACTCGTCTGCCCAATAAGAATAAAAGGAAATAAGAATAGAATAAGGCGCCAGGTCATTCCTCAAATTCCTCTTTCAACAAGTAGTCCAGGAATCCCTCAGCAGATATGCCGCCTCCCATAGTTGGGGAAGAACCATTGTGCAGGGGAACAGACATAAGCACCACCTTACCAGATTCTTCAGTGGGTGACACCTGGAATTGCCCCATGCTGCAGACAATGGGAGACCCCTCCCACTCATCTGTGCTGTCGCCCTCTTCAATATTGTAAAGATTTTGAATGGTGCTGAACTCACTGGAGTCGGGCACAAACCCTTTGACCCGAATAGCCACCAATTGAGTTAACTCTATATCCAGAGTGTCCTCGATCTGCGATTCCAGTATCGTTCCGGAGAATAATCTTCCGGAGGGGTTAATCACCGACGCATCATCTAACGGGAACCAGGAGAATGTTGTATCTTTCAATTCTGCAGCGTTCATGAACAAGTGTCCCCCGCCCAAAATAAAATTTAAGATACTGCCGCTGGCCTCATGATAGGTCTCCGTGCCAGTGTAGGCAGAGTACCACAACACTTTGTCAAAGTATTGAAGGTTGGCCGTGACATCACTGCTGGAATAGGGTAGCTCGCTTCCGATCTCCCAAACAGAAAAGTCATTCTCGCCTATCAATGAATCCAGTACAACTTTATACCAGCCCTGAACATCATCCTGATTGTCCTGCGGATAATCATCAACCAAAAGAACGTTTCCCTCGATTGGCATGACCCTCCAGTAACCCGGCTCATTGGGATTAGCGCCATCAGGGAACATGGCAATGTTGCTCTGTGCACCGGCAATGTCCTCTGCTTTGACGAAGAACCTGTGATAGCCCGGCTCAAGCCCTGTAAGTGTAAAACTGGAATAGGATGCAGCATCCAACTGTGTCCAGCAAGTTTCACAGGTATCATCAACAGCATAATAAATATTTGTTACTGTTTCTAAACCATCCTGATCTGTAACGTCCCAGACAAATGTCCGGGTTGGAAATGTTAGACTGGTGTCGCTACCAATATCATCTACAAATGGATTGCTCCTATATCTAAAATTGATCTCCGGCGCAGAGTTTTTAATGGGAAGCGTTAGCTTGGCAGGTGTATCATCAAAGAGGCTGTCATTATCCATTGCCACTACCTCGAACCAGAACACGTCCAGATCTGTCCTTATGGGAACATAGAACAATCCTTCCTCATCTGATGTAAATGTCCACACCGAATCAGAGCTCCATTTATAATTATACCCAACAATATCCCCATCCGTGTCCTCGCCCCACCAGTGTATCAACTGCTTGCTAGTCGAAATAGTCGTGAACGCATTGTTCAGTGTATCCCACTCAATCCCCTCTGATGGCTCATCATGGATGGCATAGATATATTCCCCGCTTGTGGAGTCATAGTGTGCGTAGATCGTATCACTAGCGATAAGTGACAGATAGGTCTGGGGACGCTGATTCTTGTAGTCCCTGGATGGGTCCTCATACTCCCAGATGGAGCAGGACACAAACAGTACCCAAAATATGATAAAATGTCTGCGCATCATAAATACAACAGGGGCGGGTTAACCCGCCCCTGTTTGTGCTTTATCTTACCAGTAACATCTTACGATGATCAATATAGGTGCCGGCCTTGATGCGGTACACATACATGCCGGATGCCACATCCATGCCCTCATCATTTAATCCGTCCCAGTTTACCACATGGTGACCAACATCCATTTTACCAGATACCAGCGTCCTGACCTTGCGACCTAGAACATCATAGATCACTAGCTTTACATCACTCGTTTCAGCTAACTGAAATCGGATCCGTGTTTCAGGGTTGAAAGGGTTCGGATAGTTTGGGTACAGGGCAAACTGTCTGGCGATGCCTGTAAAGTCATCATCTATGCCCAACTGTCCAAGATCAGCCAGGTCTCTGATCTGGATCTTATACGTGCCAAAGCTGTAATTAAATATACCGGTTACACTGGAGAGGGTTGTGCCTTCCTGAAGATCAGACATGAAACTGTTGGCAGCCATATTGGCCATGTCGTCATCGATCAGACATTCCACCCCAGAATCATCAACGATGGACCAGTCAAAGGAGTTCACTGATGATACGGTCACATCGCTTACCGTGACCAGGACCCCCTCATAGGATTCCACCTCATCTGCATCCTGTTCAAGGTCTACCGTGCCGACCGCTATTGCCGGCATACTGTTGCCCGTGCTGTGAACGGTGACGGACGACACATCAATAATCTTGGTGTTATTATCGTACTTGAAATGCCACTCGGGGTCGTATTCTTCAACCCTGCCCGTTACGGTCACCTCATCGCCACGAGTCAGTTCGGTGTCATCCCAGCCATCAAACACAATACCATTCCACACTGTATTAGCAGTTGATTGCATTGCATAGGCTCCGTATCCTGAATTGTACTGGGCCGTATCTCCAGTGATAATCCCGCTTACGGTTACTTCGCAACCATCATAAATAGAGTTTCCTGATGGCCATGGAGTATATTGAAGTGTTCCAACAAAATCATATATCGTAGAATATTCAGAAACAACATAGCCTAGTTGATCTTCTTCTATATCATATGGATATGTACTGGTTTTCGGCTCATCCTGATCGGCACCATCATCCGTAGCTGAAATATAATAAAACACTCTTGATTCATCAGTAATACCTGGTATTGTACCGGACCATGTATCATCTGCTCCCTCCACCATGGACACTGATTGATATGTAGCCTGTTCTATATTATCATCTAAGGTGTACATAATTTCTGCTGAAGCTATATCTGAATTGTCTGTGATTACGGCAGATACGGTGACATCATTATCCCAACCTGGAACACATGGGTCCCTGGATACTTCGGACACTACTGGCGGGCCTGCACCAAAATCAATATCCGACATATATAGTGGACAGAGTTTATAGGCAGTGGAATCTGCGTAGTCACCATAGTGGTGGTACACCCAGCCCTCAATGGAGCTTATAAATGTACCAACAGGAGGGGGACCAACCGCATCAAAGTATACCTCAATACTGTCTGAATCATCATCCACCAGTACACCACCAGAGCCGTCATCCACCTCAAAGATCTCATAGGCATAATCGTTACCGGTAACGGATCCATCTTCAACCCGTACCATTACGTTACCCCACTGCTCTGCCTCTGTGGGCCAGCGCAGGTCACCAGATTCAACCACCTCAACATCTGGAAGGTCTTCTCCCACGGATAAGATATTGATCGGCTCTGTGACAAATAGTTCAGTCATGTTGGCCGGACCGGTAGAATACTCATATACGTAGCCGGTCACTTCGATCTTATCTCCCTCATACAGGACAGGAAATGCGGTGCTGTCCGGGTCATAGGAAAGGAGGGAGCTCCAGGGGCCGCCATTCACATCCTGGAAAATGAACTTGATTCCGGCACCCGCATGGCTCAGGCCGGTTGGCATGGTTACTATACCTTGCACCGTTACGGTGTCTCCCAACATATATGAAATGTCAGACACCTGATCATCCCCTGCCACTATCAGATCACTGTAAAGCACCTGCTGAATCCGCTGGAGACGGACCGGTTCGCCATCAGCCTCAACAACATCTCTTGCCAGGCGCGGCTGAATCTTGAAATTACCGTAGCTGTAGTCTAGCACACCCACAACTTGGGCTAGCTGCGCGCCATTTTCGGGAAAGTAATAATGGTCCCACTTGTCATCCACCCGCACAGAATTAAGGCCATCGGAAACTGAATACTCTCCGTATCCAAGATCGTCTTCGTCCACTTCTACATCCACAACCACTACAAGCACGCTCTCGTATGCTTCAGCATCTGTACCACCGGTCATTATCCAACCAGGGTCTACTTCTATTGGCTCAAAGGTGTTTTCCGCAGGGCCATGGATCACAACGCTGGACACATCCGTGATCTCGGTTAGGCCTTCATCACATGTAGAACAATAATACTCCTCCACGGTTCCGGTAACCGTTACGCTGTCGCCCTCGGCCACAGAGTTTACTGTTCCAGTTGATGTGGTAAAGTCAAACCCATCCCAACCATCATACTCGAAACAGACAATTCCGCTCCATGGACCATTATCATCCTGGACATTAAAGTATCGTTCGCTGCTGCTGCCCCAGAATTCGGCAGTGACAATTCCACTGATTGTGACCTCTTGCCCATCTAAAGGAGAGTCCCCTGATGCGTCTGATGTATACTGGATATCATAGATAGAGGTAACTGCTCCTGCCGATGGAAGGACAGTATACGAACCATCTGCCGTAGAAGAGTTTCCATCGTTGTCGGTTGCCGTGATGGTATAGGATACTGACGTACCGGTAGCTTGGGCTGGTACGGTACCCTCGTATACATCACCAGAACTATTTGTCATGGTGACATCAGTGTCACCCGAGCCAGCGTCATAAGTTAGTATGGAACCTGCAACGGTACCATCATCCGTAATAGTTGCAGAAACCGTTACATCATCCGCGTCCGTTGGTGACTCGGGATCGGTCGCCACATCTGAAATAGTGGGCACAATAGCTCCAACCGCTGAAAAATCAGTATAATAACGCGGCAGGACCTGATAATCGTTGTACTGGCCGATCACGCCTGTAACGTTGAAAGGGTCCTGTGGCTCTGCCTGTCCATCAATATCCGTGTCCGAGTCAATCCGCATGGTAATCTCCGATACTTCATTGTCATCCGTAATGGTCAGGTTTACGGATGAACCTTCACCAGGCCATGTTCCGGATGAAATGGATACATTGTCAATTGATATAATTTCAGATTCATAGTCCTCGCCATTTGCTAGGAGCGTGGCAACTGTCACAGCTTGAGCGTCCGGGGTCTCATTTCCTGTGCTCAAGATCGTTATATCGCTCTCAGCGCTGGGAACAATCTCAAATAATCCATTGAATTCATCAATCTCTCCAGTAACCTGAACCTCATCACCCAGTGCCAGTGTGACTGGGGACCAGTCGGAAGCTGGTGCATAAACAACTATTCCAGCGGTCGAATCCTGGATGGTGTATGACGTGTAGTATCCGCCCCAATTTGGCGATGTGACAATTCCCACAACAGTTGCATTATCGCCCTCTGATAATGCTCGAGCTTCTGCAATGGTAATGGATGTTGCCCCCAGACTATTGATCCAACTCTCAACCAGATCAATATTAGAAGAGGACATGAGACCGCCGGGCGGCATTTGACCACCGTAGGTACCAGTACCCGAAATTTTATTGTACAGAACAGAGCTGCTGGGGTCTCCACTGGCCACCAGCATGGTTCCAGTATATCCCTGTGATTCAACATCCACAATTGATGCAGACCCTACAGTCAGATCAAGTCCTGATGAGTGGCCGTAGATATGACAGCTGGTACAGTTGCTGTCCCAAATTGGCTGTATCTGTGAATCGTAATCCTGAGCAGTTAAAACGCCGATCATGACGCTTGATATGAATATCAGATGTTTCATTCTGAGCTCCTTTTTCTATTTAATAATTAAAAATTTACCTTCTTTTATTTCCCCAAAAGATAAAGCTTCTTTATCCAAATTTTTAACAGTGTATAAATACATCCCGGTGGCTGCCGCCTGGTCATGGCGTGTGATAAGGTCCCATGCGTGTTCACCCCCACTGAATTGGGGATCTTTTCTTTCATCAATATTTTGAATGTCACCGCCATTATAATCTCCATCGTGATCCAAAACATCTACCAGGTCACCGGCCAATGTAAAGATTCGGATCTCCGCCTTCGACGGCAGATTTTGAAACCATATCTGCCTCCCCCTGCTGCTGTAGCCATCCCACTTTGCCTGTCCACGATAAGGATTGGGGTACACGGACGGGGCATCCGCCCAGTCACTGGTTGACTGAACTCCTGGGTAAACATACTTGCGATTGGAGTAGACTGAACTTTCCAGGCTCCCCAGATTGGCATCCGGGTCACCCCTATCGTATGCTGTAACAGCATAATAATTCAGCCAACCGTTCTTCACGTCCCTGTTCTCAAATTTATAGTGATAGTAATTCCCATTGATCTCAATGCTGTCCTGCTCTCCATATTGATTAACGATCCGAATAAATTCAAATCCAGTATTATATCCTATTTCTACATAGTCAGGATGCTCAATGTCAAACTCACCTAACAATGAGAATTCTTCATCAGAGTCATTCTGCGTTTTCCTGGCTCCGTAAACACGGTACCCTTCAAAATCCTTTTCCCGGCTGATGGGATCCTCGAAAGATTCAGCATTCTTCTGCCAGTAGACTGTCACTCTTTGATCATTGACCACTAGTGCCATGTTCGGCACTGGCGGAGGTTCTGGCAGAATGTACCGGGTAATTTTTCCGTCTTCATTTAAATCCTCTCCCGCATCTAAAATATTATTTCGATTCCCGTCCTCACCATCATAGGCTTTTTGTGCCCAGTCATTGTTCACATGCAGATTGGCTCTACGTGCAGGTCCATCATCCGTGCTCCCCTGCCAGCGTGCACATACAATGGCCATAACAATTGTACATGAATCTCCCGGCGGTAATTCCCACAGCGTTGAATCTTCATTTGCCGGAACAGATCCAAAAGGACCAGCAGAAAAAAGATACATCCAGCTATTGGGAGATGATGGATACCCCTCATCCGTGTAATCTGATCCGGAACCTTTCGGAACACTGGAGGAAAGATCATCGTACCTATCCTCATCCCGTATAGGCATGCTGTACTGGGGATAATCAGAGTTATTTGAATTGGTCCATACCCACTGGCTGTATTGGGACTGAACATAGGGTCGGGGCACTGACCCACCTAATAGTGAAACACCAATATAGGATTCTGCCCAGCCGTCATCCCCATCCGCATCGTATTGGTATGCAATGTCACGTCCAAAACCAGCATCATCCAAACTCTCATCATACCCATTTAAATTATCATACCATGTGAAACCTCCGCCCGGTTCATATTTGTTGGTATAATTCATATTTGCAACTGATGCATCCATCCACATGCCGCTATAAATATTTTTTATGGTCTCGGTAGATGCATTTTTTATAGTGTAATTCAGGATCACGAATGCATCAGCAAAACTGAAATTCCATGCATAGGATTCTAGATGAATATCGATGCCTAAAGGAGTATGATTGGGGATGCCGTAATTATCAGAAGGTGTGGTAGCGTAATCCTTAAAATTCATGATGAAATCCTGATGGGACACCGCGTATGGAGAATAATACTGTGCCATGGAATCAGTAGAGGTGGATGAGATTGATGACCTAATCTGAATGTCAGAATCAGCGAAAAATTCGAATCCTTCCTGACCAGATTCAAACACTCCATCTACGATCGCAGTGGAGACCCTACGCTCACCATTGACCTTGCCACCTATCCAGAGACCGGCATAGGAAAAATGCTCAACCTGCTCCCGGAGGATCTCGGTATTCTGCTTGTACATGCATGATGGCTGGATCCGTCCATCTATCTTATTCCACCCGTTTCCCAGTACACCAAAATTCGTTACTCCCATACCCAGTTGACCCACGGACGTATATTTGTCATAAACATCATCAGCAAACTGCGCGAATAGCTGCGAAGTAGAGACAGCAATAATTAAGAGAAGAATATATTGAGTCAATTTTTTCATGAATACCAAGGATAATTCAGCAGAATGATACACCTGCTGAAATTTGCACCTGTCAAGTTAATATTGACGGAAAGGGAAGTCAATTAAGACTGAAATTTATTTCAGTAAGATCAGTTTTTCAGTTATGTGATTGCGACCATTATAAAGACGGACAAAATACACTCCGCTAGGATGGGATGATGCCTCCCAGACAACCTCATGTTCGCCGGGGTCTAGTTGCTCACTAACTAATGTTTCCACCCGCCTCCCAGAGATATCAAATATCTGTAAAAGTGATAAATCTTTCGTTCCAACACTGAACCGGATGGTGGTGGTAGGGTTAAATGGATTGGGATAGGCAGGGTAGAATAACAGTTGATCAGGGATAAAGGCAATGATGTCATGATCGATAAATAAAGTATCATCCCATGCCCTGCCTGGTGTACCATTGTCCCCGTTGCCATATGGTGTTTCTGATATGACCCAATTTGAATCCACTCCATTGTCCAGACTCATATCCGGTAAAAACATAGATGATCCGCTTGAGTATGGAAAAGAGGATGTGTATTCTAGCTCATCTACTATCCTGCCATCATTATCTAACAAATAGATCTCATCAGATGTGTTGGCAAGCTGGAATCCAGAATATTCATAGTCTGCCACATAACCTCCATTCGCTAAACTATCTGCGTTCCGGCCGAGGACAAAATATTTACCAGGATCAATATTTAATTCATAGTTTTCCTGTATCTGATGAAAATCATCGTCCCCGTCAGCTAACTGCCAGTTATTCAAGTCAATTGACACTGAATCATTGTTATAGATCTCAAGCCACTCACCATAAGAATCAGATACTGCAGACGGATTAACCATTACTTCCGTAATAACAAGACTATAGGGAGAGGGGTCTTCTAGTGGAAAAACGAATTTAGCCATAACAGGTAAATGGTCTGATGCATCATGTAAAGCATCGGCAACATCTTCGCTCACTGAATAATTGTTGCCATCATTGATAGCTAGATTGAAGTGATTTCCATCATTCCCAACGGCCCAATAAGTATCCTCCACATAGTTGATCTCATACGTCTCATTTAAAACAGCTTCCGATACAAAGATCCAATCAAATCGGTCATCCATTCCGCCATAGTTTCCGCCCCGCGGTGATTGGGTGTGCACCTCCGCAAATGAACTATTATTGTGCCAGCTACCTGGCATGTCTATGGGATCAAACAAACGTCCGTCCTCATCATCACCCTCAGCGGTCAGCATATCAAATGCGGGTTCAGAGGTGGAGCTGTTACTGTAAATGTTAAAGTCTCCGGCTACCATATAGTGGCTGCCTGATGGAAGGTCATCCAAATATTCACGGAGGGCTGTGGCTTCCGCCAGACGGATCTGAGCATTAGAGCCTCCGGAGCTTGCCTTTAAGTGGACACCATAAACATTGAACTGAACACCGGAACCAATATGCTCCATCACAAATTCCACCACGTCACGAGTTCCTGTAGATTGTGCCGTATTAATTAAGCTCGTGTTGATAAATGTAAATATATCGTGGCGGTAAAAAAGAGCAATATCAATACTGGCGCTCTGATTTATAAAATCTGCGCCTGACCATAGACCTGGCCCCGTTATCTCTAAAACATCAGTAAGAAAATGATCATACCCATCCTGCCCTACCACTTCCTGTGCAATGATCAGGTCAGGCTCAATATATTCAATTACACTGATTAAATCATCTTCCCGATCATCTTCATCCTGATAGTTTAACAAGTTATAGGTGATGAATGTATGCTCCGACTGACCAAAAATAAGGGAAGAAAGTATTGTAAAAACAAATAAATGTGATTTCATATTCATAGATCCACTGCGATCGAACCGATCTCTAATTCCCGATGATTTTCAAGAGTGATATTACGATATTTTTCCAATTGAAAAAGTTGATTAGGATCAATCAGGTTTAAATCTTCTAGGACTGCCAATGCTGCAGTAGGCATGCACCTATGATTTCCATCCAGTATTTTTGCAGCAATACCTACAGATGACCCATCCGATTTCTTTATAGCAATTCCCCTGACGGCTTCACCGCCTACTTTGGTGACTGCTATTCCATTCATAACTGTCATAAAATCAGTGTCAAATCGTTCTGTTCCGGCCACCATAATTGGATTCGAATTCATGGCACCAAAGATTCGGTTCAATTCTTCATAATTACCGCTGGCCAGTTTTTGGTACATCAATGCAATGTGATACAATGGCATGAAGGGCACAGGGGCACTGCACCCATCAATTGCTAAATGCAATTCATCCATTTCTGAAAAGTTTTTTATTTTCTCCATAATGGCTTTTTGCACAGGGTGACCATGGCCAGTGTACCCTCTGGGGTCGGCTCCCAAATGTTTTGAGAGACAGAGCATTCCAGCATGTTTACCGCTGCAGTTATTGTGTAGCGGCGAGGCAGGTTCCGATTGTTTGATGAGCCTAGATCTGGATTCCCTATCGTAAGGCGGATGGCTTCCGCATTCATATTGAGTTATATCTAGCCCTAGTTTATCCAACATAGCTTTGGCCGTTTCCACGTGGATCGATTCACCATTATGGCTGGCACACATCAATGCCAATTCAGAGTCCGTAAACCCGGCAGCATCGAGCGCACCAGATGCCACCGTAGCAGAAGCCTGAAATGGTTTCAATGAAGATCGGATACACGTTAAATAATAGGGGTCGCCCCAGTTTTTGATGATTGCACCTGTATCATCAACGGCTACGGCGTATGCCACATGCATACTTTCAATAAATTCCCCCCGCATGACTCTGCACATGATGCCCATGAATTATTCCACTATTTCTGAAATATATACAAATTCAAAACCCTTTTCTTTTAGGAGTGGAATAGTTCTTTTCAAAACATTAAGTGTGTTTTTTTTCACGTGTCCTATCCCGACCGCCATTCCGTTCTCCCTTGCCTGATTGGCCAGCAGGTTCATCTGTTCTTCAATTTTATCTTCATCCATATCATTATCCAGGAATACATGTCTCCTGTTGGTTGGAACGCCAAGAGATCTCATGGTGCCTTCCCCTTTGGTCTCAACAGTTGTTCTACTGTCCAAAAAATATTTTTTCTTTTCTTTTAACACTAGCCCCATAACATTCATTACCCTCTCACTGGCAGACGCTTTTGATCCTTGGTGATTATTCATCCCCACGGCTTCTGGTAGATGATCTAACACTTTTTTCATTCGACGTTCGATTTCTGCGCTTGGCATGGATTCATTGATCACATATTCTTCTTCTCCAAAACCCGGTACACTTGATTCCATTGGCATATGAACTATGACCTCATAGCCCAGCCTTTTTGCTTTCTTCGACATGAGCTGACTGTATTCATGACCCGGGATTACGGCATAGGTTACGTGTGCATTCAACGCAAAAAATCCGTCAGAAACCACATCATTTCGATATCCAAAATCATCAATAATGATGGCAATCTTTCCTATAGGTTCAACTGTTTCCGCTTCGCCAGGAAGTTCGATAAATGGCTCTTCTACTACCTCCGGCTCTTCCATAGTGCTGATCTTATTAAGTGTTCCAATAACCAGACTGATCAAGACAAGAACAATGAACAGAAGGTAAACAATGATGCGCTGCTGTCTGTCTGAGTCAGTACTCATTTAGGGTAATTGAATGGAAAGGTCAATCATGTGTGGCATACCAAGATCCTGGGACCCAAAACAGACCCCGTAATTCAAGCGATACATTCCAAAAGAAAACCCAACTCCACTACGAATCTCTAACACATTTTTTGATAATTTGCTGCCAAATCTTACGATTAATCCTTTCAAGTGAGATGATGTTGATACATATGCAACGGCATTTTGGCGCAAGCCTGACCATTCACCTGTCATAGAAAAATTATGAGTCACACTGCCTCTATTTAATATAAAGTTCCCGGTCATTAATAGTCGCACAGGCAATGAGGGCTTTTCTTTTTTTAGTTCAGACATTGTTCCAATATTCAAGAGTGCAGCACCCAATTCCATGGTCTGGGATATTTGATAGTTTGCACCTAGGTCAAAGGCAATACCATTACTGTTTTCAGTGTGCAGATCTATCCGGATCAAACGAATAGCAGCGCCTCCACTTAAGCGGCCATAGTCCTTTGAGTACGAACCACCAAGAGAGGCTCCGGATGCATTATAGTGGGCCAAGTAATCATCTGTTGGTCTTTCTGTGCGAAGCTCAAGGTCCCCAAGGTTGACATATTTTAGATCTATGGCAAATGAACTCTTCGTTTTTGGAATGGTTATTTTTAAGGCAGAAACTTTAGAATTCGCTAGCCAATCGCCATATGAAAAATTTAGTGACATTTTTTTCCCCATACTCAATGATGAAGGGTTCGATCCATTTTCCAGGACCATGTTTGAGCCAGTGGACAATTCGATCCCATTGGATGGGATAGTTAAGAATTGTGTACCAATTGAAAAAACGGTACACATAGGGATGCATAATATCGATCTAGAAATGAAACGCATATGAAACAATATGAGCGACACCTCCAGCCAGTTCCGCAATCAAAGCATAATCTAGAAAAGCATCGTTCTTCTTAAGAAATGAAAAATTCATACCTCCCCCAGCTCCCAAACGTCCATTTCCATATCCTCCACGGAAGAAATAATTTTTTCTGTATGTATATTCTACACCTCCACGGATCGTTTGCCCCAGATGTCCCATTGAACCATCGGAAAGTTCACCAGCAATTATTCCGGCATCCCCAATAATCAACAGCTTGCCTCTCTTATAGGTTATCCCGGCTCTGTAGATAGATGGAAACACATCCCGGTAAACACGACCCTCTTCTTCAAAAACCGGACTTGTGTTCCACTGATAGTACGAATTCAGATCTTGAACCATGAGGCCTATGGTGAGTTTTTTCCCAGGCCGTATCTGGACGCCAATATCAAACCCTGTACCTTTGCCAGACAAATCACTCTCATTCATTGGAAGTTGATTATACAGTATTTTCACATTTATGCCTAGACTGATCCAGGTTTGCAGCCGCTGTGCGAAGCTTAAATAGACAGCATCCTCTGATGTTGATAATGTTTGTGTTGCTTGGCCTGCGGTGGTTCGGCCGTCAATATCGCTTACCCCTGCGCTCACCCATGCGACACCCAATCCGGCCGTAGGCGGAAGGTGGGCTGTAAAACTTGAGGTAATGAACCGTCTATCCATGGCTAAACCATGATAGGAAAAGCCTGCCTGCATTTTCTCCACAAAGGCAACACTGGCTGGATTGTGAAAAGCAGTAAATCCCCGACTAACCTCTGCAGTAAATCCGCTTCCCATCGCCATGGACCTGGCGGATGTGCCCATGCGCAGAAATGAGCCAGAGTAACCAGCATAATCGGCACAAATCAAACTAGCTGATAGAACAAATATGGAAATAATTCTATTCATTTGACCACGATTAACTTGACCCAATGTTCGCTGGCTGTTTTATTTATATTCTGAGAGTATTTCAATTTTATAAAATAGACACCGTTATCCACCACTCTGCCATTCTCATCTTTCCCGTTCCACTTGATGGCGCCAGTTTCAGGCTGTCTTCGATCTAGAGTAACGTTAAATACAGTTTCCATGGCAAAATTATATACCGTCATCTCCACATCCGGAGACGCGATATTTCCTAAATGAAATCGCACATATCCGTCTCCATCCAATATATTATGAGAATTGGGAGAGAAGGGGTTCGGATATGCATAAATAGATTCAGGATCGTAGTCTGCACGAAAAATTTCCCAATTACTACCATTTAGGTCATGTGAACGCGCGGCACCATCTCCGGTGCCGATCCACAGCACCGGTCCAGGATAATAGTTTCGCTCATCAAGAATAACCGAGTAAACTTCACTCGATAGTGTTTCATCTCCTTCCAGCGGGGTAACGTTTTTTGCTGGCTTCATCAATGCCCAGTTTTGGCCATCCTCTGATTTCCATAAACCATTTTGGGATGCAGCAAAGACCAGTGAGTCATGCGCAAAAATATTGTACACACGCTCACCTTCCAATGTGGTATGCCATGTGTCGCCATCGTTCATGGAATAACTGACTCCCCGCTGTTCTGTGGGGTCATCTGCGTTCATCGTGGCTGCCCAGATAATTCGTTTTCCATCCCAATACTGCCGGGCAATGCTTACAACAAAATTTCCTGTTAAGTTATCAAACGGATAGGAATAGTGTTCCCAGTCGATGCATCCCTGGTCACCGAAAATCCCACGGTTGATCCCATTAGCTGTTCCCACCCAAATTGTATCGGTATAGGTTAGGACTGAGAATGCCTTATGATTGTGATTCCCACCATCTATTGGATCTCGGGGATTCATATAAAAATTCTTTAATATATTTTTATCATCAACCATTACATATGATGAATCTGCACAGGTATTCAAAATTAACTGATCATCTTCTGGTGTTGGGACGCGTTCCCAGCTACCCTGATCCATATCATATCTCCTCAAGCCTCCTGCCCAACTAGTAATCCAGACATACCCATTCCCAATGGACGCATCATAGGTCACATTATACTGGGGGACTGTAATCGGAAGTCCCTCTACAAAACCAATTCCTCCCCATGGAAATGTTTCTGCATCAGGAAAGTCAATCGGCTGATCGTAATAGGTCCAAATAGGAAAATCGGCTCGTGAATTGTCAGTATATACAACGCCCATCCCCGTGGGGAAATCGTTAACGCTGCTGGCGAATGCAGCAAACATTGTGTCACCTTTGATAGCAATCGCAGACACGCCACCTACCGGGAAATATCCGCCGGTTGAAGAACCGCTGGTAAGTGTAGAGCTGGTAATAAATGATTCTACATTTACAGAATCTTTCACCCTGGACAACCCTTTTCCTGTGCCAAGCCATGCCCAGCTAGAATCGCCTTGAAGCCGAATCTCGGATATAACATTACTAATAAGTCCAGCTTGAGAGGTATCTGCCGATGATATGGTTTTGAATTGATCAATATCTTTAGGTACGAAGAACGATCTGGCGGTAACGGCCTGTCCATTCAGGATATTTATTATAAGAATTATAGAGAGAGTATGCTTCATCAGTAGACAACCAACTCCGTGATAAATGGTTCTGAAAGAATTCCCGAATAATCTCTTGCGTAGAAATATGATGTATAGGTTCCCAAGGGGTTACTCGAATCAATTATAATATAGCGTGAATATTTCCCATCCTTTGCTGTTTCATCCCAGAGGTACATAGAAAAATCTTGCACACCATTATCATAAAGCGAAATAGGACTCCCGCTGGAAAAAGTACCATCCGGTTTTTTGAACATGAGGTAGCAGGTTTGGATATCTTCATGGCCATCAGCATCAGTTAGTGATACGACTATGGTTCCAACTGCTACGCTATCCGCTCCAGGACGAGGCATTGAATCGGGCATACTAACTGATTGAATAATCGGCCCTTCGTTCCCGGTTTTTTGTGACATCATTTTACTCTTTATATATGTTCCGAATTGTGCCATAAATTTTACATAGACCGTTCCTGTATCCGATGGTTCAAGAACGTAACGGACCTGGCTAGTATCATTGGTAATCTTGATGGCGAATACATCATCATCAGAAATAATATCACCGTTGATACCGCTATCATTCAATGCCAGTGTATCGGCACTTTGAGTTGAATCGAGGCCATAATAAAGGGCGCTCACTCCCTGTAGTTTTATACCAAGATAGGATGACTCCACGTTCACACCAAAATACAATGTATTCATTCCCTGATGATAATTGAATTCCAGTTCCTGGAGAACTATTGTTTCCTCATCGTCCGTTGCATCACCTCCGGAACAGCCAAAGAAAATGAGTCCCGTTAGCAGCCAAATTGATCTACGCATGGAAAAAAAGTAATGCACTTTCATCATTCAATACCATAGATATGATTTAAGATAAGAGTCCCCACTTGATCCAGACTTTCCGGTGAACATTTATCTGGAGTATCTTCTGTTGTATGCCAGTAATTGGAATATGCATTGGGGTAATCAAAGTCGATGATATCTACTGCTGGTATACCTGCATAATCAAATAAAGGGACATGGTCATCATAAAGCATGTACCCCAATGTTTGATCAAAAGCATTGAGACCCAGCTGATTCGCCTCTTTCCAGAGTTTTCGGGAAAGTTCCGGAGCATTTCGATAAGAATAACGTTCAATAGGTAAATGAAGGTTCCTATCGCCAACCATATCTAGAATGATTCCATATTCAGGTTTCTTGATGGGCAGGTTTTTTGCAAAAAATTGTGAGCCTTGAGCGTACGTCTTATTCTCACCAGATGACCCAAGGTCTTCGCCATCAAATAATACAATTGCAACGCCAACTGGTGGCGGGCTATCATTGAACATCTTGGTTAGCTCCAGCAAGACCGCCACACCACTTGCTCCATCATTGGCTCCCACGATTGGGGTGGATTTTTTCTGTTCATTGACCTCTTTATCTGCCCAGGGACGTGTATCCCAGTGGGCACCCAACAATATTAATTTTTCAGCATCCTCGTTAAAAAGTCCAATGATATTCTCTAGTTCATAATGTCCGCCACGGATGGCATCATTATAAGTAAATGGCTGTGTTATCACTCGGTCAGCATTTTTGGACAATTCATTTATGAGATATTCTTTGCACAAATAGTATCCTTCAGATCCAGGATTCCTAGGACCAAATGCGCACTGTGCTTCCAGGTACGAAAACGCACTCTCCCCAGAGAATTCTCGCCCCTGATTCATGCATCCATTAAAAAGAATGACAATAGACACCGTTATCTGCTGAAAATATCTCATTATCCGCTGATAGCTATATTCACATCAAATCCAAAATCGCGATCAATCTTTTTACCGGTTGTTTTGGATTCAGACTCTCTGTATTCATAAATGATACCTCCACTTATCTGTGAACTGAATGAGTATGAAATACGCAATGCAGTTTTCCATCCGGAGTTGAATGCAGTTTGTCCAAAATCAGCACCACCGTTCTTACTCCCTAAGGATTCGCTTTCATTCATATCAAAATTAAGCGTGAAGTTTACGGTATTCTGTATATTCCAATCGTCCATCATTGGCAATGGTATCGTAAACCCGCCACGATGACTGTAATTGCTGCTGGCGGTCCATGTTCTTTCGTTGCGCACACTTAACCCATTAGATTCATCTTGGACCGACCGGGATACATTGTGTCGGATGTTCATTGATACCCCTTTTTTCAAATTCATGTTCAAACCTATGAGAGGTGAAAAACTAATATTTTTTCTTGCTGATAGCTGATCATCCTCATAGTCGATAATGAATTGATCCAATTCAAATAATGGCATTTGAGGCCCACCAAAATTTTCAAATTTCCAAGAACGGGATTCTTTACCGTTCATTGAGTGCTCCATGCTTGCAGACCGTGCAATCCGTTTAATCAATGGCCATTTTTCAACGCCTGACCATCGGACGCTCCACCCAAAAAATGGAAAACCTTCTTCAAGTTTTTCACCCCAAAACAAATGGTCTCTGGACATAGATCGCTGTTCAATATTGGAGGCTCCGATTGTTGTAGAAATATTTTGGGCAAAATTCACAGAAGTTGAAATATTCCTGGAAAGATTCAAACCTGTGCGGATAGAGAAGTCACGTTTATGATCCCATCCACCCTGGTCAGATCCTACTTCAACCGCATGATCAAGTCCGTGTTCAGGTAGCCAACCAAATTTGTAACCTGTTGGAACTTCACCCTGAATACCGCGGCCTGTCCTGTTCAGGTTCTCAGTATAGGAAATATTGATGGGGTTTACCTTTTTGAATACTCCATGCATAGACGTCAAGAATTTATTTTCTTTTTGTTCTTCTTTCTGTTCCTCAACCTCGTCGGTCTTTGGCTTTGATCTGCCTCTTCGTCGAGTCCCTGTGGATCGACGTGTATTGTGGCTAGGTGGCTTGTAAAATATCTCAAAAATCTGGGAAGGTAAAATGCTCACGCTGGAAGAGAAACGCAATTGTGTTCCGATGGTGGCACCATCAATTGTGCTTGCCCGAGGCTTGTTCCATCGGAAGGCAGCATTGTGATTAAAATTGGGTTTCAGCCAGGTAAAGATTTGTGGATTGAATGATGTATTCAAACTTTCATTAATATTCTCAACTACTCCCGGGTCCAAATCCCTGATAGCTGTCCACGCGTAACCTCGGAAGTCTTTCATGTCACTGGTAACAGATCGAGAATACTTGGTCTTTAGTTTATCCGTAAGTTTATAATCCAATGAAAATTTTCGACTTAAACCAAATGTGTATTTGTCAGTGCGAGCGCCAACACGCTTGGTAGTTCGAGAAAAGTTTTCGTTCAAGTTCATACTGGTATTTATCGCTGACGGAGAATAATACACGTTGGTTTCTCCCAGCTTTTCTCCTATCCATGGGACACCCTTAAGCCAGCTAAATGGCTGTACATAATTGTCTCGACTGAAAGGATATGAATAACTGACTTTCCCTGAATATTTCTCATTCAATACCTCTGAATTCAATGCATCGGATGAACGAGACTGGGATGCGGAAAAACTGGGTTTGATTTTATCAATCGTCGATTTGATCAATCTATTATCTGATTTACTGGTTTTTGATAGCGATGTACTTAATGAAATTTCCTGTTTTTTAGTCATAATGGAGTCTGGAACATTATCCTCATCCACCAAAATATCTGAATCCGGGAAATACTTTGGTTTATTTTCTGCTACTGAAAAGGACGTATTTAACGGAATAGATAATCCCCATGTTTTAGGTAAAAATTTGTGGAGCTGGAATGTGGCATTTGCACGCAAATTTTCTGTATTTGTGTTAGAACCCAATCGCTGCTGCAACACGTGAAAGTCCGCATCCTTTCTGCTGTATGATATGGTAGAGGATGCCAGATCAGCCAAATTGAATTTGGATTGAATACGCATTGCCACACCTTTGTCCTTTTTTACTCCGCTCAATCTCAATTCATCTATCCATACTTCTCCGTAAATAGGTTCATTGGCTTTGTTGGTTACACCCACAGTGAAAAACTGAATACTTGACAATGATGGTTTTCCCCTGATGTGTATCTGCTTTCCTGTTTCTATACCATTCTCATCTGTAAATAGATAATTTCGATCTTTACCATCAATCTCGTAAATATCTGAGTCCCTGTATTTGCTAACTGAAGATGAATCCTGCAGCTTTAATTTGGTTAACCAGTTCAGATCCAGCTCAATGGAATTTCGACCACGAGATTCATCCCAGCCACTATAAACAGGCTGACGTATCTCATAAAAATCATTTCCCTGTCCGAACCGCATGAAAAATTCTACTTCTGTTTCTTCTTTTCCGATCCAGAGACTAGGTGTCGCTCCATACACATATAATTTCATTTTATCATAGGTCAGGTAGTTAACACCCGATATTTTCATAAGACTTTTCATGGCTGCGCCACTGTGCTCCACTGGAAGATCATTAAACTGCATAACCAGTGATTGTTCTTTAGAGCGTATATCATTCAACCGATCGTATTCTCCCTGAACACCATCTGGAGGTTCATAATCATCATTATCTTCTGTATTGACAACAGCAATAGAAAAAACGCTATCTGAATTTTCATTAGAGAATACGTTTGATGAGTCATGAGCGATCCCAAGCTCCTGCCATTCGTTGCCCACCAATTCTATCTTGGCGACACTGATGTTCAGATTACTTGTGTCCGAGACCACTAACCTTAGATGGCGAATCTCTGTCCATTCAGTGCTCATGCTAGAGTCGACTCTTGAAAAATGATTCAATGGAATCCGATATAATTTCCAACCCGTATATGATCCATCTGATTTTTTGGTTTGTCCAGCAAGATAAGTCGTATCAGATAACGTAAACGACTTGGTGAAATATTTATTTACACGTTGTAATTCTGTTGAACGATCCAGGCTTTCTGAATCGGGATAACGGCCGGCATCCAAGGCATTGCCTTCCGTACCGTTGATCTTGGAATAATCAGAGCTTCCCTCTTTATATTTCCAGTTATCATTGTTGGGATCATCCTCATTTTTGTCGTCCCCCTGGTAAACTATGTCTGCCCAAGCTGGATCATCCATCACATCTGTATACAGCGTATCAATACATCCACCCCAGCCATCCTCATATTCATCTATACATCCATCTAATCCAATATCTTCCTTATCCTCTAACAAACCATCTCCAACCATACCAGCAACTTTTTCATCTTCCGTGTCTAATTGTCCATCACCATCTCTGTCTTCACTGATTCTACCCAAATTTATTGTCATTTTGCCATTTTCTCCGTAGAGCCAAATTTCAAAAAACTTACTCTGTGTCTGATCATAGTCCCCGGAGTACAATGGTGTGGTCACTCCTGCCCAAAGGGAATCTTTATGAACACCGTCTTGGAGATCTTTCGGTTTGTAATTTATTCTCAATATGTCTGTTGTCTCATTCTGGGCCCTTATCGAGGTAGATTGGTTTGGCCAAATATCTTTGGTCCTGACCTGAACATAGGGATTGTACCATGTCAATCTAGCCCGATGTTTTTGATTTAGATCACCTGCCCCATCAGATCTCATTGGTGAAGATGATTCTTTCCAATAACGACGTTGGATTGGAATGGATGTGGTCCGTTTTGAGCCCTCAAAGTCATCAATAAACGCTACCCCATTTGGGTCACCCGTAGCATTATTATTGATTGGGTTAGGGTTTGGCATTACCTGCGCGATCTCTCCTTCAAAGGACAGGGATGACGCTTTATCTGTTTCAATAATGGGCAAGCGATCCATAGCCCGAGTAAGTCCATCCAGATCAAATTGATATCGGCCGTTCAAATCCCAAATGAAGTTTCTCATAGGTTCATATCCCACTTCCACTTTTTCATTCATTATGGACTGATTGTAATACAATGCCGTTGCTCCCAAAAACGAATTATCCCCTAGATCCATCTGTGCACGGGTACCAAAAATGGTTTTCTTATCAAATGAGACCAGCTCATGTTTATCATATTTAATCTTAAGGTCCGCATTTGGATCTGCTTCAGTGTTCATGATGATCGTCCCACTAAAATAATCGATCTGATAGTCCTGACCGCGTCTCAGTTCCACCCCATCTAGAAATACCTGTTCACTGCCCTCTACGATCATAAACCCAAGGTTTATGGTGGAACTTTGATTTGTGTATTCTACTTCGATCTCCCAATGTTTATCTTGGGTAATCTCATTACTCTGTGTAGAGATGTACATCAGACCCTGTCCCAGGACACCTGACAAATCCGGGTTCGAATTACCGCCCTCCAATGAGTCAGTTGCAAAGGGATAATACATGGGGAAAAAGAGTTCACCAGTTATCAGGCTTACTATATTTGGATTAAAAATGTCAATTAAGTTGTCACTTTCGGGCTCATTATTGGTATTAACACTATCTAGCCCGAACTGTGTAATATAATCCACGCCATTTGGATCATAGTTTCTGTCTGGCTGGAAATCCGTATTCCAAATCTTTACTCCGAACCCTTCCTGGTTAATATTAGAAGCGCCCATGTAGTACACATTTTTAAACATAAGATCCCATAATGGGTGCGCAGGCGTGAGGCTTTGAGGCTTGATCATTTGGAGCGTTAATGTTGTATCTGTCTCGCTGATCCCATTTCCAACTGCCAGAACGGTGTCAATGACAACACTTCTATCCGTTGGAGATAATTCAACAATAATATAATGACAGGCAATTTCCTGATCCTGGGACCGATTTTTCATCCGAATAAATCCCAAATCTCGGCTAATGGAATAATCTGCGCCTTCTTCGAGTCGCTTAAAATTAACATTAATCCTGTCATCATCGGATGGGTTGTTAATATCCACAAATGCGGACCCTGGCTCAAGGGTAGGGTCGGCTGAATTATCTTTCTTATATATTTCAAAGTCACGTACCACATAGCGCCCAATTCTATGGAGGCCGTTCACCAGTGGATAAAACGACGGGATATATTGGATATTTTTGGATTGACCCATATACTCCGTAGCCAGATTTTGGGCGCCGTTGCGGTACATTTCGTTAATAAAGAAATATTGGTATTTAATATATTCATAGTCCTTAATGCGGACTGCCTGTGCTTCACTGGTTCCTTTGTATTCCTGTTGTTCTTTTTTAGTTTTTTCAATTGATGCAATTGTGGTGATATCCACTGGACCTAATTTTGATACAGCTTTCATGCCAAAGAGACCTTTATTTTGTCCAGAGAATGTCACAAATTGGGTCGCCGGTAATGAGAGGGAAATATTTCCAGCATCCACTTGTTGAATAATATCATCTTCCGCACCCTCATAAGATATGCGGATATTATTCTCCCAATCAAAATCCCTTTCAGAATCATTGTCCATTAAAACAGTTATCCTATCACCAATCTTCCCCTCTACATTTAAATTTTGTTTCTGATCAAACTCTAAATGGGTATTTTGAGCTTCTGCCAGGCTAGATCGAACCAGTTCCTGATCCTGAAAAACCATTTTACCAGAAATATTTATATTCCCTCTTACCCTTAAAGAGGCTGTCCCGAGAGCGCCCATATCCACAAGATCGAAGGTGATGCCTTTCCCTCCCCTTGTAGATCGTTGTTCTTCATCTTCTTCAAGTCCCAGGGATACTTTTTCAATAAAAATGATCTGTCGTTTTATCATGATCATTTGAGAAACATACCATTCCAGAGGAGCTGTAAATGGAACTCTGTAAATCTCATCATCGATGTATTCAGTCAATGTGATATATTTCCAATCTCTATCTATAAATACTTCAATCTCCCTTTGCTCAAGGCTTGGTATGATCCACCCTAATGGCGCGGTCAACGTATCGCCCAATAAACTTAATGGTTTCGGCACTGATGGAAATGGAGATGCGACAAGATCCGGCAATTCAAAATGTTGAGATGAAATATTTTGGACGGACGTATCCGGTTGGCTGCTTTGGAGAAATGATGTCAAAGCTACCATGGCTATAAGATATATGGCCGCGATCCCTTTTTTCAAAGGGTTCTCCTTATGAGTTATTTTCGGTGTTATTTTATCCCTAAATCAATAGGGTCAATCCGATAGCGGTAGGACTATAGAGTATTCTCCAGTTAGTTACACGTAGCCCGTATGGGAGTGTAGCAGTTCAATAAGATTTTGTAATGCTTTTCCACGATGACTGATTTTATTCTTTTCATACGCTGAAAGTTCCGCAAATGTACGTTTCAATTTTGGAATATAAAATACTGGATCATATCCAAAGCCATTCTCACCTTTTGGCTCATTCGAGATATTTCCAATAATATCTCCTTCAGCAAGTATCTCTCTATGACCATCAACAAATGCAATGACAGTTCTAAATTGAGCCCTTCTGTTTTCTTTCCCAGACATTTCTGATAATAACTTTTTAACATTATCTACATATGAGACATTATCCCCCGCATAACGCGCGGAATACACTCCTGGAGCTCCATTCAAAGCGTCCACCTCTAACCCTGTATCATCTCCTATAGCTGGGATTCCCGTAATCTGATTGACGGTTTGAGCTTTGATTAGGGCATTTTCTTCTAGTGTGGCTCCCGTTTCAGGGATGTCTCCAATAGTTGGAAATTCAGTTAATGTCACGAGATCAATTTTCAGATCTTCTAACACATCTTTCATTTCTTCCATTTTATTTAGATTATGTGTGGCGAGTATGATTTTCATAAAAAATGCCGGTAAAAGTATATGTTCATTTTTATTCCATCAAGAACAAAAAAATGATGAGTTTGGGTTTGCATAAGGATATCGTTGCCGGTAATTTCAGCGACTTTTTTTATCATATTTTGTGGCTCGGTAGCTCAGTCGGTAGAGCAGTGGACTGAAAATCCATGTGTCGCTGGTTCGATTCCGGCCCGAGCCACTTTTCGTACCATATTGATTATACTTGGAATATTATTTTACTTGAATCATGGTTGTGTATAGAGTTTAATTTCACATTGAAAAGTTAATATTATTAACGAGAAACATACCGTAATGACAAAATCCTCGTTCTTTGTTCTATGTTTATTTTTTCTGTTTAGCTGTCAGGATAATGTGCTGGATCCTTCAGTAACAAAATCCGTCAATAACAATCATTATAAGTTAAGCTTAACCCTGTCAGATGATATCGTTAGGGAAGATGGAAATATCAAAATTGATGCCGCCCTTGAACGTTTGGTCAACTCTCCCTATTTAAAACCCAGCAAAGTTCTGGGTGAATGGTATTTGCGGGAGATTAACGATGTTGAGCTAGAAGAAGATTCAATTAATATCGTATATGAGTTCCTGGCCGATAGCACTTTTGAATTAAGCACAACGTTCTCTTTCAGCAATATGTCTCTTGGCTCACAAGTACTAGGTTCATGGACTGTGTACAGCGATTCAAAATATGAATTAGACCATGGATTTGACACTACAACTACAGCAGATGTAAATATTGGAAACTGGACATATGGTGATTCCTCCTACGTGGTCAATACACGTGATATTATTCATGTGGATTCCATCCGAGCATTTGAATACTCTTTCTCAAATGACTATGGTTTTGAACTAGATGATAAGATTGTTTATCAAAGGATGACTGTCACAGAAATAGATACGAATATATCTTGGGATGATACAACCGGTTCCTCATTTGAATACATATCCACCACCCGTGATACAGCATATTCTACTGACAGTACAATGACAGAACGGGAAGGATTATGGGAGTATGTGGAAGATTCAGTAAAAACACTCACGCTCCGTTATTATGATGTTCCCGGAGGAGAGCTAGAGGTCTTCACCACAATCTTTGACCTGGATATTGCCACTATACCAACCAATGGATATATGTATTGGAGCGACAGTGATTCCAGAACAGTAATACTTCAAAAAACATCTGCTTCCAATAATTTTAGTTCTCCAGATGATTCTACGGCGGCCTTTCATGGTGGATGGTTATTTTCAGAAACAGAAGACGCTTTCACGGTTACAACCATATTGAATAATGAAACAGAAAATGCCACAGTTACATTTGATGCCCCCGGCTCTACTGTCCCGGAAGGCGGTTATATGTTCTGGGCAACTGAAAACGGCGATATGTATACGTTCGAGAAAAAAGATGACGCAAGTTCCTATGATCCTAATTTCGAAAATATTGATATGGGCATGATTGTTTCTGCTTTGGGTGGTGATATTTATGTGTTGAATTCAACGACAGGCTCGGATTACAAATCTTTTGATGTAGATATAGGTCATGGTGCGGGAGATGAATTTAAGGCAACGTCTTTCTTTGAGCCCAGTTCCAGTGCAGGTTCGAATGGATATATATCCGCTGAATTCAATGATCTGACATTAACCATTTCGGTCTATATTATTTCAGAATAATGAATCGATTTTTTCTTTACTTCTCAATTGTAATCATCAGTATATCTACACTCTACCCTCAAACAACATCAAGACCAAAAACCAAAGGTGCGCAACCTCCTACCAGATCAAGATCCGTGGCATCTAATGCATTGAGAGACCTTGACTTTGAGATTGTTAAATTAAGCTATATACGGACTGACAGAGCTGTTGCAATTCTAAAATCAATGGGGTACGTGGTCATTGAATTTGATCCTGGAAAAGAACAGCCGGGTGGTGAACGTCAATATACACCTAAACAATCTCAAAAAATTGATCCAGATAATATTAAACCTGAAGACCTGCCGATCATCATCAAGATTCCGGAAACTGAAACAGTCACTCTTGTAAAAGAAGAAAAATCTTCCAAGTCCAGCAGCAAAAAAACCATTGAGCTTGGGGTGAATTTGGACGGGATCTTGCTGGATAGAACAACTGATGGTGAAGAAATGCAGCGTTTAATGGTTGGATACAGACAAGGTCAATTTGAAAAAGTTGCTCAACTTTTGAATTTGATCCAGAATAAGATTGATGTCCCGGCAGCACAAATACTGATCGAGGCACTGGTAATTGAACTGGATTCAGATAAATTGGAAGAATTGGGCATTGATTACAGTGGAACTGGATCAGGGTTTTCTGCAACCTTTCCTTCCCCCGATTCAGAAACGGGTGACATCAACCCATTTACAATAGTCCTTGATAGAACACTGCTAGGGAATGCGAATACATTCCAATCAAATGTAGAAGCACTTATCAGCACTAAAGCAGCAGAGATTCTTTCCAAGCCGTCTGTTTTGGTTTTGGATGGACGTCAAGCGCGAATTCAGGTAGGTCAACAAATCCCTATTGTAAAAACAACTGATACAGAAATTTCGCAAACAAAGTCTGTAGACTATATTCCTGTTGGTATCGTGTTGAATCTACGTCCACGGATCAATGAGGATGACACCCGAATCACAATTCAGGTTGAGACCATCATAAGTGAAACTGAAGAACGGATTGGCGCTTCATCCAGCGGAGGGGTTCTGGAAGCGCCAGTGATCAATAATCGGCGTGTACAATCCTTTGTAAGAGTTGCAAATAATACACCATTCATCATTGGTGGATTGATTGCCAATAAACGATCTCAGAGTGAAGGCGGGATTCCATTATTTAAGGACCTTCCTGTTTTGGGGAAATTGTTTTCTGTCTCAAATGAACGACAGATTAAAAAAGAAGTGATTGTAGTGATAACACCTCATATTATCCAAGAATCTGAAAATAATTTCAGCCGTGTCATTCCACAGGACTCTAAATTGTTCAATGCATTTGGAAATCGATCATTTCCGAACAGCTATCGGGTCCAAAACACTGATGTCTTTGATTTGAGCTTTATTTATAATAGCCCAATATATCAGCAGATTAAAACAGCTGTAGAGAAAGCAGCCGTTATTGACAAAACAAAATACGTTGAAGAACCATACAAAAGTGTTTTGGAAGGGCGAGTTTTTGGAGAAGACATCTTGGTCCGTCGCATGGTCTTTGAGATCATCGAAAAAATGGACTACCACAAGCACATTGATCCAACAAAGGTTATGTTTTTTTTAGATGAACAGAATGACCCTTCTGGCTTCTCGGTAGAGCCATTGGCTGGATATATCTCTAATATTAAGGATAAAAAATTGCTGCGCCTTTCTTATTCTATTCGCGACAAGGCAACCTTTGATAAGCCATTCGTAAGACCTACGGCAGTTATCGCTTATGATGATATACTCGAAAATTATAACTATAAGCAAAATTTGAGATCAAAAAATAAAAAAGAGGGTGAAAAATCAACCAATAATGACTTTACTATTTTAATAGGAAATGAAAGACACGAACGACGATTGTATGAAGTATTAGTCTTGAAAAAAGTACTGGAACTCAACCCTGATCTTTCACTCACTTTAGATTATTTTAAACCTGGTATAGAATTACTTTTTCCCCCACCAGATGTTCTTAATAAAGATATACATATTGTGGATCGGGATGCTGCAAAATACTTTTACGAGGTGAACGATTACTATGGTGCATTTGAAGATATTTATAATCGTGAAACCTCTGCATTTGTAGATCTTATTATCAAATAATCACCAATTTAGAATGTGATATGTAACATAGAATTGTTTTGATTTATATCATAGATTGTATTTATAATATTAGCTAAACCATTTTAATAAGAAGGAGAGATCATGTTTAAAACGATCCGTCTTTTCCTCATACCATTTGTATTAACCCTCGGCTTAGGATTGTTTGGTCAGGATGACTGCCCAGATGATGTTGAGTTTTATGCTCCTGGCGAAGGAGAGCCGGGATGTATTGACTACACTGATTGTAACGAGAATGGTGCGTTTGACTACGGCGAACCTTGTTATGATGAGCCAACAGAAGGTGAAGGCTTCTCTGATGATATGCATAATGAAGAAGATATGGGTGAAATGAACCCTATCGATCAAGTCTTTATGCAGTACGGTGAGCATACATGGATGAATTGTGAAGCTGTTTCATACGGAGCCCAATCATACTGGATCGGAGATGAAGAGTTTGGCACATATGAAGATCCGATTTGTGAAGAAGTGTTCTTGGATTTCTTTGCGGCACTAGATGCCGATGGCGATGGTGGAATTTCCATGGAAGAAGCCTCAGTTGTTTGGGGTGAAGATCCTGAATTCGAGACCGGTTTTAATGAGAACGACCTTGATGGGAATGGCCTCGTAGACGAAGGTGAGTTTATGGAAGGTTCTGCTCCTCCAGATCATATGGATTTTGGCACAGATATGACACCCGTTATGTATGTGCTCGAACAAATTGATGCATCCTTTGAACATTTAGATGATGGTTTAAGAGATGAAATAAAAAATCTCGCTGCAGATCTTGAGGGTGCGGCACACGCTGAACATGAAGATGATTGTGATGGCTGCGCCGGTGAAGTTCTTGAGGACGCTGAAGGATTGATCGGCAACTTAGAACAGGGAGACGCAGATCTTCTGGGTGACTTATTGTTTATGCTAGAATGTGAAACTCACATGGAACACAATCCTGAACACGATTGTGGAGTGCCTCCTGATATGGAAGTAGAAATGGAAGACATGGAATGGGATGGCCCTATGCATCCAGTTGAACAAGTTTTTATGCAGTATGGTGAGCATACATGGATGAATTGTGAAGCTGTTTCATACGGAGCCCAATCATACTGGATCGGAGATGAAGAGTTTGGCACATATGAAGATCCGATTTGTGAAGAAGTGTTCTTGGATTTCTTTGCGGCACTAGATGCCGATGGCGATGGTGGAATTTCCATGGAAGAAGCCTCAGTTGTTTGGGGTGAAGATCCTGAATTCGAGACCGGTTTTAATGAGAACGACCTTGATGGGAATGGCCTCGTAGACGAAGGTGAGTTTATGGAAGGTTCTGCTCCTCCAGATCATATGGATCATGATGGCGGAGAAGGCGATACACACTGGGCTGATGAAGCATATCAATTAGAAGGAGATCAGGAGCATTATGATCGTGTAATGAGTGTAGGTGAGGAAGATAGAGAAAATGAATATCACATGATTATGAATGAACTTGGCATGGGTATGGATCATGATGGCGGCTGGTATTGTCAAATTTGTGACATTTATTTTGATACAGAAGAAGAAATGGATGATCATGCAGATGAAATGGGACACATTCATGACGATGAGCATCATGACGATGAGCATCATGACGATGAGCATCATGACGATGAAGATCATGACGATGAAGATCATGACGATGAAGATCATGACGATGAAGAATAATTAATTTTTATTCAGTTCATTGATTGTATTAAGAGCCCCGCTATTTGCGGGGTTCTTTGTTTATTGACATCAGGTGGTTTGGGCACCTATCTTTCCCACCTCTTTTTATGCAAGTGAAAACTCAACATAGTCTAAAGCGTGAACTGGGAGCTATTTCCGGCTATGCCACCATTATTGGTATTTTGATCGGTGCGGGGATATTTCGTGTGACTGGAGAAGCGGGCGCTCTTGCTGGATCCGCTGTTCCATTGGCGTACCTTCTTTTTGCTCCCATTGTTTTATCCACAGCCATTGCCTATAGCGTTTTTACATCAACACCCCTTGGCATGCGTCCTGGCGGTGCTTATATACATATCTCAAGAACATTTGGAAACTACTATTTGGGATTCATAGCCATGTGGATGAAACTGGTTGCTTTTGTGGGCGCTATATCATTCATGTCTACCAGTTTTGGCGAATATATGACTTATTTTTTTCCAGCCCATGATCCACGTATCTGGGCATCTATTGTATTAATATTTTTTTATGGGATCAATATTGTCGGTATTCGCTATTACGGGCAAATTCAAACAGCCATGCTGATCATATTGTTAATCAGCATTTTGATCTTGGTAATCCCAGGGATACCGGCCATCAACTATTCTTATTATGATCCAATCTTGCCCAAAGGATTTAATGGTTTACTAGCGGCCATGCCAATGCTATTCTTCAGTTATGCTGGTTTTGAGACATTGGCCCAAGTTGCCGGAGAAACAAAGGATCCAACTAAGACTCTGCCAATGATATTTGTTAAAGGAGTGCTAGCATCTGTTTTCATATTTTTTATTATGTCATTTGTCGCATTTGGCGTTCTCCCAGCTGCAACACTTGCCCAATCAAGTTCCGCAATGGCAGATGCTGCAGCGCAGTATCTCCCTCCCTGGGGATCTTCTATAGTTGCGATTGGTGCTATGAGTGCATTTTTAACAAGTATAAACGGTTCTATACTTGTTCCATCACGAATGCTGTTTGTTTTTAGTGAGGACAGGCTCATGCCAAAGATCCTGGCCAAGGTTCATCCAAAGTGGCGGACACCTTATGTTAGTCTCATCATCAGTGCCATTATCTGCATTCTTCTTATCTGGAATCAATCTGCCAATTACCTTATGAATGCTGGATTGATCGGTATTTTTATTATTTACTGTTTTCAGGGCATTGCCTTAATGGCCCTGCCCACTGTGAATAAACGACTTTTTAATTCAGTTCAATTTAAATTACCCAAGTGGCTCTTATACCTTGTTGGTCTTATGTCAGCTTTGCCTATGGCTTATTTTTTAATTGTGACAATTAAAGGTGTTTTTTCATTCACTATTATTGGATTACTTGTTGGAACAGTTCTGTACTATATCGGCAGGTACCATGGAAAAAAGGATGGATTTGATTATATTGGACGCATGGAACAAGACTATCAATTACTGGAAAATTAATCATGGCATACATCAATACTATATCGGAAAAAGAAGCCGACGGTATCCTCAAACAGGAATATGAAAAAGGACGCCGCAGGGCTGGACGGGTGTTCAATATTTTAAAGATCATGAGCCAAAGTCCACCCGCTCTCAAAGAGTCAATGAAATTATATTTGGCCATTATGAGAGGAGAATCGGAACTGTCTAGAGCTCAACGGGAAATGATTGCCACCATTGTATCCAAAACAAATGACTGTTTCTACTGAACAGAGTCCCACGGGGATGACTTCCGGGATGAAGTCAATGATGAGAAGCTTACAGAACATTTGAAACACGATTGGAAGGCCTCTGAACTTTCGGAGAAAGATAAAGCACTATGTTCATGGGCAGAAAAGCTCACGCTAACTCCGGGCAAAATGGCTCAAGGAGACATAAACAAACTTATTCAATCAGGTTTTTCAGAGAGGGCAATCAGCGATGCGGCGCAGGTTGTTGGCTATTTCAATTATATAAATCGAATTGCGGATGGGCTAGGTGTTGATCTGGAACCAGAAATGAAAAAAAAAGATTAACTTTTATTTCTTTTCCAGAACCAATACACCGGAATCCCTAGCACGGTTAGTCCTATCCCCATCATCGATTGCATGGGGGATTCAAAAAAAGTATTTACCATAATTGCGGATGAAAAAATAATGAAAAAAGCGGGCACGTAGGGATAGCCCCATACCTTATAAGGCCGCTCAAGATCTGGTTGTTTTTTTCTAAAAACAAATACTGTTGATGCAGAAGCAACCCAGAGCATAAAATTCACAAATACGACAAGGGTGATTAATTCTTCAAATGTTCCCGTAAGCGCCAGGATTGCTGACCATGCCCCCTGTATCAAGATTGCATTTCCCGGTGTATTAAATTTTGGATGGACATCAGCAGCTTTCTTAAAAAATAGCTGATCCTTTGCCATGGCGTAATACACTCTCGAACCAACAAGAATGTTTCCATTTAAAGCACCAAACATTGAGACCATAATTACAATTGCAAAGATTCCCCCTATTTCAGCTCCATAAAGAATTCTCGCTGTCATTTCTCCAACTTTTATTTCCCCTATAAGGGAATCCATTGGTAATACTTTTAAATACGCAATGTTTACCAAAAAATACAGTGTCAGTATGGTTAATGTCCCGATAATCAAAGCCAATGGTAGATTTCTACGCGGATTCTTTATCTCCCCAGCTGCAAACGTAATATATTCCCATCCTCCCACTGTCCAATTAACTGCGACCAAGGCTATCCCCAGCCCAGTCAAAATAGACCCTAAACTCATATTTGCTGGATTCAATGATAAATCTATTTGATTTCCTGTAGAGATAAATAATCCAGCCAGAGCAAATAATAGTATGCTCCCAATTTTTAATACAGAAAAAATATTCTGTATCCACTTTCCAAAAACTATCCCCAAGTAATTAATTACAGATAATAGAACAATTATTGATAGAGCAATAACTTGACCTAACGAAATTGTAATACCGCCGAGACTGCTAAATGAGTGTTGCACTAATAGATCTGGATAAAAAACACCTAAATGTTCAGAAATAGCAACAGCAATGGCGGCATTTGTCCCCGATATGTAAGCTACAAACGCTATCCAGCCAAATAGAAAGCCCGGCAATGGGCCATAGGCTTCTCGTAGAAAAACATATTGCCCACCAGCTTTTGGCATTGCGCCCCCCAATTCAGCATAAGTGAGAGCACCAGAAAGCATTTGTAATCCGCCTAAAAACCATGCTACCAGTATTAAAGATGCTGAAGGGACAGCCTCAGCCATTAGCCCTGTGGTCATAAATATCCCTGAACCAATAACAATACCAATTACCATCATTGAACTATCGAAAAGTCCTAGCTGACGCTTTAGTTTTGGAGAGTGGTTACTTGGTTGCATGATCAAATAAAGGAACAGAATTTAAACTTCAATAGAATGTGTAAAACACTTTATATTATCCAATTATGAATAGTCCTGCAGAATACATAAATAGTGATAAATATCCTCTTGATGGTCCATTAACGGACAAGTTTATTAACCTGGTAGATAGATGCAAATCTACTCTGCAAAATACAGGTGCCTGTATACTTAAAGAGTTTGTTCAACAATCTGCATTAGATCGAATGACACTTGAAGCTGATCGATCATATCCCCGGTCACATTTTTGTAACGATAACCACAATGTTTTATTCTATGATAACGACGACATTATATTATTAGAAGATCATCCATTAAAAATAATGGAGAATACATCGCTGAACTCAATACCATATGATCTCATGGAACCCGGAGATGCCCTCTATCAACTTTATAACTGGGATCCCTTAATGAATTTTTTATCATCAGTTTTGGGACACACTTTATATCGAATGGCGGATCCGATGGCAGCGCTGACGATAAACTGTATGAATGAAGGTCAAAATCATGGATGGCATTATGATGAATCTCAAGTGACCA
>CAZECA010000005.1:0-60886 GCA_964510385.1 uncultured bacterium
ATCACCATCAAAATTAAAGGAATTAAAATATACATAATTATCATGATCATATTGATTAATTGAGTTTTTATCAACAATTAAATCATCAGCAATCAGTTGTGCTGATAACATTATTAGCATATTACTTAGTTTCATTTTTCAGTAAAAAATAATCATTAATCCAATGAGTACAAACCCTTGTGCAAAATCTCGACCTTTAGTTCCATTAAATTGCTAAAATATTTTTAGATTAGCTTGTTTTGCTGCCCAAAAGATAAAGAAACTCAAGAATTAATGTAGCTCCTGCCAGAGAAGTTAATTCTGCATGATCATATTGGGGAGACACCTCAACTAGGTCAAACCCAAGAATATTTAAATTATTTAAGCCTCTCACAATTTTTAATGCTTTATCTGTAGAGAGTCCCCCAGCCACAGGTGTTCCCGTTCCCGGAGCAAAAGCAGGATCAAGGCAATCAATATCAAACGTAAGATAAACCGGGAGGTCACCAACCCGTGATTGAATTGATGTAATAATTTCATCTGCTGAAATATCATTTGCTTCAGCCCCATCAATAACCTGAAACTCGTGGTTTGCTTTATCATATTCCGTCCGGATTCCGATCTGTATTGAATGATTGGGATCGATCAATCCTTCCTTTGGCGCATGATAAAACATACAGCCATGATCAATATAATGATCATTTGGATACGTATCGGTGTGGGCATCAAAATGGACCAGCGCCATTTTTCCATATGTTTTTTCATGAGCGCGTAAAAGAGGTAACGTTACGAAGTGATCTCCACCGATAGAGATAAGTGTTTTTCCTTCTTTTAATATTGAACCAGCGAGTGATTGAATTTGATCCAATCCATCATCTGTATTACCTGGCGCATAATCCACATCTCCATAATCAACCACATTTAAACGCTCAAATACATTGAAATCCCATGGCCAACGGTTTGCTTCCCAGCCCAGATTACTACTGGCATTTCGAACGCCTGAAGGACCAAAGCGAGTTCCGGGCCGACCTGTAGTGGCCATGTCAAATGGGACACCCAATATTACGACATCAACATCGTCTGTTAACTTTCGGGTGAGTGGGCGAGACATAAAAGTGAACTGATTGGAATACATGGAGATTAGTTCATGGTCTCCAATGATCTGATTCTTTGCCATAGTATTTCTCTAAGATTGATTAATCAATCTGTTATTCTAAATTCAATGCTGGTAGGTATGCAACCAGAAAAATGATTTAATCTATCCGTGTTCCCTCACCCGGCTGAATGATATACGCTTTTCCCCCAACTAGCTCGATGGCTTCCGCCACTTCTTCCGGATTTTCTGGTGCATAAGCAAACATGCATCCGCCGCCGCCGGATCCATTAATCTTTCCGCCCATTGCGCCCGCATCTAAAGCAGCATCCAGCATAGACTCAATTTTGGGCGTACTAATCTGCAAGACATCCCGCAAGACTTGGTGATGATCGGTTAACATTTGACCGATCATTTGATTATCCAAATCCTCTATTTCCAATTTTGAAAGAGCATTCTTTAACAAATCTCTATTCTTTATTGTTCCGTGATATAGAGGTAGTTCATCTTCATCCAAATCGGACAGATCTACATTTTCATCATATGATTGAATCCTAGCATTTGGATTTTTGATCTTCAATTTCTTTATAATGGCTAATCTTGCATCGCGACATCGACCCAGGATACCCATAGTATCTTTAGGCTCACAGGAATCACCCAAGACAAATGTCCCAAGGTTTGAATTTATTGATCGAATTTTTATTTCCGGATAGGACTCTAAATAAATCAGCTGCCCCATGGCAGTAGTATACTGGTCCATCATTCCTCCTGGCTCATTGAATTCCAGCACCTCAGCTGCATACGCAAGTTCCCCGATCTTTTGCTGACTCCAATCTGGTGTTTCATCAGCCATCTGTGATAAAAAATGAATCCAGCTGACCAACACTGACGAAGAACTGCTGCAACCAGCTTTAATGGGGATTTCACTCTTAATCTTGCAGTCGAACCCTGCTGAAAATGTAAGCCCTTCCCACTTGCAGATATTGATTCCGCTTTTAAAATAATCTCTTTCTTTGGTATACGTCAAATGATCCAGTGAAAAAGATTCTGTATCACCCAGATCGGGTTTGTGGATTACAACCTTTTGATCATTTCTTTTTTCACCTTTCAATGTGGTGCGGAGGGATATGGCCACGGCAATGATCGGCAGGCCAAGATAATCCTGATGCTCCCCGAAAAGGCAGATTCGTCCTGGTGTACTTATTTCCAAATTTTATATAACCCCATTAAAGAAATCAATGCAATGACAATTATCAGTGAACCGGATCCACTATTGCCGTAGATTAATTGTCCCACACCCAGTAAAATTCCATAGACAGCCAAACATCCTAACAGCATTGATAAGATACCCCTGGGCACAGACCACTGTTCCGATTGAACGCCATCAGAATATTTTGCCCAGCCGGGACCGCCAGGATTCACTTTCTTTACAAAATTTCGCAATGTTTCATCATTGTCCGGTGGTGTGAAATACGTAGCAGCAATCCAAACTAAAGTTGTCAGCACAGCACCAATGACTAACTTTTGCCATCCTTCCAATCCAGAATCGCTGAAATTGAAATAACCCGCAACTATAATAGAGCTAATCATGGCAACTATTTCCGTATACGCATTAATACGCCACCAGAACCAGCGAAGGATGTAAATGAGCCCCGTCCCGGCGCCGATCATCAGCAGTAAAGTAAATGCCTGTCCGGCGCTGGTGAGAACCAGCCCCAGCCCTCCTCCAAGAATAATTGACAAAACAGTAAACAACCGTCCTGCCGCGACAAGATCTTTTTCAGATGCGTCGGGTTTTATAAATCTGTGATAAAAATCATTCACTAGATAGCTGGCTCCCAGATTCAGCTGGGTTGACATGGTGCTCATGAATGCAGCGATAAGAGAAGCAGCTACAAGCCCAAGTAAACCAGAAGGAAGCAGTGTAAGCATAGCCGGATATGCTACATCGTGACCTAGTTTATCAGCAGGTAAATTAGGAAATGCACTTTTGATATCATTTAACTCTGGGAAAACAACTAAAGAAGAAAGCGCTATAATGATCCAGGGCCAAGGTCGAAGCGCATAGTGGGCCACATTAAATAAAAATGTGGCGCCGACTGCATTGGATTCATCCTTCGCGGAAAACATGCGTTGCGCAATGTAACCTCCACCTCCAGGCTCTGCCCCTGGATAATAACTGGCCCACCACTGCACGGCCAGGGGTACCAGCAGCACCGGTACCCATAGATTTGGATCTGACAAATCCGGGAACAGCGCTAATTTATCTGACACATTTTCATGGGAAATCAATCTGGAAAGACCACCTATTTCCGGTAATCCTAAAATGTAAATCATGCCCCATATCGAACCAATCATGGCCAGAGTAAATTGGACAAAATCGGTAATTATTACCGCTTTCAGGCCTCCCAGAGCTGAATAAGCCAATGTGATAGAACAGGCGATTGAAAGTGTCATCCAACCAGGCAACCCAAGTACTATTTCACCAAACTTCACTGCCGCCAGGCTCACAGCTCCCATCACCAACACATTGAAGATTAGTCCTAAGTAAAGTGCACGAAAGCCGCGGAGAAAAGCGGCTGCCTTTCCGCTGTACCGCAGCTCATAGAATTCTATATCTGTGAGCACACCAGATCTCCGCCAGAGCTTGGCGTACACAAACACTGTCAGCATTCCCGTAAGCAGAAACGCCCACCATGCCCAGTTACCGGAGACACCATTCTGGCGCACCAGATCAGTGACCAAATTGGGAGTATCAGTGGAAAAGGTTGTGGCTACCATGCTGATTCCTAGTAGCCACCAGGGCATATTTTGCCCCGCTAGAAAGAATGATCTGGTATCTTTGCCGGCTTGCTTCGAAGCCCACAAACCTACAGACAAAGATAGGACAAAATATGCTCCTATTATGATCCAGTCTAAAGTTGAAAGTACCATTTACATATGATCATTCAATCCAAAGATCGGCTCATTGGTCTTCCATTTTCCACGGGTGAAATCAGGGACCTTTACAGCTGCACTGCCAAGTCTAATCGATTTTTCTGAAAGTGGACTGATGACGCTCATGCTTACGGCATCATACACATCAATCACAGGTTCTGCTCCTTTCAGTGTTTCTATAAAGGCCCTGACAATGAAAAAATCCATGCCACCGTGACCAGTGTGGCTCAACGTATTTTCTGCATCTGAAAACCGCTTCCAGAGCGGATGGTCATATTCTTTCAGGTATAATTCATCAGTTTCCCAACGGTGCGCTTCCGGGCTTGTTCCTTCAATATAAATAGAATTGTTATCTACCATCCATATACCTTTAGTACCCTGCACCCGGAAATTCAGCGAATACGGACGAGGAGAATTGGTGTCATGGCTTAATACAATGGTCTGCCCATTGGCGCACTTAATTACTGTTGTTACAATGTCACCCAGCTTGAACTCAACATCAGCATTGGGATGATCCTGTCCGCCCTTATCCACAATATACTTGTGCAAGCCCCTGGACTGGGTTGCAGTAGAAGTTAGATGCACCATTTGGTTACCGCGGTTGATATTTAGCATTGTACTCACCGGGCCCAGCCCATGTGTAGGGTACAAATCACCGTTGCGATCAACCGAATGCTGGGTCCGCCACTTGGCCTCGGAGTATCCATCTTTACCGAATTCCACACCGCCGCCGTACGGTTGCTTGCCATCATTGAATTTTACATGGCGCAGGTCATGCTGGTAACCCCCATGGCAGTGTAGCAGTTCACCAAATAGTCCCTGCCGAACCATGTTCAGAACAGCCATCACGTCCCTGCGGTAGCAGACATTTTCCATGATCATGCACATTTTTCCTGTGCCTTCAGAAGTATTCACCAGATCCCAGCATTCCCTGACGGTAAGGGCAGCGGGAACTTCCGTAGCGACATGGATACCGTTTTTCATCGCAGCTATGGCCATGGGATGGTGCCATTCCCATGGTGTGGCAATGTACACGCCGTCCAGATCCTCGTTCTTCACCATATTCCGAAAATCTTCATCACCGTTTTTGTATACGCGCGGCTCGGGCTTTCCCGCATCCTTCAGGATCTTTAGAGCACTCTCGATCATACTGTCATCAATATCGCAAATCGCTGGTACGTCAACCTCAGGGTATTTTGCTGCGAGCCATAGTACCCACTGTCCCCGCAAACCTGTTCCCATGAATCCCAGTTTTACACGTTTTGTAGCGTGCGACGAGAATAATGATTTAGGCATCAGAGAAATGGCTGCACCCGCAGCAGCGGCAGTCTTTATGAAATTTCGCCTGTTTATTTTTTTAGGCATTATGAGCTCCGACTAGTTAAAATTAATTTATTTTATCTGTTTCTCATACCGTTCCAGATACCCATTTTCCATGAATGACATTATTCCAAATAATGCTCCCCAGGAGTGGAAACGATCCGATGAAAGACGCTTGTCATCACCTGTTCCAGTAATTGATGAATAGTTTTCACTAACATATCCTTTTCTCTCCCACTCTGTCATGATTAATGTTAATGACTTATCTGATAATTCTGATGCTGCATTGTAGAATCCTGCTTTTCGCAGGCTCAAATATGTTAGAAAATTCAGAGGAGGCCAGATAGCACCTTTCCAATATCGTTGGCGCTCGAACAGTGGATCATCCCGCGTGGTAGACGGCAGCATCCAATCTCCATGAAATTTAGTGGTATCATAAAAATGCTCAATAATCTGTTGCGCACGATCAATATTGGTAATGCCAGCTAACATAGGATAAAAGAGTGTGGGCGACACCCTCGTTGAGAGCGAGTCAACATCGGTACGATAATTCAAATACGCTCCAAATTCATCATCCCAGTTCCGTTCCATTTGATAGGTCAACTGCTCCGCCCTTTTCAACAATTCGTTTCGTTCATCAGTACGGCCAAGTACCTCTGCAATTTCAGCGAGGGAATTACAATCCGCAATATAGAGACTTGTCAAACCAACATCCTGTAACTCCAAAGTATGTTTATCTTTATTGAACGGCACGCCAATGTACATTGGAGAATCATCCATCCCAGACTCATATCCGGCGGCTGTTTTCGTTTCAAAGACTGGTTCATTGTATGGATTTTCTGCAGGTGATGAGCCATAGCTCAATAATCCTTCGTTCAACCGTTCTTTCACCCACCATCGGTTCCACCCCAACAGATCATCAAACGTGGCTTCAAGAAACCATTTTTCTGGGTATTGTTTATAGATCTCCTTGGTCATGATCCCTCCCACAGGAGGCTGAGACCGGTCAAACGATTTGCTGCCATTTCCCCGGTTATCATTTGGGATAAAACCCTTCTCTGTTTTCCCGTGCAAATGTTCGATGACATTTGCAAACGCCAGTTCCCTGCTGGATAAACCGGTCATGTAAGCCAGAAAAAAATTGTCCCAGCCGAAAAGACAGTATCCACCATACTCCTCATTCCAAAGCCGACCAACCGTTGATACGACCCGATCATCCTTGGGCTCATAAATCAAATTCCAGGCAATTCCTGCCTGTATGGCAATAAATACATTTGACAGTCCACCATAATTTTCCGCTTCATCTTTCATGATCTGCTTCTGTGATTCTATGGCATCATTAATTTCATCTATGGTCCTAGATTTTCCTGTCGAAATACCAATAGGCCCATCTACCCAGACCGCCATGTAAGGTGTGTTGATGTCTAGATAAGGATCGTCATCCACTAAAGACCCAGTAGTATAAACTCGTGTTAGCACGCCTTCTGTACGGGCCAATAAATGATCCGAGTTTCGATGCAAGGTTCCTTTGCGGTTCCACAATATCCCGGATTCAATGATCATCTTTATTTTGTTCTTGGGCAAAGTATTGGGCTCTACCAGAATGACCAGGTCACTATCTACATGTGCACTTGTGATACTCGCATCCAATTCCTCCCATTGAATACCAAGCTGTGTGTAACTCCCATTATATGTATGGGGACCGGGACGCACCTTCTCGACATCATCACCTCTCCTACCAATGAGCACCTCTCGCAAATATTTTTCTTCTAAAAAATAATGTTGTTTGAAAGCAATATTTATGGAGAGCCCGTATGGCAAAAGTACATGCTGGAGCACAGACCGGGTGTTCCACGTATTCCAGCCCCGCTGTAATTCCTTCTGGATCCCTATATATTGTGTATAATCTCGGCCAGTTGTTTGTGAGAACAGGAGATTAAAAAACAGGAGTAAGAAAAGAAACTTTTTCATCAACCAGACAAAACGGTCAATCCAAAATAAATCAGGACCGTGGCTCCCATGATTGCAAGAGAAGACGTTTTAGCGTGCGTCCAGGGAGTCATATCAACCGGAGCGGGGTCACGCTCTTCACTGATGGCGATCTCTTCAGCCGTTTTGGGCTGCAAATAACCAATAATTATCATGGTAAGAACCGAAGCCAAAAAACTGATGAAATAGCCGTGCAGCCAGTGGAGGTCACCATCACCATTGGCAAAGAATTGAGGAACATTCTTGATGTTAATAAATGTAAAAAATGCATAGAACACCATCCCGACAATCATTCCGATTTTTGCAGCCAGTGCCGGAATATGTTTGGTCGTAATGCCTAGTAGAAAGATTCCGATAATTGGGACACTATACAATCCATTCACTTTCTGTAGATACTCGAAAATAGATTGCATCTGATCCAACAATGGTGCAATAAATATTGAGGCTATTGCCAAGGCAATTCCAAACTTTTTTCCTGTGGCTACAATCTGCTCTCCGCTTGCATTCTTATTGATATACCCTTTATAAAATTGCAGGGAAAACAATGTAGAGGCACTGTTCAGTGCAGAGTTAAAGGAACTTAAAATGGAACCCATCAAGACAGCTGCAAATAATCCCAGAGACCAGTCTGGCAATACATGACGAACTATAGCGCCATAGACCTGATCTTGTTTCTGAATATCCAGATCAGATAAATGAAGGGCAATTATTCCAGGCAAACAAAGCATGATCGGCCCTACAAGCTTCATCGCAGAAGCAAATAGAACACCCTTCTGACCTTCAGCCAAACTTTTTGCAGCCATTGCACGCTGTACGATCACCTGATTCGTTGACCAGTAAAATACTTGGATAAACATCATTCCTGTAAGCAGTGTCGGCCAGGGGACGGAGACAACTTTATTATCCACATTGGTTTGAGTTATTACGGCTAAATATTCCGGATTTTGTTTGACTAGTACTCCCAAACCCGAGAAGAATGAACCATCTCCCAAAGCTACCAGAGCTAACGTTGGAATGGCCAAACCTCCCACAAGAAGGCCGACACCATTAATGGTGTCACTCACTGCCACTGATTTTAATCCTCCAAAAATGGCATATGCGCTGCCTAATATTCCGATTGTAGCAACTACAAGCCATAGTGGCAAATTAAGGTCAAACATACCTATCAGCGCCAGTGAACCCGTGTATAGCACAACCGGGAGTAAAACGGTCACGTAACCAAATAAAAATAGTCCGGACACCAATGACCGAGTTGTCTTATCGAATCGTTTTTCTAAAAATGCAGGAGTGGTCGTGAATCCGCTGGCGAGGTAACGCGGTAAGAATACTAGGGCTGTTGCGATCATGGCAAACGCGGCTAGCGCTTCCCATGCGACGCCCACCAGAGCTTTATCACCAAATACGGCACCGTTCAATCCAACTAACTGTTCCGTGGATAAATTAGTCAGCAGGAGAGAACCTGCAACCACCGGCCAGGCTAATGCACGTCCACCTGTAAAATATTCTTCAGCAGCATTGTCCGATCGTTTCATCCTGTGAACAATGTGGTAGGTAAAAAATGCTACAGATCCTGTTGCCAGGACAAACGATATGATGGAAATGGTATTCATTATTAATTCCTACTTTGAGATTGCAAAAAGATTTTCTCCCATCTTAAAGGGGATCATCTTATAAATTAATTTGTGTTTTTTGTCTGGGAAAATCATGTACTTATTGTGTGGGAGAGCTCCCCAACTATTATCTCCGCCTACTCCCATCTGTTTTGTGTCAATTAACCAGTTCACAACATTTTTTGGTTTGAGATCAAGCTTTCCATGCTTCTGTCCTTTGGCAACATAGTCCAGATCATCATACGGATACTGATGCACGCTACCATCAAACACAGGTTCCCCTTTAATCATGAGCCCAATTTCTCCATCATTGAGAGCCATCCACCTCACGTCCGTTTTATTTCCTGTTTCCTGGGGCCTCACATATTGGAATGATTGATCCCAAACCGAGCCGCTGTAAAGGTCAACTGGCGCAGAGGTCTTCCTATCAACATATGTTTCATGGGGACCCCTGCCGAACCAGGTCACTTGGTCAAAATCGCCATTTATTTCCATTTTGATCCCAATTCTGGGAATTTCTGATAGTGAATTATCCATGGAATGCTGATGAAAAACTTCAATCAGTCCATTGCCATATACTTTATAAATGGAATGAACTTCCAGAGATAATTTTGAAAAACTCCTTTTTACATCAATTCTGACACATTTCTCTTCAGCTTCCACATTCATATGGTCCGTAGTCAAACTGTCTCCAGCTGACCTCCACACTTCTGTACGTTTTGGCATTTTATTTCCAAGGTCATTATCATTGGGAGCCCTCCAATAATGATCCTCAGCGGAAGCAGTAATTATTTCTTGGCCCTTGTATGAATATTGACTGATGTGCCCTGATTTCCGATCGAAATATAATGAGAATGAGTCACCTGTAATTTGGATTCCCTCTTCAGTTTGGCTGTAAACAGGCAATGGGTCATTTGCAAGAGTTTCAGATTTTTGAAAGGAATCAAAATTTATTTTTTCCTGATGCCATGCTACCACATGACCTTTGTTCAATAGTGGAAGATCTTTATTCGTTCTGGCCCGGATAGAGAAAAAATATTCTGTCCCCTTTTCCGGTATCAGCCCTCCAAGATTGATCGTTAAATACTTTTTACTGCCTGCGGGAATCTCTAACTGACCTATCTCTCCCTTCATTACTGTTTGGCCTTCTGATCTCACATTCCAATCAAAATTCAAATGATCCAGACCGATAAAATCATACCGGTTCAAGATCTGAACACTGCCTGACAGAATATCTGTTTGAAATTTTATTGGCTGGTATACTTTCTTTACCTCATTCATATGAGGATTAATGGTCCTATCTGCGGCCACCAAACCGTTGGCACAAAAATTGGAATCATTCTCAGCAAACTCGTTTCCAAAATCACCGCCGTAGGCCCAGTATTCATTTCCATTTTCGTCTGTTTTTAAGATCACCTGATCCACCCAATCCCAAATGAATCCACCCTGAAGTACCTCATATTTCTCAAACGTATCCCAATAATCCTGAAGGTTGCCTACGCTATTTCCCATAGCGTGAGCATACTCGCATAAGATCAGTGGACGATCATCTAATGATGGAGAGAGATGGTTTTCTGCATATTCTGCTATGAAATCAATATTCTTGTACATTGGAAAAATCACATCAGTATGATCTTCATACCATGCCGGCTGGTAGACCACCGGCCGTGTGTCATCTCTGTCTTTTATCCAGTTATATAGTTTGACAAAATTTTTGCCATCTCCCGCTTCATTGCCCATGGACCACATAATGATGCTGGGCTGATTCTTATCCCGTTCTACCATTCGCTTTCCACGGTCGATCCACTGGGCTGTCCAGGAAGGATCATCAGATATTTGGCCATAACTGTTCTCATGAAACTGCATTCCATGGGCTTCAATATTGGCTTCATCGATCACATAGAGTCCGTACTCATTGCACAGCTCATACCATCGCTCCTGGTTGGGATAATGGGCTGTCCTCACCGCATTTATATTGTTCTCTTTCATCAATTGAATATCTCTGACCATGGATTCTTCGGTTATAGACCTTCCGCGGACTGGATCCCATTCGTGGCGATTCACACCTCTGAACATGATGGCTTTGCCATTGACCAGCAGCTGACCATTTTTCACATCAACCCGCTTAAAGCCAACCTGCTGAACAAATGATTCAACGATTGCTCCTTTCTTATCTACATGCGTCATCTGCAAATTATAAAGATTTGGTCGTTCGGCTGACCATGGCTGCACATTGTTCAATTGTTCTTTGAAAGTGATCGTCTGATTAAGCTCACCGGATATTTCTTTTTCAAACCTCAAGTTTTCATCATGTCCCTTCAACGTCATCTGAATAAGATGACCGGAAACAGTATTTCCATTTTGAACATTAATATCGATCGAAAACTGACCGGTATTGAGATCTTCATCTAGCTCTGCTTTTAGAAAAAAGTCTGTAATCCGTGTTTCTGAAGAGCTATATAGGTAGACATCTCTCTCCAGTCCGCTTACACGCCATGTATCCTGACCTTCCAAGTAAGAGCCATCGCAAAAACGATATACCTGCACTGCTACTCTGTTCTCACCGGTGACAACCTTATCGGTAATATTGAATTCTGCAGGAGTTTTTGATCCCTGGCTGTAGCCTACAAATTCACCATTAAGCCAAAAATAAAATGCTGAACGCACACCTCCAAAATGGATGAAGATGTCTCTACCATTCCAATCTTCATTTAGCTCAAAGGTTTTGACATAGGACCCTACAGTATTATAGCTGTGGGGAACAAGTGGGGGATCTGGTAGAAAGGGATATTCCTCATCCAAATAGATTGGAACAGACCATCCTTGCATCTCCCAATGTCCGGGAACATTAATATTGTCCCAGTGAGAAACATTATAATTGACCTGTTCAAAGCCTTCCTTTTTTTGAGAGGGATCTCTGGCAAAATGGAATTTCCAAGCGCCGTTCATTGATTGAAAATATTGAGATAATGATTTATCATTCTTTAATGCCAATGCTTCAGACTCAAAGGGGAAAAAATGAGCCCTTGGTTCTTCGCGGTTTATCTTAAAAACAGTCTCGTCTTCCCAGTGGTGATTCAATTGGTTTCCTGTATTATTTTTTAAGACCAACATTATTGCTATAAGAATAATGAATACAATCAGTATAATAGTATTTTTCATAATTTAGATAGGGTTTCATTGAGTTTGTTTACCAATTCATTTGCATTGTTTTTATCAAAAACCATGGGCGGCTTGATCTTTATTACGTTATGATCGGGCCCATCTGTACTTAATAACACTCTTTTCTCTTTCATCATATTTACTATAGTGTGAGCTTCTTTTCTTGCGGGCACTAAATTAGAGTCTCTCACTAACTCAATACCAATGAATAGTCCCCTACCACGAACCTCACCAATGATGTCATGACTTTTGTATAAGGATCCCAGCTCTGCTAACAAATATTCACCTACCGTCCTTGCGTTGGCTTGCAACTCCTCATTCTTAATAACATCTAGGACGGCCTGCCCAACAGCGCAGGAAACGGGATTACCTCCAAACGAATTAAAATACTCCATCCCATTATTAAACTGTTGTGCCAGCTCTCGTGTAGTGACCACTGCAGAAAGAGGATGACCATTGCCCATGGACTTCCCAAGAGTCACAATATCCGGAACAATATTTTCTGAATCAAAGCCCCAGAAGTTCGACCCCATTCTTCCAAATCCAATCTGAACCTCATCCGCGATGCAAAGGCCAAGAGAGGATTCTACAATTGCCGTTGTTTTTTGAAAAAAACCTGCCGGAGCTAATAATTGCCCGCCACAGCCCATCAATGATTCAAAAATAAATGTAAAACCAGTACCATTTATCTTTTTGATTTGGTTGATCTTTTTTTCGACCTCCTGAACGTAGCTCTCTACACATCCTTCTCCCCTGTATTTTCCTCTGAACGGATCGGGCATGGGGACCACATGAACATGGTCCGGGGTGCCGCTTCCACCGGGACCATTGTGTTTGTACGGGCTGATCTCGATCAATGATGAAAGGTGACCGTGATAGGCTCCATCAAGAACAATGGTTTCATTATTTTTAACCGCATTCCTGGCAATACGCAGCGCAAGATCGTTTGCCTCGCTACCGGAGTTCGTGAAAAAGCAAACATCAAGACCATCAGGCATTTCCTCTGTAATATCTCTGGCATATCTGACAATTGTCTCATCCAAATATCGGGTATTTGTGTTTAGTCTTTCATATTGATTTTTAGCTGCTTCCACTACCTTTGGATGACAGTGGCCTACATGCTGAATATTATTCACACAATCTAGATAACGATTCCCTTCTTCATCAAAAAGATACTGTCCATCACCACTGACAATATGTAATGGTAAATCATATGAAACACTTAACGAAGGACTTAAATATTTTTTTCGTTGGTCTAATATATCATTATGATTGAGCATATTCGGCTAGCCTCTTTGACCAATCTTTCAGATCTTGATTTTTCATTTTTTCCAGGAATACCCACGCCTGATTTTCAGTGACAGAAATATATTTATTTTGAGGAAATAATTGTTTTCTATATGCGGCCATTGTAACGGTAATACAAAGTCTCATGCAAACTAAATAGATAGCAGCCAGCAATTCTTCTTCTACCAGTGGATGCTCATTGTGAAAACCTTTTAAGACTTGAGAAATCAGATCCAATGGTTCCCTATTTTCAGCTGCGACATATGCCATACATACTGCTGGCTCACATACAACATACGTATACACCATATCTCCAAAATCAATAATGCCACTGGGCTTCCCAAGGTTATTTACCAGTACATTATGATCGTTACCATCATTATGGATAACCGCTTTTCGCAAGCCTGAAGACACGGGCAAAATATTGTCTACATACTGTTCAGTAAAATGTTTTACTATTTCTATTTTTGATTCAAGAAAATGATTGTGATCTATTATAAAATCCAGGTTTTCAATGTTCCACTCAAATTTCCGATGGGCAGCGGCATGGTCGAAACCATCCATTGCATTCGTCAGTCTTCCTAGAAAAATTCCCAATTTATAAAGCAAATTGTGTTGATGATGGATATCTTTCAAAAATTGACCCGGAACATAGTTAAGCAAGCGCACAAAGAAAGTATCATTTTCCTTTTGAATCGATTGTATTGGTTCATCATTTAAACCTGGAATAATCGAAGGTATGCTTATGCTAGGATCACGGCCACTTATGTATTGGATACAAGAATTTTGCATTTCTAAAATAGTTTTGTCTTCATAAGGATTTGAAATTTTTAATATATAATTATTTTTTTCTTGAGTGCAGAGAAAATTTTGATCGCGCTCACTAGTAAGAGCTTTTGCTTTTACGCTAAATCCATATTGGGCATCAATAAATCTTTCTACCATTCCTATTGAAAAATTAGGTTGCGGTGTATTAAATACTGTCATCATTGGATAGATCTCTAGACTCTAACAAAATTTAGATAATCAATGACCACTAAATACTCAGTAATATTATTGAGTATAATTGTATTTTTCAATTATCTATATAACCGATTTAGAAATTTTGTTGTTGCAAAGTGAATTATTAAAATATCATGATTTATATTAAAATTAAATTAGTTGACTTAATTAAATGAATTCAATTAATATCTTAGGTTATTGCAAACGATTGCGATAATCTATGACAGATATCATACTAATAAATAATTAGAAGGAGAATGATATGAAGATTGACTTAAAAAAGGTCAGAGTTCTAACTCTTATTACTCTATCTGCTTTTATAATATCCTCGTGTGAAGAGGATGAGGAAGATTCAGGTCCGACAGTAGTCCCGGTTCCTGTAATTTCTTCAGTTAGCCCAGCAGATGGATACCCTGGCGAAGAAGCTACTATTACAGGTACAGACTTTAATGCTGTTGCAGCTCTCAACCTGATCCAAATTGATACGAATGATGTTATTATTGCATCTATTACACCTTCTTCAGGTTCCGCAACGTCCCTTACCTTTACTCGCCCAAATGTTAGCGGTGTAGGTGAAACAATTAACGCAACAATAAAAGTTAAAAATGTGGAAGATTCGGAAGAAAAAATAAGTGAAGGTATCGCAATCAACATGCTTCCAGTTTTTGACATTATTTACTTTAGCGGTCTTCCCAAAACGAAGGGTGGCCTTTCATTCGACGCAGATGGAAACTTATATGCACGTGGACAGGATCCCGCGGATGTATACATGATGACACCTGATGGAGAGGAAAGTTACTATGGCCAAACGCATTGGGGTGAAGGAGAAATGCATTTTGGTGATGATGGTTATCTTTATGCCGCAGTTGTCTGGGGCGACTATGGCATAGTTCGAATCCCCCCTGGTGGCGGTGACTATGAAACTTGGATGCCAGATATGTATGTTAATAACCCATTTGATTTTGATTGGGATAGTGATGGAAATATGTACATTGGTACAGCCGATGGCACTATTTACCGTAGACTGGCAGGCACTGACAATGAAGTTGAATTATTGAAGTCCACTGGAGATTGGGGCACACCAATGCGTCTATTCAATGATGATCTTTACTGGTACACTAAAAATGACTCAGGTAGCAATGGGCTCTATAAGGCACCAGTCCCCGCAGTGGGTGACACTATTGCTCCCTCTTCCGTCACTCAGATTCTCGCTAGCGAAGATTACGAACCATCAGGATTGGCTATCGACGGTATGGGCAATGTTTATTTGATGGTCGGCTGGGAAAACTCTACAGTAGTAAGGGTTACACCAGAAGGTAACGTTGAAGAAGTCTGGGAACTCCCTACAGAGAATCCAAATAAGGCTGTATGGCATGACAATAAACTTTATATTGCAGCTGGAAATCAAGACAGCTCAGTATATGTCTTACATTTAGGAGCAGAATACGGTACAGGAGCTGTTCCTCAGTAAATCTGGAATAAAATAAACCTGTTTAATTAATGCCCCTTGGATTATTGATTAATAAATAATATTAAGGGGCATTTTTTATTTGGAGTAATTAATTAACTTCGCTCTTAATTGACTGTTCACAAAATACGAATTTGAAAAATATGTCTAGAAAACTATCTTTTATAATGCATTTAACCGTTGTCTTGTTTTTGGCAATATTGATGCCAAATAATGTTCATGCAGGAATTACCGGAAAGATACATGGCAAAGTGATAGACCAAGAGACAGGGAATCCTTTACCAGGCGTCAATATAATTATAAATGGAACATCTCAAGGGGCTGCTACAGATGCTGATGGTGAATATTTTATATTAAATATTCGACCTGGGAATTATTCAATCACTGTTTCAATGATCGGCTACCAAACGATTACCACTCAAAATGTAATTATAATTTCTGATCATACTGTTGTCCTTGATTTTGAATTGACAACGAAAATTATAGAGGCATCGGAAGTTATAGTAACGGCAAAAAGAGAAGTCATTATCATGGATCGATCTGCAAGCGAAGTCAATATTCTATCGGAGGATATGTACAATGTCCCAAAAGTGCGCAGCATTCGAGACTATCTTAACCTAGAATCTGGAATTGAAAATGATCTTATACGTGGAGGTGGATTAGATCAAACATCATTGATGGTTGATGGGATGACGTTTGTTGATAACCGCTCAAACGAACCGGTGATGATGGTCAATATGAGTTCAATTGATCAGATAAGTATTATTAAGGGTGGGTTCAACGCAGAATATGGAAATATTCGTTCAGGTTTAATTAATATTATTACAAAAGAGGGTTCCACTGACAAGTTCAGTGGAACTATAGACATTCAGTATGACACGCCCCAATTGAAGCATAATGGATATTCACTTTTCAACAAAAATAATTATTATTTAAGGCCATTTCTAGAACCCGGAGTTATGTGGAGCGGAACCCAAAACGGCACATGGGACAGTGAGATGCAAGAAAGCTATCCAGAATTTGTTGGCTGGAATGAAGTTTCTGAAAACTTGCTAACGGATAATGATCCATCAAATGATATGACTCCTTCGCAAGCACGAGATCTGTTCCTATGGTATCATAGGGTTGAAGGAAGTGGTGATTTAGGTCAACAAGAAGGCGAATATGGCCATAAACCAGATTATAATGTTGATATCGGCTTTGGTGGGCCAATTCCATTTCTAGGAAAAATTTTAGGAAAAACTACTTTTTATATTTCACATCATAACAAAAATGAATTATTTGCACTTCCTACAGCGAGTGATTATTACCAAGAATCAAATTCACATCTAAAATTGATGCTTAGACCCACTGATAAAATAAAACTTAAGATTGAAGGTCTCTACGGTGAGATTAGCACCCTGTCTGCGAGTCCAGAAGGCTCTGGGAACAACTGGTATTTGACAAGTGGAACAGATATTTTCTCAAGCTACCTTGCTACTTCTGATGCCTATGCTGATGGTGGAGGATCCGCTCTTTATTGGCCTAATGCTCTAAATCCATTTAACATTTATAGGTCCATGATTGGCTTTTCCATGGATCATGTTTTAAGCTCAAAAACTTTTTATAATTTTCGTATATCTAATGTAAATATTCAGAACGTATGTTACGGACCTGATTTTGTTCGTGACACAACCTTTGTTAGATCTTTCGGTAGTGTATTGGTGGATGAAGCTCCATTTGGGTTTTTAGTTGCCAGTAATTATACACCTTCTGGTGATGGGATGGTATTTGCGTCTCTAGGAGGTGTAACTCGAGATCATTCCGAAGTAAACACATTAAATGTAAAATTTGACTTAACCAGCCAAATAAATAAGACACACCAAGTGAAGACTGGTTTTGAGCTTAATTATGATGATCTAAATACTTCATACCAAAGTAATTTTGAGTATGCACCGAAAAATAACTATGTTAATCAATATCGAGCATATCCAATTAGACTGAGTGCCTATATACAAGATAAAATTGAAATAAAAGGTCTTATAGCTAACCTTGGACTGCGACTGGATGGAAATTCTCCTAACAAAGATTGGTATACTGTAGATCTATATTCAAAATATTTTTCCCCACCATACAAAGACGAATTCACCCAAAACACACCTACTGAGCCTGCAAAAGGGCACCTAAAAATAAGTCCGAGAATTGGTGTCTCTCATCCAATCAGTAGTAAAGCAAAACTATATTTCAATTATGGTCACTTTTATTCTATGCCTTCATCAATTGATATGTACCAGATAGGATATGGAACTGCATATCAGGGTATAGATTATATTGGTAATCCATCTGCAGAAATACCAAAAACTATCGCCTACGAGTTAGGTGTAGAATATAATGTTTCAGATATGATTCTCATTCATGCTTCAGGTTATTACAAGGATATATCAAACCAAATCGCATACGTTGGTTATACGAGTATTGATGGTAGTGTAAACTACACTACTACAGAAAACACAAACTATGAGGATATCCGTGGTTTTGAAATCAGACTCCAAAAAAGATATGGTCGATGGTTTACTGGTTGGATTAACTACAATTATATTGTACAAACTTGGGGATATTTTGGTCGAGATCATTATTATGAAAACCCTCGAGACCAGATGCGCTATGGATACCAAAACCCTAAACAAGAAAAACCATTAGCAAGGCCCTTCCTCAGAGCAAACCTAGCTTTGCACACACCAAAATCCTGGGGACCACAATTATTTGGTTCGCATCCATTGGACCAATGGCAAATAAATCTTCTCTTGGGCTGGAAATCTGGAGATTATATCACCTGGGACCCCTTAGAAACTTATGAACTACAGGATAATCTTCAATGGAAAGACGAATTTTCGGCTGACTTACGAATGGGTAAAAATATTGCAACAAATAAAGTTGATCTGATGATTTTTGTTGATATTAATAATGTTTTTGATCTGGAATATATTTCCATGCAGGGATTTGATGGTGGAGACGATTGGCGAAACTATTTAGAATCATTGCACCTACCCATGTATAACGATGAACAATATGCTGCTGCTGGATACACAGGTGGCGATGATAAGGTCGGCGATGTTTATAGCAATGATAAACCACATATAAATATGCCAAACAGAAAATTTCTTACCTATTTGAACCCTAGAAGTATTTCTCTCGGAATAAGAATTAATTTTTAAAATAAAATTTGATTTAAAGTATGGATAAAGTCATAAAACTGAACTTAACAATTATTATTCTCTTATTTGGTGCGCAAAATATTGTTGCCGGTACTTTTAAATGGGTTCGCATAGGAAATGTAGAGATGAAGGTTGTGGATAATACTGATCAAGACCAGTTGGCTGGCTCACGGGCAGTTTATTATTACTATGATAACTACAAAACTTATCATCTTTACAATGCGGGGTGGCATTTGGGCACAGTTGACTGGGTTGATGAAACCGGGACCAACTGGCCAGTTAAAGTTGTTGGGACTGCCACAGCAGGCGCGAATGAAAATATTACAATTCCCATTGCTGATGAAGATGGTATAACTCTAAAACAATATGTGAGACATGACCCCCCAACAATTACGGTAAATGGTGAAATATTAAATGATCCTTTTCCTCTAACTGGAGATGAGGTGAACCCTGATAAAATTCCAGGCACAGCTGATTTGATGATGGAATCGACTGTCAATACTATAATGGGTGTTACACTAAAACAGAAAGTTCTTGCATGGAGCAGCTCAGACTATGATGATTTCATTATTTATGATTGGACATTCATCAATAATGGAAATATTGATGATGATCCTGAAATAGAGCTACCAGGGCAAAATTTAGAAGATGTGTATTTTATGCGTATGAATAACTTTTACTCGCCAGGTAGAGGTTCACCATGGTACAGCACTTACGGTGAACGAATTGGAGATTCTCTACGCATTATGTATGGCTACCCAGCTAGAGGACCAGATTCTGATTATGATGATTTTGGTGATCCAGACAAAAGTAAAGATTTTATTAATCGGCCATTTTACGTTGGTGAAGCATTTTTACACGCAGACAAATCATCTTCAGATAAATCCGATGATATAACGCAACCACGTATGACAGGTGTACAAACTGTTGAAATATTTTGGTTAAAATTTGAAGCTTCGAGTCATAGTGCTAGTGAGCTACAGAACCTATATGAAGTACTTCAATATGGTTTTGGAGGACCACAATTTAATTTTGAATACCAAACGGATAATGTACATGAAAATACATTCCACTCACTTCGAATGGATGAACAAGGATACAAATTCCCTAAAGATTTCCCATGGTGGAATTGGCGGGCAATAGCTCATACTTCGTCCGGACCCTATGATTTAGCTTTTGGTGACAGTGTTCGATTTGTTTATGCATTTGTTATGGGATCTATATCTCCAGAGAAAGGACGAGAACTAGGAAAAGCGTGGAACAATGGTACTGCCACTTGGGATGGTGAAAACAATTTACCTCCTCAATATTTTGAGCATCCAGATTTGTATGACAATGAAAATGATTATGCAAAAGATTGTTGGATAGCGACTGGCAAAGATTCATTATTCAAAAATGCATGGGCTGCTCAATATGCCGTCCAAAATAATTATGAGCTCCCCGTTCCGCCAAGAGCACCCTCAATTGAAGTGCAAGGGCTACCAAATTATATTCAGATTAACTGGGGATCTGAATCCGAGGAAGCGAGTGATTTTTCAGGCTATAGAGTATATAGAAGTATCGGTAGTCCAGACTCCTCTTTTACAAGAATTTTTGAATGCGGCGGCAATTCAGGAATTCCTATAACGCATAGTTTCAATGATACAACTGCGCAGAGAGGTGTAGCATATTTTTACTATGTAACTGCATTTGATGATGGCCTAACAAATGCTCCAAGTCCCAATGGACAAGTTCGGAGTCTTGAGAGTGGTTGGAATGTAAATAGAACACGTGCTGCTGCCTACCGATCTCGCCCAGCTGGCACATTGAAAACTATTCGGGTAGTCCCAAATCCACTAAATGTTAACGCAAACAATTTTCCAGGGGAACCAAATAAAATTGTTTTCATGGACATACCTGCTTACTGTACTATTAAGATCTACACTGAAAGTGGAGATTTAGTAAAAACTATTGATCATGATTCTGGATCTGGTGATGAAATTTGGGGTGGAAACATTCTCGATTTACAGACTGTTTCGGATAGTGGTCAACTCCTGGTAAGTGGAATTTATCTGGCTCATATTACAGATAATGAATCTGGTGAGACAGCCATTACTAAATTTGTTATCATTAGATAGGTTGACGACTGGTGATCATTTTTAAGAAAAAAAATAATGAATAAAATTAATACATTTTTAATCTCAATTTTATTATTAGTGTTCTGCATTGGTAAAGTAAATGCTGAAATAAAAAAAGTAGCCCAGTCTGGTTATCAGTTTCTAAAAATTGATGCAGATGCTCGCGCAGCGGCAATGGGCGGCGCCTTTACTATAGTTGGTTCAGGGGCGAGTGCAATGTTTTATAATCCAGCGGGTATGACCGAAGGTTCTGAAAATATTAGCTTTTTCACTAATCACACAAACTGGTTAAGTGACATTAATTATTACACATTAGGCATCACAAAGAGACTGGGAAATATTGGGGTAATAGGATTCAACATACACACATCTGATTATGGAGAAATCATCGGTACTCAAGTTGCTGACAACACCGCCGGATTTGTTGAGACAGGAAATGTTGACGTAGATGCTTCAGCAATGGGCGTATCTTTTGCAAAAAGTTTAACAGATAAATTTGCAGTTGGAGGTCAAGTAAAATTTGTCAGTCAAGACCTTGGGACAACCCTAATGCCAGATGGTGAAGAAAAATCAAATAAAACAGATGGTCTTGCTTATGACTTTGGCACACTTTACTACCCCGGTATTAAAAGTTTTAGATTTGGTATGGGTGTCAGAAATTTTTCAAAGAATTTTAAATATGAAGATGATTCTTTTCCATTGCCTCTAACATTCACAATAGGAGTAGCAATGGATATGTTTGACTTTATTGGAAATTATGGTGACAAAAATAATTTTCTTGTCGAGTTAGATGCTGTGCACCCGGTCGATTACACAGAAAGATTAAATATTGGTTTTGAATATGGGTACAATAAAATGCTTTTCATACGAGGTGGATACAAATTCAATCATGATACAGAGGGTTTATCATTAGGCTTAGGCTTTTCATTACGCTTACTAGGCTTTTTGACAAATTTAAATTATTCATTTAATGAAGCTGGTGATTTTTCACCCGTGAATAGAATATCTATTGGTATTTCACTTTAAACACTTCTTTATCTTTATATATTATTAAATAAACTTTAAGTATTCTTTTTTCAAAAAAATAAACTAGAAGGAATATATAATTATGAAAATTTTTAGATTTATTTATGCTATACTATTTGTCTTAATTATTCTTAAAGGAGAAATTGTTTTAGCCCAAACTGTTGAATTTACCAAACCTGATTATGCGGACTGGACACTAGAAGAGTACCAGGATCGTATCACAGATAATGTCTGGATAACACGTGCCGACATTCAGAGTATTTTTAACATTGCCCAAGAAGAAAGTTACTCTGGTACCAATGGATCTCCCATTGGTACTCTTTGGGCAAATGGCACAACTGTACAATCAGACTCATCAAGCTATACTAATTTTGTTGCCATGCACGCTGGATCGCCGCAATCGTTAATTGGAGATACAATATCTCTATATTTAACTCAAGATCATCTCTATTTTGATGTTGTGTTTACATCTTATAGCGGTGGAAACAGTGGTGGAGGTTTTTCGTATTCCCGTACTTCTGTTAATACTATGAATCTAGAAGAACAGCAACTTCCAGAAAATTTTATATTATCAAATAATTTCCCTAACCCTTTTAACCCCATCACAACATTTACCTATAGTCTTTCAGTAGGTACTCCAGTCTCTCTCAATGTATATGATTTAAATGGGAAATTAGTTTTAGAGTACAATGAAGGTATTAAGTCTCCTGGGAGACATAAGATAATTGTTAATGGATCAGAACTATCTAGCGGCCCATATTTTTGTGTATTCTCTATAGGCTCATTTAAAATGATAAAAAAAATACTGCTGTTAAAATAGATAAATTGATAATCTCAATTTTTTTAAAAATATCATTTTGATGAAAAAATTAAAAAAATAGCGAATGGAAAATAATCCGACACTTAAAGATATTGCAAAAAAATTGAGATTATCAATTTCTACAGTATCACGGGCATTACAGGATCACCCTGATATAAATAAGGATACCATAAAAAAAACTAAAGAGGTTGCTAGACGACTTGGTTATTTCCCTGATGTACTTGCTAAAAGTTTGAAAAAGAAAAGGACATACACTATTGGCGTAATTGTTCCTGAAATTTCTCATTTTTTTTTCTCATCAGTAATAGATGGTATTGAGGAAATAACACATAAAGAGGGATTTACAATTCTTGTAACTAAATCAAATGAAATACTAGAACGTGAAATCATTAACACAGAAAGTCTTATATCTAATCGTGTTGCTGGAGTCATTGCATCCATAAGTCAATCTACAATGGATGGCTCACACTTTGAACGTGTAATCGCCAGAGGAACTCCTCTCGTTCTTTTTGACCGTATTCTAGAGAGTTTGGAAGTTTCTAAAGTAGTGGGAAATGATTCTGAAAGCATCTATAAAACAGTAACCCACCTCATAGAATCGGGTTATAAAAATATTGCACACCTAGCGGGACCTCCACATTTGAATATTACAAAACATCGTTTAGAAGGATATAAGAAAGCTCTAAATGAAAATGGGTTAAAAGTATCTGATGAAATGATTATTCATGTTGATTTGAACCAAAAAGGAGGATCTAATGGTGCAAAATCATTACTCAAATTCTATCCTAATCTGGATGCAATTTGCTGTGTAAATGATCCCGTTGCTGTTGGTGTTTACCAAACACTCAAAAAAAATAAACTATCTATACCCGAAGACATTGCAGTCACTGGGTTTACAAATGATCCTATCACCGAAATGATTAGCCCAACCATGACCACAGTCGATCAGAACGGTTATGAAATGGGTCGCAAATCTGCTGAAATTTTACTAGAGCAAATCAACAACAATTCACCAGAAACAACACATAAAACATATACTATAGAAAGTAATCTTATAATACGTAAATCTTCAATTCCCAGACACGTGGAAATGTTACAATGATTATTTCTTACTTTTTAAAAAGTAACAATCTATATGTTTTGAATTTTATAAAATTTGCACCTGTAAGCTGACCTGTGAAATAAACCCTGTTGATTTTGTTGATCCGCTTTTCGTATTTCCATTTTAGAAAACCGGTTAGCCTGGGATAATTAGAATCTAAATATTCCCCCGACATGGATTTAATGGGCTCCAATACCTGTGTCACAAAATTATCCAAAAGATCATTTGTAGGTGCGGTTTCCTCTGTGATATCCTTATCAGAAATCTTTGTGAGTGGAACCGATGCAATCTTTGTCTCAAATTTTGTCCATTTATGTCCCCCGCCAAGTGGACTCTTTCCAGGAGTATCTTTCTGGAAAAAATCACAGATCATCAAATGACCTCCTGCAGACAGCATCTCCACAATCTTATCAATAGATAATCCCAGTTTTACATATTGAAAACTCTCGCTGAACAGGATCATGTCGTATGATTTATCTGTTTGCAGGTCTTCAAATCCGCAAACATGAACCATAGAACGATCATCCAGTTTTTGGCGCACATTATCAGCTAAAAATTCACTGGGAATAACACAATCCACCTGATAACCAAGGCCCAGTAATGTTTTCGCCAAATTTCCTGAACCACTCCCCACATCTAAAATGGTCTTTACACCATCCGGAATATGATCAATGATCAGTTGTGAATGACGGTGTTGGGCTTCAGCAAAATTTTGAGCACTGGCTGTTTTGTCATCGGGCCAGTAACCGTAGTGCAGGTCTTCCGTATTCATAAAAAAACGGCCGATCAATAGCCCAATGTCTAAGCCAACGGCTTTTGAATCAATCTTCTTTGCCATAAATTAATAAATCCTTTTGCGATGGAGGGTGTCATAATATACGAGACATTCCTCATATATCTCTTCCAGTTCCTTGGGTAATTCTTCATTCTGATCGATATAGGGTTTGAAACCTGTACTTTTCTCCACGTTTTTATACCAATGTTTTGCCCATACACCGTCTGTATCTCTCGACCCTTCGGGCCAGGAAAGCATCTCACTTCTATATTCAATCCCTAAAAAGACGCATAGTTTATTCAAAATGTCTTTCGGATCAATTAAGATATCCCTAGCATCTATGATGGCTGGTTCAATACAATCCCCTTCTGTTAACATACGATACAGATCAACCTGCTGTGGCAAGCCCAATAGCTCTGCCCGTGTAACCTCATACTTCTTATTGTAGGAAATAATAACTTCTCTAGGGTCTCGAATGAGAAAACAATTTGTCACCAGCGTTGTCCATGATAGATCTACACCAGGTAGATTATGTTGTGCCATGTGTTTCTGGTACCAAACTTTTTCTTCCGTAGGACAAATTCCTGTTATGGTTTTGGCCACTATATCCCAATCGGTTTCCATAGAATTCAGTACTTCTTTTCTGCCAGGATGGTCAATGTCCGTGTTGGACAAATAAAATCCATAGAACGGTTCATCCGAAACGAATGTATCAGGACGGTTCTCAAAGGCACGCATCAGGGCCGTGGAAATATTTCGTGGCCCGGACCACATGGCAATGTGTTTAGTCATGAGATGGATAGAGTGAATCGATGTCTTTTTTGTACATTTTCTGTAGACGTGTGGTCAAATCGCCTCTTTTTCCTCCAGATAGTATATGGCCATCAATCTCGATCACCGGAATTACCCCGGCGAATGTTCCAGTCACGAATGCTTCATCTGCTGTATGACAATCCTCTGTATAAAAATTCCGCTCAAATAGCGGTATACTACTCTCACGGCATAAACGTATGATACTTCCACGTGTTACACCATTCAAGCAATATTCCCCAGTAGATGTCCACACTTCTCCTTGTCTAACGATGAAGAAATTGGTGGAATTGCAAGTAGAAACGTAACCATTTACATCCAGCATGAGCCCCTCATCATATCCAAGTTGATCAGCTTCGATACAGGCAACAATGCAGTTCAGTTTGCTCAATGTATTCCATTTAGGGTCCTGGGTATTGGCCGTTCCCCGCCTAACAGCGACTGTCCCAAGTCGAATACCCTTTCTCTTCACATCTTCACTGGCCACCTTATATTCTGGGATCACTACAATCGTTGGGCCGCCCACGTTCACCTTGGGATGCTGGTAAGGCGTTTTCTTCATGCCGCGTGAGACAATAAATCGAATATGAATATCCGATTCCATATTATTTGCCTCTAGAGTTTGAATGATGATCTCCTCAAGTTCAGTTTCTGATTTACCAACATCCATTCCGATTGCAGCTGCACTTTCCAAGAGTCTCTTTAAATGATCATCCTTATGTACCAAATGCTTATTGTGGTAACGGATCCCTTCCCATACACCATCTCCAAGAAGAAATCCGCTTTCAAAAACAGAAACTTTTGCTTCCCTACGTGGTACGATCTCCCCATTCACATAGATAAGGATCTCCTCGTTTCGCTTATCTATTTCGTATTCGTGGGTGCCCATCTACCTTTCAATAATCTCCCTACTGGCCCTGACACCAGACTCAATGGCTCCATTCATGGAAGAATGCATTTCTGACGTATGCTCTCCGGCAAAATGAACACAGCCTTCAGGCAGTGCCATTTTTTCAATAAAGTCCCACTGTCCAGGACTGACGTATGTGTAACTGCCCTGCATCCAAGGGTCCTCATTCCAATATTTAGATATGCCTGATTCCCAGAATTGAGGTGTTTTAGGCCAAAGCTTTGTTGCAGTCTCTTTTGCAATTCTTAAACGTTGTTTTTCAATCACACGTCCCAGTTTAGCGGCTGAGTCACCGGAAGTAAATGATAATAGAATCCCCCTAGGACCCGGTTGGTCAATGGAAAAATGATATACACGACGAAGTTCCGTGTCAGTAAATACACGTTGTCCCACGCTACCCTGCTCATCCCAGATCCGTCTCTTGAACTGCATGGCGATCTTCATTACTTCTCCGTAGGACTGTTTTCGTATGCAGTGCATCTTTTGATCCGAAAAATAAGGTGATATCTTTGTTTTTCGAAGAATTGTCAAAGGCATGGCGACCACACACCTGTCAGCACTAATGGATGTGATTGTTCCGCTTTCCTCAAATGTAATCACTACACCATTTTGTCCATGCTCTATCTTTTTCACAGGACAATTATATTTCAGATTGGATGCCACTTCTTTCGCAAACCGTTTGGGTAACTGGTCATTCCCACCAAAGATTCGACCTTCAACAGTATTCTCGCTGAATGCAGCAGCATAAAAATGGCCAAAAACCATATTCAACGCAGACATTTGATCGGGAGTACATGTGCTTTCGGTTGCGTTAGTATATGTATATAAATCTATAATATCTCTGGGGGCACCCTCTTTTCGCAATAATTGCGCGGCGCTCATTCGATCCAGCTCCATAACCTCATGGGGGAGATTATTGGGATCCTTAATCATTTCCACCCACCGCTGAACGTATTCAAATTCCTGTCCAAAGAGTTTTCCACCAACGGTTCCATCATAAGGAAGCTTTTGCTTATAATCCTTGAATCTCTGGATATCATACTTTTTACCCCGCACATAGATCCCATCATACTGTCTGGCCGGAAGAATATCCAATCCAAATTGACTACAATACTCTCGTGCGTACTTATCACTGGAATCCACATATTCAGCTCCCATTTCAGCGTATAGATCATCAGCGAATGGATCCCTGTATGTGCGAACTCTTCCCCCGGGCCGTGATCTCGCTTCAAGTACCGTCACATCAATCCCGGCTTTTTGAAGTTCATATGCACAGGCCAGGCCGCCAAGTCCTGCACCAATAACAATTACATGCTCACCGGAACTGTTTCCGGTAATGTTCAATAATGTTCGTGCCGGGGACAGTGTGGATGATAAGGCTGCGACCGTTCCGGCTTTGATGAATTGACGGCGGGATATCTTTTGGGTCATTTTACTTTTTAATAATCATGATTTCAGAGTGAGATTCTACAAAACAATCACCAAATTATACACTTTTTTGAGGCAGTGGATGTAGATTATTCAATGGAATTACCCATATTTCATCCATTCGATAATGAGTGGCTTACATTCGGGGCATTTTTCATTGGAATTTTTCTATTAATTGGAATATCCGAATTTGTCCGTACATCCTTGAAGTGGGGCTCCGAGACCAGCCGTAAAATGGTTCATGTGATAGTGGGGATCATGGTCTCCACGTGCCCCCTTATTTTTTCTTCAAATGTCCAGCCCATCACATTGGCAACCATTTTCATTGTGGTCAATGCTGCGGCAATGAAGCATGAAACATTCAAGGGCATGCACGACACCAGCCGCACCACATATGGCACGATCTACTTTCCCATTTCTTTTTTTATTTTAGGGGCATTTTTCTGGGATAAACCTATTACCCTTATCCTTTCCATGCTGGTCATGACTTTTGCAGATACACTTGCTTCATTCGTAGGGGAGCGGGAAAAGCATCCATTGAAATTTAGATTGTGGAAGGATGAAAAATCACTCCAGGGTAGCGCTGCAATGTTCATCTCTTCCACGATTATTATTTATGTTGGCACGGACTTTTTTGCTTGGATCTTTGGCGCAACGTTCTTCCTGCCAGTGCAAGTACTTATTGGTTGCGCAGCCTTTGTAGGTCTCATGGCCACTGCGGCAGAAGCTGTCAGTAGCAAGGGATCTGATAATCTATCTGTACCCCTTGCTACAGCCATTTCGTATGAGATTTATCTAATCAATTATACACACGGACTTTTACTGCATCTTCTACTCTGGACGATAGGTTCTGCATTGATCTTTTATGTTGCCCACAAAATGCGTTCACTGAACGGTGGAGGTACTGCTACTGCTTTTGTAATGGGTATTTTTATTTTCGGCTCTGGCGGGATCCAATGGATCACTCCTATACTGCTTTTTTTTGTTTTATCGTCCGTTCTATCGAAATTCGGTAATAAGTCCTCTGAGACCACTCAAAAGGGCTCCAATAGGGATGTTCTCCAGGTATTGGCCAATGGGGGCGTTCCCATGATCATTGCAATCGTTCATTTCTTTCAACCATTTGACATTGCCTTTATCATGTTCCTGGGTGCCATTGCCGCGGCTACTGCAGACACCTGGGCGACAGAAATTGGATTTTTCAGTAAGAACAGACCTAGGCATATCCTTCATTTTAGGACCGTGGAAAAAGGAGCATCCGGAGGAATAACTATTCTGGGTTTATTTGGTTCCTTAATTGGTGCAGTTTTCATTGCTTGGATCGGCCAATGGGCGGCAGGGGGACTCGTGGTGGCTGCTGGGTTTATTGGTAGTCTGGTAGATTCAGTACTGGGTGGAAGTATCCAAGCCAAGTTCACTTGTTCCGTGTGTGAAAGACATTCAGAAAAAAGAATCCACTGCGGAAAACAAACCAGTCATTCAAATGGATTTAAATGGCTGGATAATGATTGTGTGAATTTTATGAATACGATAGTTGGGGCATTAATCGTATTTATCTTATTTTAATAATACCATTTTCTTTGTCTGCCTGAATTCCCCAGCTTCAATGTTGCAGAGATACACTCCCCCACTAACTGGTTTACCTTGATTATCTGTTGCATCCCATACCACAGACCGATACCCCGCTTCCTGGATGCCTCCCGCCAGAGTTCTCACTTGCCTACCTAGCATATTATAAATAGTAATGCTCACAAAAATTTTTTCCGGTAGATCATAGTGAAGTGTTGTTATTGGGTTAAAAGGATTTGGATAGTTCGGATTCAGATTAAATTTGTTCGGCAAATCAACAACCTCTAAGATTGGTAGCTCCTGATCCGCGCCATCCTGCCAGGTCAAGATAGGATAGCCATTATTTACAGTTCCCAACTGGTCCATGTCCCAATGATCATCTGTTCCATTAATGGTTTCAATAACAAAATCCCAATTGGCATCATCAAAAGTCGTAAAGTCCTGCATCTCTGCATTCATTATCCCGGTACCTCCGTCGCTGGTTGATTGTCCGGAAGTCTCTGTATTCCAGAAAGAATCAACTACATCAGAAGTGTTATCCATATCCCCAATCAGTCCGCCTACATTATTGCCGCTGCCGCTAACACTACCTGCACTGTAGCAATAGATCACTGTAGAAGCCCAAGAATTATGTCCTGCAAGGCCACCAACAGTACCGCTGCTATAGACACTGCACATACTGTAACTGTTTATTATTATAGACTGCGAAGAATTCCTACCTACCAGGCCCCCAGTATAATTGCTGTTGCCACTTATATTTCCACTGCTGTAACAGTTGCTGACCGTCGTTAGAGTAAAGTTGCGTCCTACCAGCGCGCCAACATTCTTGTTGCCAGTTACATGCACGTTAATAACGCCAACATTTTTCACCGTTGCGCTATTAATATAGCCAAAAAGTCCAATATTATCAGTGTCTGGACGGTTGATGAAGAGGTGATCAATAGTGTAACCGGCACCATCATACACACTGGAGAATTGTAAAACATCGTTTCCTATAGGTGAGAAACCGCTGGTATCATTATCTATACTACCATCACCATTCCAGTCTACCTGGGTCTCAATACTGTCAAAAATAATGTGTGCTGTTTGAATAAAATTCTTGTCCCAGTCAGTAGATGTGATTGACAGTTCGATCAGATCATTTGTGGTTGAGATTTGATAGGGATCCTCTTCCGTCCCGCTGCCGCCAGAATATGTTGATTGTCCAACTATTACGGAAATAAAGAAGAAAAGGGTTAAAGTATTTGTTAAATATTTCATTCCATTTACCTCAAATAATTTTATTCGTCAATATTCGATCGATTTAGTTGTAAATCAAATCAATGATTGATTATATATATAATATAAATATTAAATCTCTAAAATATCTAATTTAAAGAAAAGGGGATTGGATGAACCAATCCCCTAAAAAAATATCCTCCTCTAACTAGTGAACCTTTATATCACTTTATAAACGAGAACACCCACCATGACAATGAGAGATACAAAGATCAGGGCCACGCCCATATTTCCTTTTTTAATCTCTTCCCATTCATCAATATCACTGGAGAGCCAGTCAAATACCTTAATAGCCAGACCGACACCAAATGAGAAGCCTATGGCCGCTGCAACAGACCATCCAATGGCCCGCAGGTAGTTCATTAGGGTTGACTCAAATCCAAATGGATCCATAATTACCTCCTATAGTGTTACCATGGAATTTTTTATTAAACGCATGAATTCAGCAGAATCGATACTACCGTCTGCTAGTTTCACCACCTGATCTGCCGTGGCGCTGGCCGTGATGACCATACTATCTCTAGTCACGGGAACATTTACACTCACATGAACCGTTTTTGGCTCTGCAGATCTCTCCATAATCTTTTTTTGCACCATAGATCTCTGGTGCTTCACTGCCTGCCCCACTGCCACAAAACCAACAATCAGGGCCATTTCAAAATTGTTACGATTACTGTTTACCGTAAGAAAAAATTTTTCTTTAGTCGTTTCTTCCTTACCAAAATACATTTCTCCATCTTGAGTAGCTACCCTGTAGGATTTGCAGGTAGAAGTAACTGAGCGATAAAAGGCATAATTCGCCCAAAGGCCCTCCATCCCAAGGATAAGCATGAGCGGAAATATTAATTTTCGAGTGTTTCTCATTATCAAATTCTTACTCAAAGCAGGAGCAAGTTTACACGGCTCAATATCATGAGTCAATTGCTTTTCCATTCTTTATAACCATTTTAATGGCCTGGTTCGAAACATTGAAGGGGATTTCCAATAAATGATCAATATTCCATACAATAATATCGGCCTGTTTGCCTATGGAAATGGAGCCTACTTTTTGTTCTAATTTGAGTGCCTTTGCAGAATAATAGGTAGCTGCTGTGAATGCTTCTTCAATTGTCATACCAAGGTGAATGCAGGCCAGAGAAACAATAAAGGGCATGGACTGAATCTGGCAACTACCGGGATTAAAATCTGTGGCAAGGGCAATTTCAATACCATATTCAATTAATTGTCGTGCTGGAGCATACGCAACCTTTCCGAGGAAAAATGTAGTTCCAGGTAACAGTGTGGCGATCACATCATTATCTGATAGTTTCTTGATTCCCTCTTCGCTCACTGCCATGAGATGATCCGCAGAAACTGCCTGAACTTCTGCTGCCAACCCTGCTGCTTCGGAATCCTCAAACTCATCAGCGTGAAGACGAGGAGTGAGCGAATAATCTTGTGCTGTTTTCAAAATCCGCCTTGACTGATGAACATCGAAATACCCATTCTCACAGAATACATCACAAAATTCGGCGATCCCCTGCTCTGCCACAGCTGGTATCATTTCAGAACATATTAGATCCACATAACCTTCGTGGTCATCAGCAAACTCTGGCGGAAAGGCATGGGCACCTAAAAATGTGGGGATCATATCTATTTCATGCTCTTGATTTACTTCATGTATTACTTGAAGCGATTTTAATTCTGATTCAGTATTTAAACCATATCCAGATTTACACTCTACAGTAGTAGTACCTAATTTTAAAAACTGATCCATACGAACGGATACACGGTCTATCAGCTCATTTGATGAGGTATCTCGAAGTGAATTCACACTGGCATTGATCCCTCCACCTCTTGCAGCTATCTCCTCATAGGTAACTCCCGCTAATCTTTCTGCAAATTCATCCTTTCGTATGTCAAGGAATACTGGATGTGTGTGAGGATCGATAAAACCTGGTGTGACAAGAGACCCCCCACAGTCTATAATTTGCCCATCACTTTTTTCAACGAAAACCCCATTCTCTATTGATAAAGTAGTGTCTTGAGCACTCTCCACCCTGCCCGATTCAGGGTTGAAAGTTGTTAATTCTCCAATATTCTCTAGAATCATTTCAACATGGGAATATCTATATCCCACTTTTTAGCATTCTCGATGGCGCGTTCATATCCTGCATCCACATGACGGAAGAGACCCGTTCCCGGATCGGTAGTGAGCACTCGCTGGACCCGCTCCTCCATTTCAGGAGACCCGTCCACACAGATTACCTGACCAGCGTGAATGGCCAAGCCCATTCCCACTCCACCGCCGTGGTGAATTGACACCCAGGTTGCGCCACTAGCAGTATTCGCCATTGCATTTAGTAATGGCCAGTCAGCAACAGCATCGCTACCGTCTTTCATGGCCTCCGTCTCCCGATAGGGAGAGGCCACAGAACCGGTGTCCAAATGATCACGCCCAATAACAATAGGGGCCGACAGTTCACCACTGGCAACCATTCGATTCAGTTCCACACCAAACTTGGCTCTTTGCCTATAGTCCAACCAACATATTCTTGATGGTAAGCCCTGAAACTTTATCTTTTCCCGAGCCATCTTTATCCATCGTGTCTGCGTTTGATCTTCCGGAAACATTTCTAAAATTTTATTATCAGTTTTATAAATGTCCTCCGGGTCCCCGGAAAGAGCTACCCAACGAAAAGGCCCTCTCCCATCGCAAAACAATGGACGGACATATGACGGAACAAAGCCAGGAAAATCAAATGCATTTTCTACACCTGCTTTCTTGGCTTGCCCACGAAGATTATTTCCATAGTCAAATACTACGGAGCCCAATTCTTTCAGGGCCAACATTCCTTGGCAGTGCTCAGCCATAGAACGAAAACTTTCACTCACATATTTTTTTGAATCATTTTTACGTAAGACGAGCGACTCTTCGAAGGACATACCATTGGGAACATAGCCATCTAATTCATCGTGTGCAGACGTTTGATCTGTCACCATATCAGGTACGATGCCCATTGAGGCGATTTTTGGTACTATATCGGCCGCATTTCCTAATAACCCGATGGATAAGGGTTCTCCATGCGCTGCAGCGTTCCTGGCCAGCGTAAGGGCGTCATCCAATGATTCAGAAGCTACATCTAAATATTTTGTCTCTAATCGTCGTTGGATCCGATGGGGATCTATCTCGATGCAAATACAGACACCATTATTCATAGTGATAGATAGTGGTTGAGCTCCCCCCATACCTCCAAGTCCAGCAGTAAGAACAAATTTCCCTTTCAGGTCTCCCTCAAAATGCTGCTTGGCAGCAGCTGCAAATGTTTCATAGGTACCCTGCAAGATTCCCTGGGTACCAATATAGATCCAAGAACCGGCTGTCATCTGTCCATACATCATGAGCCCTTTTTGATCCAGCTCATTGAAATGATCCCAGTTTGCCCAATCGGGGACAAGGTTCGAGTTAGCGATCAATACCCTTGGTGATGTAGTATGCGTTCGAATGACACCTACGGGCTTTCCTGACTGCACCAGCATAGTCTCATCCGGTTCTAGTCTCTTCAACGTATTGAGGATAGCATCAAAACTCTCCCAATTTCGTGCAGCTTTCCCCTTTCCTCCGTAAACAACGAGTTCATCGGGGTTTTCAGCAACATCCGGATCCAAGTTATTCTGGATCATTCGGTACGGTGCCTCTATCTGCCAGTTTTTACAAACTAGTTTGCTCCCTTTTGGTGCACGAATAGTTCTGTACATTATTGCTCCTGAAATTAGACGTTAATTTATGTCAATCTCTATAACACTCAAAGTTGGTAAACAACTCAAAGGTGTGAAGAATTAGATGGAGAAAATGTATTTGCTTTAGAGCGAATTAGTGATCTATGATCAATTGATTGATATAATTTTTATTTTCCGAAAAAACATTATAGGAAAACAAGGAGATACCCTTGAAGCGAGTAATCTTTGAATACTTAATTTTGTCACTTGCAGCAAATCCATCCTGATTATATAAAGCGATACCCATCATAATTTTATCTCGTAATTTCTTTGGAAGGTTATCATAAATGATATCAATATTTTCAGCAAAATCTCGTATGTCTGTGCTATAATTCATAGGCATTACCCAATCAAGATATTCCGCAGCCAGCCAGACATCCCACTCCTGAAAATAGCGATTTCGTGCCTTAAATAAATTCGGTTTTACAGCGGCGGATAAGATACAGCCAGGACGCACTTCATTTAACATCTGTCGGGTTTGCCGGACTAATTCTGTGACAGAATTGCGACGATGCTGATCCCAGACTGCCCCATTTTTATCTGCAAATATCTTTTCCTTGTTCACGTATTTTCCCTGGTAGAATAATGTTTTTGCATCCACATTGTTACCATATTCCGCATCCTTGAATCGAACATAATCCAAATGTAAACCATCGATCTCATATAATGCTGCAAGTTCACGAAAAATTGCTACTAAATGAGCAGTGACTTCAGGATGATGAGGAGCAAGAAAGTGCCGCTGCCCATTTTCATTTTTTAAAATATCTTCTACATCGAGGCCATTGGAGTCCAACCAGTGTGGTTTACTGTTAAACACGTGATGAAGAGCACGCGGTCTTTTTTCAGCTGCCCAAATAAAATAAACATTCACCCATGCATGTACCTTTAATCCCCTAGTGTGAGCTTTTTCAATTACATACTTCAAGGGATCAAAATTCGGTTCTGCTAAATATTCAGTTTGGGGCACTATATTTGATTGATAAAATGCATCTCCCCTGCCGCGAACCTGAACCAACAATTGATCAAATTCATTCGATTCAGCAAAGTCTAACATTTCGTCAATTTTCTGCTCATTTTCCAGTGTATTTCGAACCACCCAAAGACACTTATGATCAAACGAATCTATTTGTGCGAGCAATTGATTTTCGGATATAAAAAGAAGGGCAGTCAAAATGACTGCCCTTAATAGTTTTGAATACACTATTCTCAATTTACCTATTTAGCATCTTCAGTTTCTGCTTCAACGGCAGCCTCGGTTCCAGCATCGAAGTCAACCAGCTCAATCAGGGATAACGAAGCAGTATCATCTTTCCTGAACCCAAGTTTGATTATCCGTGTGTAGCCACCAGGGCGGTCAGCATATATTGGACCTATTTCATCAAACAAGGTTTGAACAGCATCCTTATGTAATTTTCTCAAGACCATCCTGCGGGAATTCAGATCACCTTTTTTCGCTTTGGTGATCAATGGCTCAATATATTCACGGAGGGCTTTTGCTCTGGAATCTGTGGTCTTGATCCGTTTGTGTTTGATCAAACTCTCCGCCAAGTTCATGAGCATGGCGCGTCTGTGAGAAGGGTTAACACCTAGTTTGCGATGTTTATTATTCTTTGCCATATTATGCAGGCTCTTTCAAATATTCATCAACATCCATACCAAAATGCAATCCCATTTCATCCAATTTCTCAACAAGTTCGGTTAAGGATTTGCGACCGAAATTTTTGTACTTAAGCATTTCGTTTTCTTCTTTCTTCACCATCTCATAGATAAACTTGATACCGGCTGCCTGAAGACAATTATGACTTCTTACAGAAAGCTCCATCTCATCTATTGTACGTTTTAGCAATGCTCTGATCTGCAGATCTTCTTCGCTGATACCTTCAGAAACTTCCAGTACTTCTGGACTTGCAATCGATTCCACATAACGAAGATGGTCTATCATGACTGTTGCAGCATGACTGACTGCATCTTTTGGGGTGATGGAACCATCAGTTTCTACGGATAAGGTCAAGATCTCAATGGGATCTTTTGCGCCTGGAACGGGACTAACATCAAATGTGACCTTTGTTACAGGATTAAAGATACTGTCAATAGCCAAGGTCCCGACAGGGGCATTTGGTAATTCATTCTCTTCTGAAGGAATGTAACCTTTTCCTATACCGATCCGTATTTCGATCTTGATTTCTGTACCTTTATTTAATTCGGTAATGTAATGATTTTTGTTCAAGATCTTAAACTGGTCACTGGCTTTCTGAATATCATTTGCAGTGAACTTTCCGGGACCCTTAACGGTTACTTCTACTTTATCCGGATCATTATCCATTAGCTTGAACCTAATACCCTTCAGGTTTTGAATGATATCAGCGACATCTTCACGAATACCCTCGATAGTAGAAAATTCATGCTGTACCCCATCCATACGAATATTAGTAATTGCAGCTCCGGGGATACACGTCAGCAATACTCGACGCAGTGAATTACCAAGTGTTATTCCATATCCTCTTTCTAATGGTTGAAGAGAAAAAACACCTGAGGTATTTGTTTGTTTTGTTTCATCAACTTGAACTTGAATGTCCATTGTATTTGCCATGTCTTAAATAACCCTTTTTTTAATTATTTTGAATATAATTCTACTACCAACTGTTCATTAACCAGGACTTGCATATCTTCCCGTTCAGGAACTGCAATGACATTTCCAGTCATTTTTGCCTTATCTAATTCCAACCAAGGAAGATCTAGATCACCTTTAATCCGCTTCATGGAATCTAAAATAATGTCAAGCTTTCTACTTTTATCTCTAACTCGTATGACATCACCAGGCTTAACAGAATAGGATGGTATATTGACCTTTTTATTGTTTACCAAGAAATGAGCATGGTTGACCATTTGGCGTGCTGCGGGACGCGTTGATGCAAATCCAAGGCGGTAAACAACATTGTCTAAACGCTGTTCCATCAATTGCATGAGATTTGTACCTGTCTCGCCTTTCATTTTATCTGCTTTTTCGAAATAATTTCTAAATTGTTTTTCAAGCACACCATATAAGACCTTGATCTTTTGCTTCTCACGTAACTGAGTGCCATAATTGGATAATCTTCGACGATTTGTTTGCCCGTGTTGTCCCGGGGCATATGGTTTCCGATTCAAAAGCCGGTCATATTTGGGATTCCCAAATACGTTTTCACCGAATTTCCTAACTAACTTTCCTTTAGGTGTCTTTAATTTTGCCATAATTCTTTCTCTATCCTATACACGTCTTTTCTTGGGCGGACGGCACCCATTATGTGGTAGTGGAGTTATATCTTTAATTGATAATACCTCTGATGGCAGACTCCCTGCCGGAGCCAGGACCTTTAACCCGTACGTCCACTCTCATCAAACCCATTCCAATGGCTTCAGTCGCTACTTTTTCTGCAGCCATAGTGGCAGCATAAGCTGTACTTTTACGGGAACCTTTAAATCCTGAGGTTCCAGCTGTTGCCCATGCAATAACATTTCCAAAATTATCTGTTAAGGTGATGTGAGTATTGTTGAATGTTGCTTTAATATTTGCAATCCCATTCGCATCAACGCTTCGCTTTTTAGACTTTTTCTTTCCAGATCCTTTTTTATCTTGTGCCACTACTTATCCTTTCGATCCACTATTCTTCTTTTTTACTCATTCCAATTGTTTTCTTCTTGCCTTTTCGGGTTCTCGCATTGGTCTTGGTTCGCTGACCATTTGCCGGAAGGCCTCTGCGATGTCGAATGCCTTTATAAGAACCCACATCCTTCAATCGCTTGATATTCATTGCCATCTCAGAACGAGCTTGTCCTTCTATTTTGATCTCCAACTTATCAATGGCATCCCGGATGGATATTACTTGATTTTCTTTCAGGTCTTTTACTCGAATATTTTCATCAACCTTAGCTTTAGCACAAATGGCTTTTGCCTTGGTTAAACCAATACCATAGATGTATCGCAATGCAAAAACGACTTTTTTATCTCGTGGAATATCTATTCCAGCTATACGAGCCAATGCTTACTCCTAACCTTGTCTCTGTTTGTGTTTAGGGTTTTCACAGATCACCAGCACTTTGCCTTTTCTGCGAATAACCTTACACTTTGAACACATTTTTTTTACGGATGGACGAACTTTCATAATTCTTATTTTTGACGATAAATAATTCTTCCTCTATTGAGATCATAAGGAGAAACCTCTAATGTTACTACATCTCCCGGCAGAATCTTGATAAAATGCATTCGCATTTTTCCGCTTACATGAGCCAAAACGATATGTTTTTGTTCTCCGATCTCTATCTCTACTCTAAACGTTGCATTTGGCAATGTTTCTTTAATGATACCATCAATGGTTATGGGTTGTTCTTTTGCCATCATGCACTCCCCATAGTCAAAATCTTTGGACCTTCTTTAAAAATCGCAATGGTATGTTCAAAATGTGCCGAAGATTTCCCATCTTTTGTTTTAATTGTCCAACCGTCATCGGCAGTATAAACATCTTTCTCACCCAGATTGATCATGGGTTCTATGGCCAGACACATACCTTCTTGTAATTGAGGTCCCTGGTTGGGTAGACCATAGTTGGGTACCTGCGGCTCTTCATGGAGGGCAGTACCAATGCCATGACCTACCAGTTCACGGACCACGGAATAGCCTTCAGCTTCTACAAATGTTTGAATCGCATGACCAATATCAGACACATGATTTCCGGGCACTGCTTTTTCAATCCCAATCATTAACGATTGTTTTGTCACATCCATTAGGCGTTTCTTTGCTGCTTCAATAGTGCCTACAGAAAACGTTCTAGCTGAATCTCCATAATATCCCTTTTTCTCTGCACCACAATCGATACCTACTATCTGTCCTTCTTCCAATATTCGTTTTGCTGGGATCCCATGAACAACTTCATCATCAATTGAAATACACAAAGTTGCAGGGAATCCCATGTATCCCTTAAAAGCGGGGCGTGCTCCTAATGAGCGGATAAAATCTTCTGCTTTCCTATCCAAGTCCAATAAATCTGCACCCGGTTTAACATGATCGGTCAACATGTCTAGAGTGTCTGCCACAATCTGGCAGCTTTCTTTGATTAATTCGATCTCTCTGGATGTACGTACTCTAACCATTACATTCTCCTGCGGCCGCGGATCTTTCCTTTTGTCAAGAACCCATCATAATGCCTCATTAACAAATGTGATTCCACTTGCTGGAGGGTATCCAATGCAACACCCACTATGATCAATAAACTGGTTCCACCAAAAAATGAGGCAAGGTCATACCCCACATCCATAGCATTCATTAAGATATATGGAAAAATAGCAATGAATGCTAGAAAGAATGAACCTGGTAACGTAACCCGTGTTAAAATATTATCTATATAATCTGCTGTTTTCTTACCGGGCCTGATTCCTGGAATAAATCCACCGTGTTGTTTCATTTGTGATGAAACTTGGACAGGGTCGAATGCGATTGCAGTATAAAAATAAGTAAAGAAAACAATTAAAAGTCCAAAAACGAACCAATAAAAAGGATGATCAAAAGAAAACCATCGCATAACACCCTGCATGAATTCACTATCCACAAAAAACATTGCGATTGTGCTGGGCAGAAACATGATAGATTGAGCAAAGATAATAGGCATCACACCAGCGGTATTGACCCGCAGTGGAATGTGAGTTGATTGCCCCCCATATACTTTTCGCCCTACAACACGTTTTGCATATTGAACAGGTATTTTTCTTGTTCCCTGAGTTAAATAAACGACAAATGCGATGATCACAAACATGATTCCGAGTAAAATCAATTCTGAAAGAATATTTCTAACACCTTCATTAATCAACGTGATCTCACTAATAATCACTGTTGGAAGCATTGACATAATACCAATCATTATGATGAGAGAAATACCATTACCAATTCCCCGCTCTGTGATACGTTCACCTAGCCACATCAATAACATGGTACCAGTTACAATACTTACAATTGCAACAAATTTGAATCCTAAACCAGGATTAGTAACTACGGAGACTGTTCCTCCTGCAGAACCTGCTGTCATAGACTCCAGAAACACCGTTACACTATATGCTTGAAATGTGGCTATCAGAACTGTTCCATATCGGGTTATTTGAGTAATTTTTTTTCGGCCAGCCTCTCCCTCTTTCTGCAAACGTTGAAAATACGGAACCACTGTCCCCATCAACTGAATCATAATGGATGCAGATATATAAGGCATAATCCCCAGCGCAAACAAGGTTGCTTTTTGGAAAGCTCCACCGGCAAACATATCAAACAAGCCAAAAAGAGTATTCTGCATATTTTCAAATGCTGCACGAAGTGCCTCTCCATTAACTCCGGGGATTGGGACATGAGCCCCTAATCGTACAACGACCAGAATTCCAAAAGTAAAAAGGATCCTCTTTCGAAGTTCTGGAATACTAAATACGTTTCGAATTTTATCTATCATTGAACCGTTACCGAACCGCCTGCTTTTTCAATTTTTCCTTTAGCAGAATCACTGAATGCACTTGCTGTCACATTTACTTTACGAGTGAGTTCACCATTGGCCAAAATTTTGATAGGTTGTAACGCAGAACGAACCAGTCCATTTGATTTTAACACTTCACCATTGATATCTGTCTCATTCAATTTTTCAATTGCTGCAACATTCACTATCTGAAATGATTTTTTAAATAAACTGTTAGAAAACCCTCTCATAGGTAATCTTCGATGCAATGGCATCTGTCCTCCTTCAAACCACGGGAGACGTTTACTCCCACTTCTGGAGTGATATCCTTTTTCACCCCGTCCACCTGTCCGGCCCAGACCTGAGCCATGTCCACGTCCACGGCGTTTGGTATCTTTTACAGATCCTTTTGAAGGCTTTAGTTCACCAAGCTTCATTAGATTTCCTCTACGTTGACCAGAAAATTCACTGTATTGATCATTCCTCGAATAATCGGTGTATCATTATGTTCAACTGTTGCATTTATTTTCCTCAACCCAAGAGCATCAAGTGTTGCTTTTTGATTAGGCTTTCGTCCAATACGGCTGCGAACCTGGGTAATCTTCAATGTTTTTGACTTTGCCATTAAATTATCAACTAAAAATTTCTTTTATGGTCATTCCACGCTTATTGGCAACCGAAACAGCATCCTGTAAATTTTTTAATGCGTCTACAGTGGCCCGTACAACATTCAATGTATTATTTGAGCCATGGCGTTTTGTTAGAATATTATTTACGCCAACCTGTTCCATGACTGCACGTACTGCAGCACCGGCAATGATACCTGTACCCGGAGATGCAGGTTTCAACATGATCCTACTGGCTCCGTGGCGACCTGTTATCTTATGAGGTATCGTATCATTCAATAGAGGTGCTTTAAAGATATTACGTTTTGCATTATCTTTTGCCTTTCCAATACTACTCATCACTTCGTTTGCTTTACCCAAGCCAACACCTACATGACCATTTCCATCACCTACAACAACTAAAGCTGAAAAACGGAATCGTTTTCCTCGAGAAGTTACTTTTGCAACCCGATTGATTCTGACAACGGCTTCTTCTTTAAGGTCTAACTCTGCTGGATTAATGATTCCCAATTAAAACTCCTTTAAAAATCCATTCCGCCTTCACGTGCACCTTCAGCTAATGCTTTTACACGTCCGTGAAACGGAAATCCATTTCGATCAAAAACTACTTTTCCAATTTTTTTTGATTTTGCTACTGAGGCTAACTCCTCACCAACAATTTTACTTTTTTCTACTTTGCTAGCAGCTTTTTTCAATTTTGCCTGTAAAGACTTATCTTGCGTCGACGCAGCAAGCACCGTCTTTCCGGCATGATCATCAATAACCTGTGCAGAAATATGGTTTGTGCTACGGGAAACCACTAATCGATAGCGTTCTGCATGAAATCTATTATTCCCTTTACTGCGATTTCGCCTGCGTTCAAACCTTACTTTAGTATCTTTAACCTGGCTCATATATTAACCACCTGATGCTGCAACTGTTTTCCCCTGTTTAGAACGAACATATTCATCCTTATAACGAATTCCTTTGCCCTTGTATGGCTCTGGTTTCCTAAAAGATCTGATCTTCGCAGCTACTTCACCAACCAATTGTTTATCGATTCCCGTTACAGATATCTCGGTCCGCTGGGCTTTGATCTCTATCCCTTCAGGAGGATCAAAGTGAATATCATGAGAATACCCTAACTGCAATATTAAGCGATCTCCTTGCATTTTTGCCTGGAAACCCACTCCTCTGATCTCTAATTCTTTTTCAAATCCGTTAGAAACTCCTTTGACTGCATTAGCAATCAAAACCCGAGTGGTGCCATGCAAGGCACGATGTGACTTAATGTCACTGGATCGCGTTACATTGATCTCAGTGTCATTTAGCTCAACTGAAATATCTTGATGAACATTAACACTCAACCCGCCCTTAGGTCCTTTTACAGACACAAGTCCTGGCTGAATGTCAACATTGACACCTTCTGGAACTATGATAGGTTCTTTACCAATTCTTGACATATTTTTACCAAACGTTGCAAATAACTTCACCACCAACACCGATCTTCTTGGCCATTTTGTTGGAAATGACACCTTTCGATGTTGACAAAATTGCTATCCCAAGCCCATCAAGCACACGAGGTAGTTCTTTTTTTCCCGTATAGACTCGTAGTCCAGGCTTACTTACGCGTTCTATTCCTCTAATCACAGGTTGACCCTGATAATCATATTTCAGGATCACACGGACCTGGTCTTTTCCTTGATCCTCAACTAAAATAAAATCTTCAATATATTTTTCTTCTTTCAAAATAAATAATATTCGTTTCTTTTCATTTGACGATGGAACATCAACATATCGTTTGCCCGCACTGAGCCCGTTTCGTATACGTGTTAAAAGATCGGCAATTGGATCTGTCATACTCATAGTTTCATTTCCTCCTTACCAACTTGCCTTTGTGATTCCAGGTATCTCACCCTTAAGTGCCATTTCACGAAAACATATACGGCACAAACCAAATTTCCGTAAATAACCATCTGGACGTCCGCAATTGAAGCAGCGGTTATATCCTCGTGATGAGAACTTTGGTTTTCTTTTTGCTTTAATTATGAGTGATTTTTTTGCCATTAGGCAGCCTCACCTACTTCTTCTTGTTTAACAGGTTTTTCCCTTAATGGAAAACCAAATTCTTTTAGCAGCCAATATGCTTCATCATCACTGCTGGCACTAGTTGTTATAGAAATGTCCATTCCCCGAATTGAATCAATTTTATCATAATCAATTTCCGTAAAAATGATCTGTTCCTTCACACCAAATGAATAATTTCCTTTTCTATCGAATGACTTGAACGATAGACCATTAAAATCGCGAGTACGTGGTAATGCAATTGAAATTAATCGTTCAAGAAATTCATACATTCGATTGCCCCGCAAAGTCACTTTGCACCCCACTGGAAATCCTTTACGTATCTTAAAGTTTGAGATATCTTTACGTGACAATGTGATAACTGATTTTTGACCTGATATCAATGTTAACTCTTCAACAGCATTTTCCAATGCTTTTGGATTTATCTTTGCATCTCCTATACCCATATTTAATGAGATCGAAGAGACATGCGGAACTTCCATTATATTTTTATAACCAAACCGTTTCTGTAGCTCAGATACGATCTTTTCCCTGTATTGTAATTTCAGCTTTGGCATATAAGGTCCATTTTTAGAGGCTGCTTTCTTTTTTGTGGATGTACTTTTTTTGTCTACTGTTTTTTTTGCAGCGGTCTTTTTTGTACCCGTTTTTTTTGCAGCTGCTTTCTTTTTGTTTTCTTTTTTTTCTGCTGTTTCTTTTTTTGCCATTATATTACTCTAATTCATCGCCTGTTTTAGAGGACACTCTAACTTTTTTACCATTATCTAAAATCTTATAGCCTACTCGAACTGTATTTCCCTTATGGACTGGTAAAACATTGGATACATGCAGGGCACCCTCTTTTTCAATAAACCCACCCGCAGGATTCTCCTGAGTGGGACGTGTGGCTCTTTTTACTAGATTCACACCTTCAATTATTACTTTATCTGAATCAGGGAAGATATGCAATACTTTACCTTCCTCACCCTTATGATTACCTGTGATAACTCGTACCTGCATTCCTTTTTTGATATGCATTATAAAACCTCCGGCGCCATGGAAATAATTTTCATATATCCACCATCACGGAGCTCACGTGCAACAGGGCCAAAGATACGCGTTCCTCTGGGTTCGCCTGCGCTATTCAATAATACAGCTGCATTATCATCAAAACGGATGTAAGAGCCATCTTTACGACGGATTTCTTTTTTTGTACGAACTACCACTGCGCGAGATACATCACCTTTTTTCACCATTCCATTTGGAATCGCGTTTTTCACAGAGATAACTATTATATCTCCAACGGAAGCATAACGCCGTTTGGAACCGCCAATGATCTTGAAACACAGGATATCTTTTGCCCCTGTATTATCTGCTACTTTTAATCTTGTTTCTTGCTGGATCACGTCTCTTATCCAATTTTTACTGATTCTCGTATAATTTCACTCACCTGCCAGCGTTTCTTCTTACTCAGAGGTCGTGTTGAAGTGATACGTACAATATCACCTTCCTTTGGTTCGATTTTTCCAACATGAACCATGTATTTACTAGATTGATTGATAATTTTCTTATAGACTTTATGGCGTACACGTCGAACAACTTTCACCACAACAGTCTTGTCCATCTTTGCGCTGGTTACTTCACCAATGAGAGATTGTCTTTTTCGTTCCATATTTAACTACTTCCCTTTTCTTCCCGAATACTCATTTCATATTCATGAATCACGGTTTTGATCTGGGCTATCTCTTTTTTCAAATGTCGTAATTGCAATGGATTTTCCAATTGCTGCAACGACTTTTGAAAACGCAAATTCTGGAGAGCTTCCTGATTTTCCTGAAGCTTCACATCAAGCTCTGGTACTGTCATTTCATTCAATTCTGATCTCTTCATTATAATTCTCTCCGCTCAACAATCTTCGTTTTAACCGGAAGCTTATGGGAAGCATTCGTAAATGCCAGTTCAGCCATTTCGCGGTCTACACCCTCAATTTCAAACAAAATTCGTCCCGGCTTGATCACCGCCACCCAATACTCTGGAGTTCCCTTTCCTTTACCCATTCGGGTTTCTGCCGGTTTTTTAGTAATGGGTTTATCTGGAAAGATCCTAATCCACATTTTCCCTGTTTTACGAACAACACGTGAAATAGTCACACGAGCAGATTCGATCTGACGTGCAGTGATCCAACCTGGGGTCACTGCTTTCAACCCATAGCTACCGAAAGATACCTTATTTCCACGCATCGCCATACCTCGACGATTACCGCGATGATGGCGCCTAAATTTTACTTTTCTAGGTTCCAGCATTTATTTCACCTTATTTCCATTACAGATCCAAACCTTTATTCCAATGACGCCGTATGTTGTTTGTGCTTCTGTAAGAGCATAATCAATGTCAGCACGAAGAGTATGCAGAGGAACGCGTCCTTCATGAAATTTTTCACTACGGGCAATTTCCGAGCCACCCAGTCGACCAGCCACATTGATCCTAATCCCTTGAGCACCCATTCTCATTGTTGATTGGATTGCTTTGTTTACAACACGTCTATAGGATATTTTTTTAATAAGCTGATGAGCAATATTGGATCCAACCAACGCTGCATCCAATTCAGGTCTTTTAACCTCAGAAATATTTATCTGCACATCCTTTTCTGTCAATTGATTCATTTCTTCTTTCAGACGACCAACCTCTTCTCCACCCTTCCCGATAACGATTCCAGGGCGAGCAGTATGAATTGTAACAGTAACCACTTTAGAAGTGCGATTAATCTCCACCCTTGAAATACCGGCATTGGGCAAACGATGCTTGATATACTTGCGGATCCTTACATCCTCCTCCAATTCACCAGAAAAAGATTTATCAGCATACCAATTTGATCGCCAGTTCTTATTGACAGCTAATCGAAAACCTACTGGATGTGTCTTCTGACCCAAAATATCTCCTTATTTGTCACTTACTACAACCGTCAAATGACTGGTTGGTTTATTTAATCTTGAAATACGACCCATTGAGGCAGCTCTGAATCGCTTCATATGAGGTCCGCCATCAACATATGCTTTTGAAACAATCAACCCATCGGGGTCAACATTTATGTCTTCAGCTTGCTGCATCAAATTACTGACAGCTGACCGCAATGTTTTTTCGATCACTTCAGATGCTTTCTTTGGAGAAAAATGAAGATAGTCCAACGCATCACCCACTTTTTTACCTCTTACCTCATCCATAACAATTCGGATCTTCCGTGGTGATTGACGTATAAATCTACTGCTAGCTTGTGCTTCCATATCTATTTACGATCTCCAGAGTGCATTCTAAAAATTCGTGTAGGAGCAAATTCTCCTAATTTATGGCCTACCATATTTTCCGAAATAAATACTGGTATAAATTTATTTCCATTGTGAACCGCCAATGTATGCCCAACAAAATCAGGAGTAATCATCGAACGGCGGGACCATGTTTTAATCACCTGTTTCTTTTTACCATCGTTAATCGCCTGAATTTTCTTCAAGAGTTTTTCATCAACGTAAGGTCCTTTCTTTAAGGATCTTGACATTCTATTTTCTCCTCTTCACAATATATTCATTCGATTTTTTATTCTTTTTACGGGTATTATAACCTTTTGTGGGTTTACCCCAAGGCGTTGTCGGATGACGTCCACCAGAAGATTTTCCTTCTCCACCACCCATTGGGTGATCTACAGGGTTCATGGCGACACCACGAACTTTGGGTCTGCGTCCCAGCCAACGGGTTCTTCCCGCTTTTCCCGACACAACCTGTTCATGGGACTTATTTCCAACTTCACCCAGCGTGGCCAAACATTCTTCCCTAACGATTCTTACTTCTCCTGATGGAAGCTTCAATGTTGTGAATCCACCATCATGCGCCATAACCTGAGCAGATGCCCCTGCACTCCGAACCATTTGTCCCCCATTACCTGGATTTAATTCTACATTATGCACAAACATACCCGTAGGTATTTTTGAAAGCGGCAAGGCATTACCAATTTTTAGGGGCGCATTTTCTCCAGACAGGATGGAATCTCCTACCTTGATCCCAAAAGGCGATAAAATATATCGTTTTTCACCATCAGCGTAATGAAGGAGTGCAATATTTGCTGATCTATTAGGATCATACTCAACACCAGCCACAGTCGCAGGAATATCATGTTTATTGCGCTTAAAATCTATAATTCGATAACGCTGCTTGTGACCGCCCCCACGCCTGCGTGACGTGATTCGGCCTTTATTATTCCTACCGCCAGTCTTCCTCTTGGCTTGTGTCAGATTTTTTTCAGGTGTACTTTTTGTGATCTCTGAAAAATCAGGACGTGTAGCAAAACGGCTACCGGGAGTGGTTGATTTCAATGTGCGGATACCCATTATCCCACGTCTCCTCTTACCAGATCAATCACTGATCCTTCTTTTAATGTGACGATGGCTTTTTTCCAGTCGGACCTGTGTCCATTCGTGCGAATGGTTCGGCCACCGCTTCTTACAGTCATCTGCTTGGATTTGCCCAAACGATTCATTGTAGCAACCTTGGTTACTTCAACATCAAATCTTTTTTCAATTGCAGCTTTAATTTCGATCTTGTTTGCGGAACCTTCAACTTGAAAAGCATATTTACGTTCTGTTTCTTCCAGAAGGCTCATCTTTTCAGTAAATAATGGTTTAATGATGATCTCTCTCTTTGACATTACTTCACCATCAATTGTTCAGTTAATATCTCAATCCCACTTTGTTCTATCAAGATCACTTCATTATCAATAAGGTCATAAGTGCTTGCGTGGGCTGCTTCCAAGACTGCAACATTTCGAATGTTTCGAGCTGCCAAAAAAATATCGTCTTTACCTTCACCCAACAAAACGGCAACTTTTTTATCTGCAATATTTAAATCTCTCAATACTTTTATGAATTCTTTTGTCTTTGCTTCAGGAACAGAAATCTCTTCAACGATAATTACACCATCGTTTTTAGCCTTATCAGACAATACAGATCGCCTGGCCAAGGCTTTCATTTTCTTTGGCAATTTGTAGGAATATGAATGAGGCTCAGGACCAAAAATTACACCTCCACCTTTCCACAACGGTGAACGAGTGGAACCTGCACGGGCTACGCCACGTCCTTTTTGCTTCCAAGGCTTCCGACCGCCGCCACGAACCATGCCGCGAGATTTTGAGGCATGTGTTCCCTGGCGACTGTTGGTCAATTCAGATTGTACAGCCCTGAAAACAACATCTTTGTTCGGCTCAACACCAAACACAGATTCATTAACTTTGACTTTTGAAGCCTTACTGCCGTCTTGTTTAAAAACTTGCAATTCCATAATTATTTCTTAACCAATACAAAACTATTGTTAACACCTGGTACCGAACCCTTGATCATCAATTGATTTTTTTCACTGTCAACACCAACAATCTCCAAATTTTTGACAGTTACCTTTTCCACACCTTTATGTCCAGCCATACGCATTCCTTTGAATACACGAGATGGGTCTGAAGCCTGACCAATTGAACCGGGTGACCTTAAATATTCTTTCTGACCATGCGTCACTGGCCCCCTACTAAAACCATGGCGTTTAATCACGCCTGCGAAACCTTTTCCTTTTGATGTTCCGGTAACATTTACCATATCGCCTTCTTTAAATATTGAAGCACCAAATTCCTGGCCAATCTGGTAATCAAATCCCTGTATAGGCTCAAATTCTGAAAGCATTCTTTTTGGAGAAGTATTTACTTTATCATACAACCCTTTACGTGGCTTATTAGTATGTTTTTCCTTCCGGTTTCCGAATCCTAGCTGTATAGCCGAGTAGCCATCATTTTCTTGTGTTTTCACTTGGGTTACTACGCAGGGACCCGCTTCCACAACGGTTACAGGAACCATGGAGCCATGTTCACCAAAAACCTGTGTCATTCCAATTTTTTTACCTATCAATCCACGCATAATTACACCTTGATCTGAATATCTACACCAGCTGGAAGATCCAATTTCATTAGAGCTTCAACTGTTTTTGGTGTTGAATTCAAAATATCAACAACGCGTTTATGAATCTTAGTCTGAAACTGTTCTCTGGATTTTTTGTCCACAAACGGTGAACGAAGGACCGTATAAATAGTACGTTTCGTTGGCATAGGTATAGGTCCAGAAATAATTGCGCCCGTTGATTTTGCTGTTTTAACGATTTTTTCTGTGGATTTGTCCAACAGATGATGATCGTATGCTTTTAAACTTATACGTATTGTTTGATTCGCCACGGTCTATTCCTTACTCAACTATCTCCGTTACAACACCTGCGCCGACAGTCCGGCCACCTTCACGGATAGCGAAACGCAGTTCCTTATCCATAGCGATAGATGTAATCAACTCTACATCCATTACCACATTGTCACCCGGCATTATCATTTCCGTTCCCTCCGGTAAGGTTACCACTCCGGTTACATCTGTTGTTCTAAAATAAAACTGGGGCCTGTATCCATTAAAGAATGGAGTGTGTCGTCCACCCTCTTCCTTCTTCAATACATACACATTGGCCTTGAACTTCGTATGAGGCGTAATGGAGCCAGGAATCGCAAGCACCATTCCTCGCTTAAGATCCTCCTTATCCACACCACGCAGCAACAAACCTGCATTGTCACCAGCCTGACCTTCATCCAAAAGCTTCCTGAACATCTCAACACCGGTCACTGTGGTCTTCTTATGCTCCCCCATACCGATCATTTCTATCTCATCACCAACCTTAATGATCCCTCTCTCAATACGGCCCGTACCTACTGTACCACGACCTGTAATGGAGAACACATCCTCTACCGGCATCAAGAAAGGTTTATCCACATCTCGTTCCGGTTCTGGAATAAAACTGTCACAGGCATCCATAAGCTCAACAATACATGCATTGGCTGTGTCATCAGAAGGATTATTCAATGCATTCAATGCGCTACCCTTTACAATTGGTGTATCATCACCTGGAAACTCATACTCATTCAATAAATCGCGTAACTCCATCTCCACCAGCTCCAACAGCTCAGGATCGTCCACCTGATCTGTCTTATTCATAAATACCACTACGCTGGGTACGTTCACCTGACGGGCCAACAGTACGTGCTCCCTAGTCTGGGGCATAGGACCGTCAGCAGCGCTCACCACCAAAACAGCTCCATCCATCTGGGCAGCTCCAGTAATCATATTCTTAACGTAGTCGGCGTGTCCCGGACAATCTACATGGGCATAGTGACGGCTCTCCGTCTCATATTCCACATGGGCCGTCTGGATCGTAATACCACGCTCACGCTCTTCCGGAGCATTATCAATACTATCAAATGAACGGGTCTCTGCCATACCACGACCTGACTGAACCAATGTAATAGCCGCTGTCAACGTCGTCTTACCATGATCCACGTGACCAATTGTACCAATGTTCACGTGCGGTTTAGTTCGTTCGAATTTTTCCTTAGACATCTTTTTACTCCCTAGGATGCTTTACCATGTACTTTTTCAATAATATCTGATTCCACACTGACGGGAACCTGCTTATAATCAGCGAACTCCATATGAAATACAGCTCTACCCTGAGTCAATGATCGCAGGTCTGTCACATAACCAAACATATTACTCAATGGCACAATTGCATTAATAACCTGTGCGTCTTTTCTCTGATCCATCCCCTGGACATTTCCGCGGCGAGAATTAATATCCCCCATAACATCACCCAAATATTCCTCTGGCACGATAACTTCCACTCGCATAATAGGTTCCATTAATACAGGTTTCGCTTTTTTACACGCATCCTGTATGGCCATAGAACCAGCAATCTTAAAAGCCATTTCCGAGGAATCAACGTCATGGTAAGAACCATCAATTAGCTCCACCCTAACGTCTTCAATTGGGTATCCTGCGATCACGCCATTTTTTATAGCTTCTTCCATTCCCTTGCTTACAGATGGGATATACTCTCGGGGAATCGCTCCGCCCACAATCTTATTATCAAAATGGAATCCCTTACCGGCCTCGTTAGGCTCCACATTGATAACAACATGGCCATATTGACCTCGGCCACCCGATTGACGGACAAACTTGATGTCCACATTTTCAACCCGTTTAGTGATCGCCTCAGTAAATGCCACCTGAGGCTTCCCTACATGAGCCTGCACTTTAAATTCTCTTAGCAATCTATCTACAAGGATCTCTAGATGTAATTCACCCATTCCAGCAATGATTGTTTGACCTGTGTCCTGGTTAATGGAGACCTTAAATGTTGGATCCTCCTCACCAAGCTTGATCAATGCCTTAGAGAGGTTTTCCTGATCTGCTTTTGAAGCTGGCTCAACAGATACTTCAACAACGGGCTCAGGAAAGTCCATTGATTCCAGTAAGATTGCGCTTTTATCATTACAAAGAGTGTTCCCAGTCTGTGTATGTTTTAGTCCGACAGCCGCAACGATCTCACCAGCCGATACAACATCTAACTCTTCTCTCTTATTGGCGTGCATCAATAAAATTCGGCTGATTCTCTCACGCTTATCAGTATTGGGATTATAAATATATGATCCTTTATCCAAAGAACCTGAATACACACGCATGTATGTCAATTTTCCAACATAGGGATCTGTCATAATTTTAAATGCCAAAGCACTGAAAGGTGCTTCAGGGTTAACATCTCGAGTGAGTTCGACATCCGAATCATTGGGATCCAAACCATTGACTGATCCTATATCTTGAGGTGAAGGCATAAAATCGAGAACTGCATCAAGCAATCTCTGTACACCTTTATTTTTAAATGCAGAACCACATAAGGTGGAATAAATGTATTGTCCAGACACCCTTTCCGAATAGCTGCTTTCAATTCATCTATAGAAATCTCTTCTTCTTCTAAATATTTTTCCATTAAATGCTCATCATAGGTAGCCGTTTCTTCGATCAAATGATGACGCCATTTTTCTGCTTCTTCAAGCATATCGCTTGGAATATCACCATACTCAAAACGAGCACCCAATGTGGACTCATTATATAGAATGGCTTTCATAGATAAAAGATCAACGATACCAGTGAACATTTCGCCAGCGCCAACGGGAATCACAATGGGAAGAGGATTCGCGCCTAACCGCTCTTTCATCATATCCAACACATTATAAAAATCTCCGCCTACCCTGTCCATTTTATTTACAAATGCAATTCGTGGCACATTATATTTGTCTGCCTGCCGCCAAACAGTCTCACTTTGAGGTTCAACTCCACCAACAGCACAAAATACAGCTACAGAACCATCCAAGACACGGAGTGATCGTTCTACCTCTACAGTAAAATCAACATGTCCTGGTGTATCGATAATATTAATACGATGATCGTCCCAAATAGCAGTGGTTGCTGCAGAAGTGATTGTAATACCACGTTCTTTTTCCTGCTCCATCCAATCCATGGTAGCGCCGCCTTCATGAACTTCTCCAAGCCGGTGGGTCCTACCTGTGTAAAAAAGAATCCGCTCAGTCAACGTAGTTTTACCGGCATCAATATGTGCCATTATGCCAATATTTCGAACTCTATCTAATGGAATGTGTTTCATAATTAAATCTTAACGAAAATGCGCAAATGCTTTATTTGCTTCTGCCATGCGGTGAGTATCATCTTTCTTTTTTATGGCACCACCTTCTTCATTAGCCGCAGCAATAAGTTCCAATGCTAATTTTTCAGCCATAGGCTTTCCTTTTCGACCAGTAGCAGCATTAATTATCCAATGGGATGCTAAATAAAATCTACGTTGAGTCGGCACCTCAATTGGAACCTGATATGTGGCGCCACCAATCCGACGTGACTTTACTTCAACTATCGGAGAAGTCTTTTCAATGGCTTTTTCAAATATTTTGATGCCATCAGTTTTTGTTTTTCCCTTGATTGCATCCATTGCAGAATAAAAGATTTTTTCAGCAACACCTTTCTTTCCGCCTTGCATCAAATAATTGACAAACTTCGCCACAGACAAATCATTATAAACTGGATCTGGTAAAATCTGTCTTTTTTCTGGTCGTCTACGTCTCATAATTATTTAGGTTTTTTTGCTCCATATCTTGAGCGACTTGTTTTCCTGTCAGATACACCAGCCGTATCCAATGAACCACGAACGATATGATAACGGACTCCTGGAAGGTCTTTAACACGTCCGCCCTCAATTAAAACGATCGAGTGCTCCTGCAAATTATGTCCTTCGCCAGGGATGTACGCATTCACCTCTCTACCATTTGTTAGGCGAACACGCGCTACTTTTCGAAGAGCAGAATTCGGTTTTTTTGGCGTTGTTGTATATACGCGAGTACACACTCCCCTCTTCTGAGGATTGCTCATTAACGCAGGTGTAGCCGTTTTCTTTTCTACACTCTTCCGCCCTTTTCTTATTAATTGATTTATCGTCGGCATATCAGTTCCAAAAAAGCCTACAAAATTACCATTTTCTATTAATCTCAGTCAATTGCTTTTTATCCATATTTATCTTAATAAATTCCTTAGCTGACTGCTTTAGTTATTTCTTCTTCATCGACTGTGGAATCAGGGTTATCAACCAGAATCTTTTCCAAACCTGGAGTTCCTGTACCAGCAGGTATTTCACGACCCACAGCAATATTTTCTTTAAGACCACGGAGATAGTCAGTTTTACATTCCACTGCTGCATCCGTTAACACTCGAGTTGTCTCTTGAAAAGATGCTGCAGAAATAAAACTTTCTGTATTCAAAGAAGCCTGAGTAATACCCATAAGCAATGGCTTGAATGTAGGCGGTTTTGGTTTACGGGTTTTTGCAGGTGTTCTACCTTCTTCTTTTAATGCTTTATTTATTTCTCTTATTTCCTTCTTATCCACCAATGAACCTTCTTCAAAATCTGCATCTCCAGGGCTCCTAATTACTGCCATATTCATCAACTGATGATTGGTCGCAAAAAATTCACTTTTGTTGACTCTATCAGCTGGTAGATATTTACTGTCACCAGGATCTAAAACACTTATTTTCTGCATCATTTGACGTACAATTACCTCTATGTGCTTATCATTGATCTTCACGCCTTGTAAACGGTATACTTCCTGGATTTCATCCACGAGATACTCTCGAACCTTTCCAGGGCCAAGAATATTCAGAATGTCTGTAGGAGAAATTGAGCCTTCGCACAACGCCGTACCAGCTGTGATATAGTCTCCTTCATGCACAATGATATGTTTACCATATGGAATTGAATACTTCCGCACAACGCCTTCATTACTTATCACATGTATTTTTCGAATACCACGCTTCACATCACCAAACTCTACTTTACCATCTATCTCACTCACTACTGACGGGTTGGACGGGTTTCGCGCTTCAAACAGTTCAGCTACTCGTGGGAGCCCTCCTGTAATATCTCTGGTTTTACCAATCTCCTTCGGAATCTTAACAAGCGTTTGACCGCGCTGAACCTGCTGTCCATCACGTACGACCAATGTGGCTTTTACAGGTAGAATAGTTCCCCCAGCCAGGATCTTTTCTTTCTTATCTATAATATCAATATGGGGACTCAATTGGCGATCTTTTGCTTCAACAATAACCATTTGTTTTTTTCCGCCTTCGACTGCTTCAATATGGTATGTTTCGCCTTCTATAAAATCCTTACACTGTATCTTACCAGTTTGTCGTGCCAAAATAAGATCAGTATATGGATCCCATTGAAACAAGACTTGGCCACCTTTTACTTTGCCGCCGTCACTGACCAACACATCTGAGCCATAAGGAACATTATAATCATTCAGCTCCTTCCCTTTACCATCTGTAACTGTGATCTTTGCATTCCGAACCATGCACCTATTTACCTTGCTACCATCTTCATCTTTCGTTTCAGCTACCTCAAGATTATCTGAAAACTGAATTACACCAGCATATTTAGTGGTCATTTCTGATTGCTCAATAATGCGCGTAGCTGTACCACCAATGTGGAATGTGCGGAGTGTTAACTGTGTTCCTGGCTCTCCAATACTTTGGGCAGCTTGAATTCCTACTGCTGTCCCCCGGTTCACCAAATTATGAGTCGATAAGTTCCAACCATAACATTTTGCACATACTCCACGGAGCGATTCACAAGTTAAGACTGAACGGATACGGACATTTTCCACATTTTGATCGGAAATAATTTCTGCTTCTACTTCACTTATAAGCTGACCGCTTTTGATTTTTTTATCGCCATCAATTATAAGATCATCGAGGATCGTTCTTCCTAGCACCCTATCTGAAAGAGGTTCAATAATTTCTTCCCCTTCTTTTAAATCAGCGATCACAATACCGTTAATAGTCCCACAATCTTCATCATATATTACAACATCTTGAGCTACGTCCACCAATCGCCTGGTCAAATATCCAGCATCTGCTGTTTTTAATGCAGTATCAGCCAAACCTTTACGGGCTCCGTGAGTTGAAATAAAGTATTCCAATACGGATAAACCTTCCTTAAAGTTCGAGGTAATTGGTGATTCAATTATCTCACCTTTTCCACCTGTCATAGATTTTTGAGGCTTAGCCATCAATCCACGCATACCAGCCAACTGTTTGATCTGGTCCTGACTACCCCTTGCACCGGAATCAGCCATCATGTATACTGGATTAAATCCTTGATCGTCTTTCTTCAGGTTATCCATCATCGTTGCAGCAACCTGATTCGTGGCATGAGTCCATACGTCAATTACCTTATTATAACGCTCACCTTCTGTTAAAATGTGACGATCGAATTTTCCTTGAATTGAACCCACTTCTTTCATTGCCGATTCAATAATAATGTCCTTCTGATCTGGGATCAAAACATCACTCACAGAAATAGAACTTCCACTCTGTGTAGCCACATTGAAACCGAGATCTTTGAGCTTATCCAGAAATTCAACAGTTGAATAATTGCCAGATAAGAGATATGCCTCATTAACGATCCGCTGTAATTCACGTTTACTGACAATATCATCGAAATATTCCAGTTCTTCTGGAACAATAGCATTAAACATCACCCGACCAACTGTTGTATCCTTATGCCATTGACCTTTGTGACGGACATTAATAATGGCATTCATGTCTACCGCTTTATTTTCATGCGCCAGAAGTACTTCGTCAAAAGAACCGAAGGATTTTCCTTCACCTTTTGCACCACTACGCGGACGTGTCAGATAATAGCACCCAAGAACCATATCCTGCGATGGAATCGCGATTGGTTTTCCATTGGCAGGATGAAGAATGTTGTGACTCGAAAGCATCAACACCCGAGATTCCATTTGCGCCTGTAAAGACAACGGAACATGGACAGCCATCTGGTCACCATCAAAGTCAGCATTGAACGCTGCACAAACAAGTGGATGAATCCGTATAGCTTTTCCATCAACCAGAACAGGTTGAAATGCCTGTATACCTAACCGGTGCAGCGTCGGTGCACGGTTCAGCAAAACGGGATGATCCATAACAACATATTCCAATACCTTAAATACTACGGGATCACTGTTTTCAATCATAAGTTTTGCACCACGCGGTGTTTGCGCAAAACCGCGCTTGATTAATTCATTAATCATATGAGGTTTAAACAATTCCAAAGCCATCTGTTTTGGCAAGCCACATTCATTCAAATTCAATTCAGGCCCAACAACGATCACTGAGCGACCAGAATAATCAACACGTTTTCCAAGCAGGTTTTGTCGGAAACGGCCGGTTTTACCCCTCAACATATCTGAAATGGATTTTAATGGACGTCTCGTACCTGATCGAATAGCAGTTTTTCGTCTGTTATTATCAAACAATGCATCCACAGATTCCTGAAGCATACGCTTTTCATTACGTAAAATCACATCCGGCGCTTTGATCTCCATGAGTTGCTTTAAACGGTTATTTCTAATAATAATTCGCCGATAGAGGTCATTAAGGTCACTAGCAGCAAATCGTCCGCCGTCCAACGGAACGAGCGGTCTCAATTCAGGAGGCATTACTGGAAGCACTGAAATGACCATCCATTCAGGATTGTTAACTTTTTTCTTATCTAAAGTTGGCAAGAATGCTTTGGCCACTTTCAACCGTTTTAACGCATCTTCTCTCTTTTGCTTTGAGCGGGAAGTTTCAATCGTTTCAATAAGGGTGTTCTTTAATTCGATCATATTCAAACGAGAAAGAAGCTCTCTCATTGCCTCTCCTCCCATCGCAGCATAAAAGAAATCTTCGCTATCCCGTTCTTCTTCAGTCGCAGCAAAAAATCCGTACTTTGTCTCTAATTCAAGAAATTCATCTTCATCGATTAGTTCGCATTTTTCACGACCACTTTTTCCCGGATCAATAATAACATAGACTTCATAGTATATAACCCTCTCTAAGTCCTTAGTACTTAAACCTAATAAATAACTCAATTTGCTGGGGATAGATCTCAAATACCATATATGTACCACAGGAACAGCCAAAGTAATATGACCCATCCTTTCACGGCGCACACGCTTTCGTGTCACCTCAACACCGCAACGATCACAAATAATACCACGGTACCTGATTCCTTTATATTTTCCACAATGACACTCATAATCTTTCACTGGGCCAAAGATTTTTTCACAGAAAAGGCCATCTTTTTCCGGCTTATATGAGCGGTAATTGATTGTTTCAGGTTTCAACACTTCACCATAAGAGCGTGTCAAAATCATTTCCGGTGATGCCAGACTTATGGTAATAGAGTTATAGTTTTTTGATGTATCTATTTTTGTGGACTGAATGAATGTCAAACCCTCATCCTCCCTTTTATTCTAGTTCTATGTCTAATCCAAGACCTTGTAATTCTTTGATCAGTACCCCAAATGATTCAGGAGAACCAAATTGAGGAAGATCCTCTCCGCGTACGATGGAATTATATACTTTTGACCGACCTTCAACGTCATCTGATTTTACAGTCAAAATTTCCTGAAGCGTACTTGCAGCACCATAAGCCTCCAGCGCCCAACATTCCATTTCTCCAAACCGCTGACCGCCAAATTGTGCTTTTCCACCAAGCGGCTGCTGCGTAATAAGAGAATATGGGCCAGTGGACCGGGCGTGCATTTTATCTTCAACCATATGACTTAATTTCATCATATATATCATTCCTACCGTAACGGGATTCTGGAATGCTTCTCCAGTGCGGCCATCAATCAACGTTGCTTTTCCAGAAACAGGTAGATTTGCTTTTTTCAATTCTGCCTCAACTTCTTCTGGAGACGCACCATCAAACGCTGGAGTCTCATAACGGCATCCCAAAATATCACCTGCCCAACCAAGCATAGTTTCATATAACTGCCCAAGATTCATACGGGAAGGAACGCCTAAAGGATTCAAAACAATATCAATCGGGGATCCATCTTCAGAAAACGGCATATCTTCTTCAGGAACAATGGTTGCGACCACACCTTTATTTCCGTGCCGCCCAGCCATTTTATCTCCAACTTGGATCTTTCGTTTGTTGGCGATATAGACCTTCGCCAACTGTAGAATTCCCGGTTGAAGCTCATCACCGACACGTAGCTTGAACACTTCACGTTCCAGATAATCTTCAATGGCTTGCCACTCTTTTCTATAGGAACGCCAAACGGTCTTAATCTTTCTCCATACGTCCTTGTCTTCCACCCAATGAGAATCTTGAGCAAATCGTTCAAGGTCATATGTCTTGATCCGCTTAATAGTCAATTTTGTGGATTTTTTAATCAATGTTTTACCTGAAGAACGATCACGAATTCCACTTGAGATTTGTCCTTTCAAAAGCGCAACCAATTTTTCATCACGCTCAGCTTTTAAGGCTTTTTTCTTTTCAATGGTCTCTTTCTGAAATTTAACGATCGCTTCCTTTAGATCACGTTTCGAGATCTTCTTTTTCTTCTCGAAAAGTTTGGAGTTTATAACCACACCCTTAATGCCGGGTTCAGCCGACTTGGAAGCATCTTTTACTTCACCGGCCTTCTCCCCAAAGATCGCCCTCAAGAGCTTTTCTTCAGGAGTGGGATCAGTTTCACCTTTCGGTGTCACTTTACCGATCAAAATGTCACCTTGCTTGACCTTTGCTCCGATACGAATAATGCCTCTCTCATCCAATTGACGAGTGGCATCTTCACTCACGTTTGGAATCTCTGCAGTCAATTCTTCTTCACCGCGCTTGGTATCCCGAACTTCCAACTCGATCTCGTTGACATGAACACTGCTAAAAACATCTTCTTTAACAAGGCGTTCACTAATCACAATAGCATCCTCGAAGTTGTATCCACGCCAAGGCATAAAAGCGACCATAATATTGCGTCCCAACGCCAATTCACCACCATCACATGACATGCCATCGGCGATCACATCACCCGCTTTTACCTTCTGACCTTCTTTAACAAGAGGCCGTTGGTTTTGCGAAGTATTTTGATTTGTCCTATGATATTTTTTCATCTGTATTTCAACAATATTTGTATGCTCTGTTAATGCCAAATCATCAGGCACTTCATGGGAATGGATCAATATCCGTTCAGCATCAACAAATTCTACAACACCACTGACCGGAGAAATAACAGCTGAGCGTGAATCCACTGCTACTTTTTTCTCTATTCCAGTTCCTACCAATGGAGCTTCAGGACGCATTAATGGAGTAGATTGACGCTGCATGTTCGACCCCATAAGAGCACGGTTTGCATCATCATGCTCCAAAAATGGGATCAATGCTGCTGCCACACTCAAAATCTGATTAGGAGCAACATCCATGTAGCTTATTTCGGCTGGATCGGTTACAGGAAAGTCTCCTCGTATCCGCGCACGAACCACTTCATCTTTAATGCGGCCAGATTTATCCATATTTGCATTGGATTGAGCAATCATGACTCTGTCTTCATCATCAGCCGATAAATAATTGACTTTTCTTGTTCCGTAAGCACTTTTACCTTTCTTATCCAATACTCGATATGGTGCCTCAATAAAACCATGCTTATTTACTACAGCAAATAATGCCAGAGAGGATATCAAACCAATATTGGGCCCTTCTGGTGTTTCGATTGGGCACAAGCGCCCATAATGTGTGTAGTGCACATCACGCACTTCAAATCCTGCCCGCTCTCTAGTCAATCCTCCTGGACCTAATGAAGATATTCGGCGCTTATGGGTAATCTCT
>CAZECA010000005.1:60896-65469 GCA_964510385.1 uncultured bacterium
AATGGATTAGTTTGGTCACCAAATTGAGATAATTGACTTGTGCCAAAAAACGTATTGATTACCGTAGTCACCACACGAGAATTGATCAAATCCTGCGGTGTGATTGATTCTTGTTCTCTGAGATTCATCCGTTCATATATCGTTCGCAACATTCGGCTTAATGCAACGCTAAATTGATTGGTCAACTGCTCACCGATTGTTTTAACTCGACGATTTCCTAAATGGTCAATATCATCCGGCCCTCTTTCCCCTTTCCGCATTTCAATGAGAAATTTCAATACCATAATAATGTCATCCATCGTTAGCACGGTATTCTCGACTGGAACATTCAGATCAAATTGTTGATTCAATCGATAGCGCCCTACTTCTCCCAAATCATATTTCTTTGGGCTGAAGAACATGCGCTCTATGAACTTTTGAGCTGTTTCAAGGTTTGGTGGATCACCTGAACGGAGCAATTGATACACAACGCTTAATGCTTGCTCTGTATTTGATGTAGGATCTTTCTCCATCGTATTTAAAAGGAGTAATGAGGAGAAACTTTTATTTCCATCCACCACATCTATTGATTTCACACCAGCTTCTTTTAGCGTGTCAACCACTTCCTGGTTAATTTCAGTACCACCTTCATAAAAGATCTCACCCGTTAACTCATCAACAATGTCTTCCACTATAGTATGGCCGAATGCTTTTTCAATATTTTTATCAGATAATCCGTATGATGAAACTGATCCAAATGCTTCAAAGATGTCACGATTTGTAGAATACCCAAGCGCTCTCAATAGCATGGTAACAGGAAATTTTCTACGCCGATCTATAATGGCGAACAAACAGTCATTGATATCGGTTGTAAAATCTACCCATGAACCGCGAAATGGAATTATGCGAGCCTGGAACAGCTTGGTGCCATTTGGATGAGTATTTTCATCAAAAAACACGCCTGGAGAACGCTGCAACTGAGAAACAATCACACGTTCGGCACCATTGATGACAAATGTTCCCTTATCGGTCATATACGGAATATTTCCGAAATATACCTCTTGTTCTATGCTTTGAGCATATTTGTTTTTATCCTCTTCATCTGTAATATGAAGAACAAGACGAACTTTTAAAGGGACTGAATAGGTAACACCCCGATCTATACATTCTTCCGGAGTATATTTCGGCAAACCTAAAAAGTAATTGCTGTATTCGAGTACGTAGTTGCGATGTGTATCTTCAAGGGGAAAGACATTTTGAAAGACACCCTCTAATCCTATCAGCTCACGCTCATCTTCAGCAGCATGCTCCTGTAAAAAGTCCTGAAATGAATCTTTTTGTAATGAAAGTAGATCCGGCATATCCACAAAAGATTTTATTTGTGAAAAGGATGTACGTTTATTAGTGGCCACCAATTAAGCCTCCTTATTTTAAGATTGAAGGATAGATGATATTATTAAGATCTAAAATCGAACTATTTCAATTCGACAGTTGCGCCTGCTTCTTCAAGCTTGGCTTTTAATTCATCTGCTTCTGCTTTTGCGACACCTTCTTTAATAGCTTTTGGCGCTGAATCAACCAGTTCCTTGGCTTCTTTCAACCCAAGATCTGTCACAGCACGTACAACCTTAATAACATTGATCTTAGATTGGCCAGCCTCTGCGATAACAACGTCGAATGCATCTTTTTCTTCGGCTGCAACTGCATCACCTGCCGCTGGAGCAGCTGCAACTGCTGCGACTGGCGCAGCAGCGGTTACACCAAATTTTTCTTCGATATCAGAGATTAATTCTGATATTTCGACCATGTTAGCAGATTCAAGATAACTCAATACATCAGCTCTTTTAACTTCAGCCATGTTTATTACTCCTTTATTAATATTAAGTTTTTTGTTCTTTTAAATTGTTCAATGCATTTGCCACATTCATCATTGGGGCATTTAAAGTGTTTGCCAACTTTACCATCGGACTTTGTAATAATGCCGCTAATGTTGAGAGCAATTCTGTTTTGCTTGGCAAATCTGCAAGACGCTTGAACTCTGAACCGGCAAGTATATCCCCTTCAAAAAGGATTCCCTTTACTTCCGGCTTGTCATGTTCTTTTGAAAAAGCTTTGATGACCTTGGCTGGACTTGTAGGCTCATCGTATGAAATAGCAATTGCCGTTGGGCCATTTAATATTTCTTCAAGACCTTCAATCTTATTTTCATTTGCAGCTAATTTTAAAAGAGTATTTTTAGCTACAGAGTATTCTACGTCCGCTTGGAAGAATTGACTTCTTAAATCAGTGATACTCCCCACATCAAGACCAAGATAATCCGTAAAATAGACTGCCTTGGCTTTGTTAAGCTTTTCAGTTAGTTCTGCGACTGCATCAATATTTTTTGAACTTGGCATGGTATTACCTTATGGTTGCTAAATCTACTTTGACTCCAGGCCCCATTGTTGAGGACAGTGTCATTTTTTTAAAATATGTTCCTTTTACAGATGCCGGCCTTGCTTTAATGACTGTATCATAAATCGTCCGAACATTTTCAACTAATTTTTCGTTGTCAAATGATGTTTTACCGCATATTGTATGAATAATCCCATTCTTATCCACACGAAGCTCTACTTTTCCAGCTTTTAACTCCGTTACAGCTTTCCCAACATCCATTGTAACAGTTCCACTTTTTGGATTGGGCATCAATCCTTTGGGCCCCAATATCTTGCCCAACTTACCAAGGTCAGCCATCATATCCGGTGTAGCTACAATCTTATCAATTTCAGCCCATCCACCTTTAATCTTTTCCAAATAATCATCGTTTCCAACAAAATCTGCCCCGGCCTCTAGCGCTTCTTTTTCTTTCGGTCCGCGGGTCAATACAAGAATAGTCACCTCTTTTCCTGTTCCGTTAGGCAGACTCGTAGTCAAGCGAATATTTTCCTCAGCATGACGTGGATCAACACCTAGATTGATGGCCACATCAACCATTTCATCAAATTGTGCAAATTTCAGATCATTCACCATATTTACCGCATCCTCCAGTGAATATTCAATAGCACGATCAATCCGCTCATCTATTGCTTTGCGCTGCTTAGACTTTAACATAATTAGCTTACCTCTAATCCCATGCTTCTGGCTGTACCTCTAATCATTTCTTTCGCCTGGTCAATAGTATTCGCGTTGAGATCTTCCATTTTGATCTCAGCGATTTCTTTTAAATCATTTTCCGATACTTTTCCAACCTTTTCCCGGTTTGGCTCACCGGACCCTTTATCTACCTTGGCAGCTTTTTTTAATAATACAGCTGCAGGCGGGGTTTTAGTTATAAAAGTGAAACTGCGATCCGCGTATACAGTAATCTCAACTGGTATAACCATTCCGGGTTGATCCTGTGTGGCGGCATTGAATGCCTTACAAAACTCCATGATATTAACGCCATGCTGCCCTAAAGCAGGTCCAACCGGTGGCGCAGGGTTAGCTTGCCCTGCCTGAATTTGCAATTTGATAAATCCGATTTCTTGCTTTGCCATAACTAATAAATCCTATTTTTCAAGTTCCACTTGTAAATAATTCAGTTCCACAGGAGTGGGACGTCCAAAAATACTTACTGAAACTTTCAATTTTTGTTTTTCTTCATTAACCTCTTGGACATAACCGCTAAACTCAACAAAAGGACCATCGGTAACCTTCACATGATCCCCAACACGGTACAGTGTCTTCACCACTTCTCTGGCATCTCCACTTTCCACTACACCAATTATACGATTGATCTCATCTGATTTAACGGGTTGCGGTTTTCCTTGAGGACCTACAAAACTCATGACACCATTCACATTCTCAACAAGATAACGCGTTTCCTTATTCATATCCATCTTTACCAAGAGATACCCCGGGAAAAAAACTCTATTTCGTACTTTCTTTTTTCCATCTTTCATTTCAATAATATTTTCAGAAGGCACCAATATATCCGTCACAGATTCTTCCACATTGTTCGTAGACACTTCATACAAAATAGTCTCACGTATCTTTCTCTCCTTACCGGAGATTACCCTGAGCGTATACCATTCCATGATTAAATGATCACATTCATGACTCTTGAAAGAATAATATCTATGAAGAAAAGAAATAGTCCGATCAATAGAGAAACGGCTATGACAACATAAGTTGAACCTTTCAATTCATCCCATGTGGGCCAGGAAACCTTTCCCATTTCAAATTGAACGTCTGTAAAAAACTGTCGCGCCTTTTTGATCATTCTATTTTATTAATTCATCTTCTATGCAGGAGTGGAAGGACTTGAACCCTCAACCCCCGGTTTTGGAGACCGGTGCTCTACCAGTTGAGCTACACTCCTATGCTTGATTGAACAAATCATTCATTATCCAGGTTATTTCGTTTCTTTAAATATCACATGCTTACGAACAACTGGATCATATTTCTTATATTCTACGCGATCCGGATGTTTGCGCCTGCTTTTTGTGATAGTATAACGATACCCAGTACCAGCAGTACTTTCGATCTGAATGATATCTCGTTTGCTGTTACCAGCCATAGCTTACTCAACTATCTCCGTTACAACACCTGCGCCGACAGTCCGGCCACCTTCACG
>CAZECA010000006.1:0-51659 GCA_964510385.1 uncultured bacterium
GAAAAGCCAGCTTTAGTAGTGGTCGTGACAAAGAACCTTATTGACAATGGTATCTTGGCCCCAGATCTGGCCAAATCTATAGGAGCAATCATGGGTGGCGGAGGTGGAGGAAGACCCCATTTAGCTACAGCTGGAGGTAAAGATACAAATAAACTGAAAGATGCTTTGACTGCTGCCAAAGATATTATTGAGAAAGCCTTGAAAGGATAGTATGCAATACAAGCAGAATGGAAATACTTACATTATTTATGTACAGCAAAATGAACAGATCATGAAAACATTGACACAATTTTGCAAGGATCACAATATTCAAAATGCTCAAATCTCTGGTATCGGTGCAATACGCCAGATTGAACTGGGGGCATATGATCTTGAGAATAAAAAATATATCATTCACAATCTAGAAGACATTTGGGAACTAACCTCTTACCAGGGAAATGTGTTACTAAAAGATGGAGAACCTTTTATTCATGCCCATATTACTATCAGCGATCACGATTTAAATGCAAAGGGAGGACACTTGTTTGAAGCGGAAGTTGCCGCAGTCGGTGAATTCGTTTTGCGTAAGATTGATACCGATGGAATACGGGAACAGGATGAACACATTGGTCTCGCCACTATGTGCTTTATTGATTGAGGTAAAATGAGTAGAAAAATAATCAAAACAGATAAAGCACCTTTACCTATAGGCTCTTATAATCAAGGTGTTGTGAGTAATGGTTTTATCTTTACTGCAGGTCAGATTCCAATCGATCCTGAAACTGGACAATTAATTGATGGATCATTTAAGGAGCAGGTCAATCAAGTCTTCAATAATTTGGAACAGATTCTGAAAGCTAGCGGATCAGATCTCTCACGTGTGGTGAAATTTACAGTGTTTTTGACGAGTATGAACCGATACGCAGAGGTGAATGAAGTATTCAACAGCAGGATCGAGGAAAGTTCTGCTCCAGCCAGATCATTGGTAGAGGTCACTGGACTACCAGCTGGTGCAGATGTCGAAATTGAATGTATCGCAACGTTGAATGAATGAAACATTTTATCATTCTGATCATTTTTTGTTCTGTTTTATTCTCTCAACAGGAAGATTCATTGAACTCAAGATCCTCACAGAAAGCAGCTCTATATGGAATGATGTTTCCAGGTGGTGGTCAGTTTTACAACGGGAAATGGCTGAAAGGTGCCTTGATAATATCACTTGAAGCTGCAGCAGTTTATTCCTGGCATACGAACCGTGAGATCTATGAAAATTATGAGAATGACAATTATACGTTACCCAAACATCGTTATCTTGACAAACGGAACAAGTATGCTTGGTGGATATTTTTTGTTTATGTCTACGGCATACTGGATGGGATGGTCGATGCTCATCTAAATCCATTTAATGATGTTATGGAAGACAATATTGAATTAACTGAAATGAAAGAGGAAGAATGAGTATTCAACGGGAACAATGGGGATCTAAACTTGGCTTTATCTTGGCCGCTACCGGTTCGGCTGTGGGTATTGGAAACATTTGGAAATATCCACATATGGCCGGTCAGAATGGAGGTGCTGCATTCACAATTGTTTATCTGATATGCATCTTGGTGGTCGGGCTCTCTATAGTTATCGCGGAATTAGTAATTGGACGTAAGACCCAATTAAGTCCTGTGGGCGCATTCGAGACCATCGCTCCCAAGTCCAACTGGAAATGGGTTGGATTTCTGGGAGTTGCTTCTGCTTTTGTGATCTTATCCTTTTATGGTGTCGTTGGCGGTTGGATTCTTAAATATATCATTTTATCTATTACAGGAGGATTTGAAGGATTAACGGGCAATCCTTCTCAAGCAGAATCAATTTTTGGAACATTCATCTCATCTACATGGAGTCCGATAATTTATCAGGTCATTTTTATGCTCCTTTGTATTTATGTAATCATCAACGGTGTAAAACAGGGTATCGAAAAATGGTCTAAAATAATGATGCCCCTTATAATTGGATTGTTGGTTGTTTTGGCAATCAGGGGTCTGACCTTACCTAACGGTGTAGATGGATTGACATTTTTATTCAAACCCAAATTTGAAGATTTGACTGCATCCAGTATTGTGTTAGCGTTGGGTCATTCATTTTTCACATTAAGCCTGGGCATGGGTACCATGGTAACCTACGGGAGCTATTTGAATCCAAAACAAAATTTGCTTAATTCTGCATTGTGGGTCATTGTATTGGATACAGCTATTGCTATGTTAGCAGGCATTGCAATTTTTACTACTGTATTTGCCATGAATGCAGATCCCGCCGGGGGACCTGGACTGATATTTTTTATTCTTCCATCTGTGTTTCCTCAATTGGTTGGAGGCACAATTTGGGGAACATTATTTTTCGTGTTATTATTTATGGCTGCACTGACTTCTGCCATCTCCATTCTCGAAGTAGTTACTGCATACTTTATTGATCAGAAAGGGTGGTCCCGTAAAAAAGCAACAATTCAATTTGGATCAGTAATTACAGTTGTCGGAATCTTCTGTTCACTCTCTTATGGAGGTGGAATAAATATTACTAAGTTTTTGGGGATGCCATTTTTTGATTTTATGGATCATTTATCATCTAAATATATGCTACCAATAGGAGGTATGCTGACAGCTATTTTTGTTTTGAAAAAATGGGGAGTTGAAAATTTCCTATCAGAACTACGATCCGGTATGGATAGATCAATTATTTCCAAAGAGTTGATTATTGTGCTAATGGGAATAGCTGCAACTGTAGTTGGATTTATTATCTTGAATGAGGTTTTGGACGTAGCATTTGGGATCAAGTTAATACAATGATCATTGCCCGATTTATTAAACCTGAGTCACATCTATATAAGACCCTAGCAAACCAATCCAAAAAAATGGATGTGTTGATGTCATTAAAGCCCTTTACCTGGTTTGCAATCTGGATCATGATGACCTCGGGAACCAGTGCGCAACAGCAAATAGTTGATCGCTTTAGTTACTGGGATATGTCACTGGCTTGGAACGGGACCATTACAATGATAGTCGTCGCTGGAATAATGACATGGGTCATTGGTCAAGAGAAAATATTTTTTACAAAATTAAATCTTAATATTTCGACATTACTAAATCATTGTATTATGATATTAATGTTGTTCTTTACAGGGTGGGGATGGCTAAACGTATTTCAGGGTGAATTGATGATTGCGCTAAAGTCATTTATACCTTATTTATGTTCATATTTTGCTGTGCTTCTTGGATTTCAAATCTCTATAGATTCAATTCCGGAAAATGGATATAAGCCAGGAAAATCCTTTATTTTTATCAGTTTTATTTTATCATTATTGGGAGTGGCTCTGGGTATCTTGTTTGAAGATCCTGTTATAAGTACAGCATCAGCTGTGGTCGCACCATTTTATTTGATTGCGATCATTTTTCCGGAGCACAAACGTCATATTGAACGATGCAGAACCTATCCTTTATTTATCTGTTTAATGTTCGTTTCAGTCAGGCTTCCCTGGGTCTTGATACCCAGTTCTATATTGTTTTTTGTTTTGAGAACCTATCACTACTTTAGATATCAGATCGTTTATCCGACATTTGCGGTGGATCATGATTAAAATAGAAGATAATAAATGTGATTTTTGTGGATGTTGTGTAGGAGTTTGCCCGGTTGATTGTATTGAAGTAAAAGAAGCTGATATTTTAATAGATGAAGTGGTTTGTATCGATTGTGACCTTTGTGTTTATGTTTGCCCTATTGATGTTTTAAGCCAAACTGACTATAAAAAATCCACAAAAGTAGCCATCTGAAATGTGGAAAGACCACACAGAATTTGATTGCATTGTTGTAGGTGGCGGACCGGCCGGTTCTACTTTCGCCCGTATTGCAGCCCAAGGAGGACTATCTGTATTATTACTGGAAAAGGACAGGGATATTGGCATGCCAGTTCGCTGTGGAGAAGCTACAAGTGATCCTGGTTTACGTCTATTTTTTGAACCTGATCCTAGGTGGCTGGCTACAACAATAGATCGTATACGTTTGATAGCTCCCGATGATACAGAGATTGAATTCGAGATGCAGGAAAAAGGATATATTTTAGATAGGCGTATTTTTGACTATGATCTTGCTCAATATGCTGCCAATGAAGGAGCTAAGATAGTAACAAAAGCCTATGTGGATGATTTAATCATTGAAGATGATCAGGTTGTTGGTGTTAAAGGTGTTCACCTTGGAGAACGTTTTGAAATAAGATCCAAAATTGTTGTTGGTGCTGATGGGATTGAAAGTAGAGTAGGAAGATGGGCTGGCTTAAAGACAGTCTTGAAACTCAAAGACATTGAGAGCGGTATTCAGAAAACTGTAACGGGAATAGAGTGTGAGGACAATGTGTTTGATTTTTATGTTTCGAGAGAACGTGCTCCTGGTGGATATCTATGGGTATTTCCAAAAGGTAAAAATAGAGCGAATATTGGTCTCGGAATTTCTGGCTATTACGCAAAAAATGGTAAGTCATCAAAAAATTACTTAGATGAATTTTTGGAAGAGAAATACCCCCAAGCTTCAGTCCTCACTACCGTAGTAGGTGGTATCCCTGTGGCCAAGACTGCTAAAGAATTAGTTGGGGATGGAATCATGCTTGTGGGTGACGCTGCGCATGCATGCAACCCCTTAACCGGAGGCGGTATAACTCCTGGAATGCGTAGTGGGCTTCTAGCTGCAGAGGCTGCCGTCAAGGCCTTACATAATGGGGGCCCAGGGAAAAAAAATCTTCAATCTTATGAAAAGACATGGCATAAAATTGGCGGCAAAAACCATGAGAGGTTTTATAGAATAAAAGAGAGTTTGTATAGATTGGATAATAAAGATTTGAATTCTATAGCCCATGCGGTAGTATCAATCCCAGAGGATAGCAGAACTCTTATGAAATTATTTTCAGCTGCTGTTAGAAAAAAACCCTCCCTTCTCATTGATGTTGCACGTGTTTTTGCCGGGATCTAATGACCACTCCTGAACTTCTTCGAGAGCTTGACCTTTCCACATATATTGCTTTCGATTTTGAGACTACAGGCTTAAGTCTTGAAAATGATCGAATAATCGAAATTGCTGCAATTAAATTTGAAGCTGGGGAAGCTGTGGACCGGTTTGTAACACTCGTCAATCCAGATCGTCAAATTGATCCATTCATTACAGATATTACAGGTATATCAAATGCAATGGTGTCTAATGCTCCAAAAGAAGAAAATATTATTGATGATATCTTGGATTTCTTAGAAGGTCACCCTTTAGTGGCTCACAATATATCTTTTGATATCAGTTTCTTAAATTCAATTTGTGAGCGTTACAATAAACCTGTTGTCGAGCATCAATTATATGACACTCTTCAATTGTCTAGGACTTACATGTTTTTTCATCCAACTCACAGTCTGAGCTCAATTTCTGAATATTTCAATTTGTCTGCAATAGGAGCACATCGGGCGGAAGCGGATACTGAAAACACAGGAATCATTTTTCAACACTTAATCCATGAAGCTGCCAGTTACCCTTTGGAGGTTACGTCAAAGATTTTATCAGTTTCCAAGAATGTTGATATGCATAATAAGACATTGTTTATTAATTTGAGTAATGCACTGAAAAAGACTGGTGACTTAAAGAATGGACTTGTCAGCTCACTTATTGATAAGCAATTATACAGTAATATCTTTACAACTTCTGGAGAAGACAATCTGTTGAGTATGACGGTATCTGATGTTTTTGCCGAGGGTGGCAAGTTAAGTACTGTCATGGATACTTATGAGCAAAGAAACTCCCAACAGGAATACAGTGAATTTGTAAGAGATAAACTATTTGATGATCAGAACTATTGTGCAATTGAAGCGGGGACGGGCCTGGGAAAATCAATGGCCTATCTGTTTCCAGCACTTCAAAAAGCATTTGAAGGGGGTAATTCTCCTCCACTAGTTATCTCATGCCATACAAAACATCTTCAGGATCAATTATTTCGAAAAGATCTTCCATTATTAGCAGAGGCACTGAATGTTCCTCTTCATGCAATGATCTTGAAGGGTCGAAGCAACTATATTTGTTTAACGCGGTTCAATTGGCTTATTAGAGACGCAGGTCAACAGCTTAAGAAAGATGAAATTGAATCATTATTTTCAATTATTGTATGGCTCCATGAAACACAAACAGGAGACCTATCTGAATGTGCTGGTTTCTGGGGATATCGTCCATTTAAAGTTGCAGAATTGATCCAAAGTGAACCAGGATATTGTACTACTTCTATATGTAATACAAATGATGGGTGTTATTTTGGGTCAATCCGTCACGCAATACAAGATTCGCAGGTGATAATTGTGAATCATGCATTATTAATGTCAAATTTTTCCAACCCTGGAATATTGCCGGAATTTGAGTCCATAATTGTTGATGAAGCTCATAACCTTGTAGATGTGGCTTATGATCAAATGACTATTGGCCTGAATCGGTTCAAAATCGACGCGATCCTTGATATTGTGGATCCAAATGCACCTAGTGCTGCTCGATGGACACAAAAGTTAGAAACCTCTTTTGATGACAATCTTGAATTGAATTCATATTTTAATGAATTGGAAAATGGATGCAAAATTACGAGAGAATATGGCAAGGCATTTTTTCAGGATCTATCCAATACAATTGCGCACCATTTCAATGAGGAGATCCAATACGTTCAATATGTAATTATCAATAATCTGAAAGAGGGATACGGTTCAGTGTTCAGCCAGATTCAAGAACTGGAGTTATCTTTATCGGGAATAAAACGAGCAATAGAAGGGATCCTCAAACAATTAAATACAATAGATCCTGAAAGAGAAAAATTTAGTGAGATTATTCAATTATTTGAGCATAGCTCAGAAGCTATGGACTCACTGCAAACAGAGATTGCATTATTGACTCACGAACAGCAAAACGGATGGGTTTATTGGCAGCAAGGTCAATTCAAGCATGGCAGGGGAAAGGAAAAGGATTTACAGCTAACTATCAATGCAGCCCCCATAGATATTGCTGAAGATATGTCTAAAACGTTTTTTAAATCCTTTCAGCATTGTATCCTTACGTCTGCCACACTCAGAGTTGAGGAAAGTTTTGAGTATTTTTTAAATCGTACTGGTTTGTCACTTATTGAAAATGAATTGGTTCACACTAATGAATTTCACAGCCCATTCTTTTACGAAGATCAGGTCAGGTACTACCAGTATGCCGGAAAGAATGGACAAAATCCTAGTTTAATTGCTGATACTGTTTATTCTCTCCACCATGAGCAGCAAAAACGGATAATGGTGTTATTTACATCCAGGCAGGCATTAAACCAGGCCTACCATGAATTACAAAAGAAACCAAATGGGCGAAAGCTTCCTATCTTCGCGCAGATAGGTGGAGCATCACGTTATGCCATGCTACGTGGAATGCACCGAACACCGAATGGAATTTTATTTGGAACAAATGCTTTTTGGGAAGGCGTTGATCTACCACGAGAACTTTTGGAAATCTTGATAATTACCAAATTGCCTTTTAGGGTGCCTACGGAACCGAAAGTTCAGGCATATAGTAACATGCTTCAAAATTTAGGGAGGAATTCATTTATGGAATTCACTGTCCCTGAAGCAGTAGTTCGTTTTCGACAAGGGTTTGGCAGGCTGATTCGTACTATCGAGGACGAAGGATTATTTATTGTAATGGATGAGCGGGTAGTGGATAAACGCTATGGGTCAGCTTTTAGTGATACAATACCGGTGCGGATGAAAACATTTCATCATGCAGAAGAATTGATCACATAATGGATTTTAAATCATTAAGAAGTAATTGTTTTTCTTCATCATTTTCTATCTGATCATTTAGTTCATTGGCTTTAATCAAATGTTTATTTTTAAGATCGGTTTTATCCATTAAATGATACACTCTCGCTAATGTTTCATGAGCATACCCTTTAAAATAGGGTGATTGTTTTTTGCTGAAATTCAAACAGAGTTTACCGTATTGTTCCCCTTTATCTAAATTACCGATTAATACAAAACAACGGGATATCTGCCAAGAGCCGATGCTTTTGTGTTTATCTGTACAATCTTTTCGTTTGGACCAATGAAACAGTGACGCCATGGCATAATGGATCATATCTTCAGATTCCTGCGTAGTTCGGTCCGTTTTATCCATCAGTGTCCAAGCTTCATTAAAACAGTGTGTGGAATAATATTTATGGAGTTCCGCTTTATTCTTAAAGTCGATGTTAGACACGTTTTTTATATTCTTTAAATGGTTAAGTAATTTAACAATTCATAAATGATATTTTATTGTATTGATTTCTCCGTATAAATTCCCTAATGGGTACCCTAACCATTTCGACCAGTTCATTACAATTAGAAGATCTGGCACCATTTCTAGCCAAGCCTGGCAAAGTTCGTCTCTCTTCTGATGCACAAAAATCCATTAAAAATTCTAACAAAAACTTAAAAACATTACTGGCCAACGGTACCAATATTTACGGAGTGAATACTGGTTTTGGAAAATTAAGCAATGTTTCTATTCCAGCATCTGATCAAAAAAGACTTCAATTAAATTTGGTCAGAAGTCACGCTTCTGGAGTTGGAAAACCTTTTGCCCATGCTATTACTCGAGTTACAATGATCTTGAAGCTTTTAACTTTTACAAAAGGAGTAAGTGGCGTTAGGTATGAAGTCGCACAACAATTGATAGATTTTATCAATCATGATATTTTACCAATTATTCCTCGACAAGGATCAGTAGGAGCAAGTGGAGATCTTGCTCCATTATCCCACTTGGCTTTGGGATTGATAGGAGAGGGGGACGTTCATTTTCAAGACCGTGTTATGCCTGCTATGGTTGCAATCAAAGAAGCAGGTTTAGTTCCGTTGGTGCTGGAGGCAAAGGAAGGTCTGTCAATTATCAATGGAACCCAGGTCTCTACAGCATTGGGAATCAAAGCAGTATCAGAAGCTGAAAACATTTTAAAGACGGCTGATCTTTCAGGTTCCTTATCTGTGGAGGCTAGTTTGTCAAGCAGGAATGTGTTTGAAAAAAAGATTCATGCATTAAAAAAACATAAAGGCCAATCGACATCTGCTGGAAATGTATGGAGAGCACTAAGTAAAAGTGAGATTGTGGACTCTCATGCAGATTGCGACCGTCTTCAAGATGCTTATAGTTTTCGATGCATGCCCCATGTCCACGGATCTAGCAGAGAGCTGTTTCAAAACGTTCGTACAATCATTGAGAATGAAGCTAACAGTGTTAGTGATAATCCGTTGATTTTTTCGGATACTGAAATTAGAACAGGAGGGCATTTTCATGCAGAAGCCGTTGCACAGTCGCTAGATACTCTATCTATATCAATTTCAGAAATTGGTGCTATATCAGAAAGACGTATTCACTATTTTATGAAAGGTATTGATGATACAATTCCTATGTTTGTTACTAGCAATCCAGGATTAGAATCTGGATTCATGCTGGCGCAAGTCACTGCTGCATCACTGGCTTCAGAAAATAAAGCCTTGGCGCATCCGGCATCAGTGGATTCGATTTCAACTTCAGCAGGACAAGAGGACCATGTAAGCATGGCTCCATGGGCAGGTAGAAAATGTCTACGTATTATGGAGAATGTTCTTCAAATTTTGGCCATAGAAATCCTTGTTTCTTCAACGGCCACAATAAAATTCCATAAAGGGAAAACTCCTGGAGTAGGTACCAAGAAAATTTTGGATCTTGTCAGACGTAATGTTGATCTGAAAAAAGGTGATCATCCTCTTCATAAAGATATTTTCATAATTGCTGAGTTGATACGTTCAAATAAAATAGTACAATCAGTTTCGCGATCTATAATATTGGAGTAACATTGAAAAACCGTCCACCCTTTGAACATGCTTTAACATTTGATGATGTACTTCTTGTACCACAACATTCTTCTGTTTTACCAAGAGAGGTAAATATAGAAACACGACTAACTCCAACAATCACTATGAATATCCCATTATTAAGCGCTGCAATGGATACTGTGACAGAAATTAGGATGGCTATTGCATTAGCGAGAGAAGGTGGCATTGGTGTGATCCACAAAAATTTGTCCATCGATGATCAAGTTAGTATGGTAGATAGGGTGAAACGCTCTGAAAGTGGAATGATCATTGATCCTGTTACCATGGATAAAGATAAATCTATACGGGAAGCAAAGAAGGCTATGTCTAACTATCGTGTAAGCGGTCTTCCGGTGCTGGATGGAGATAAGCTAATTGGTATTTTAACTAACAGGGATATAAGATTTGAAACAAACCTAGATTTGAAAGTTTCGGATTGTATGACAAAAGAAAAACTCATTACAGTTCCTATCGGTACCACATTAGATAAAGCTCGTGATATTCTTCAAGAGCACCGTATTGAAAAACTTTTGGTGGTGGACGAGAATGAAAAGCTGGCTGGATTGATTACTGTAAAAGATATACAGAAAAAAGAAGATTTTCCTAATGCTTGTACGGACAAAAATGGACGTTTACGTGTAGCAGCTGCAGTTGGAGTAGGCGAGGATTCTCTCGATCGTTCTGAGGCATTAGCTGGTGCTGCTGTTGATGTAATCATTATTGATACAGCTCATGGACATTCTGCTGGAGTGTTGGATAAGGTAAAGCAGATCAAGAAAAGTTTAGGAACTAATGTCTCTCTTATCGCTGGAAATGTGGCAACAGGTGATGCAGTGGAATCGTTGATTGATGCAGGTGTGGATTGTGTAAAAGTGGGAATTGGTGCTGGAGCAAGCTGCACAACTCGGGTTATTGCAGGTGTAGGGGTACCTCAATTAACCGCAATTATGAATTGTGCGGACAAGGCAATAAAAAATGATATTCCTATTATTGCTGATGGTGGAATTCGCTATAGTGGCGATGTGGCTAAAGCACTCGCGTCTGGAGCAGAATCTGTAATGCTCGGCAGTCTATTAGCGGGTATGGATGAAAGCCCAGGTGAGTCCATTTTATACGAGGGCCGTCAATACAAAGCCTATCGTGGGATGGGATCTATGGGCGCAATGAAAGAGGGCAGTGGTGACCGATATTTCCAAGAAGGAGCCGAAGCCAAAAAGCTTGTACCAGAAGGTATAGAGGGAATCGTGCCTTACCGTGGTGCTGTCCGAAATACGATACACCAACTTATAGGAGGTTTACGTGCTTCTATGGGTTATTGTGGAGCTAAGGATCTTAAATCTTATCATGAAAACGCTGAATTTGTCCAAATAACCGGAGCAGGAATTAAAGAAAATCACCCTCATGAGGTACGGATCGTGAAAGAAGCACCAAACTATCAGATGTCCGAAGGATAAAATTTATTTATAATTAATAAAATTATATGTTATAGTAAATAAAAACCCTCCTTTTTGGAGGGTTTTTACAATATGATTGAATTATTATTTATGCTAACGAATTTAAATGACGTGTAATTCGAGATTTGCGTCGATCAGCAGTATTTTTTTTGATTAAACCTTTTCCTGCTGCTTTATCAATGATGCTGACTGCCTTTTTGTATAAAACTTCTGCTTCATCCTGCTTGGATGATTCAAGTACATTCTTTATAGCACTACGTAATTTAGACAGGTCAGCAATGTTTTTCTCACGACGCTTTAAATCCTGTCTTTCCCGTTTGATTTGTTGTGGATGTCTGTCCATGAAATAAAAATTCCTTATTTAGTGAAAAAATCAATTGAAAAACTATTGATTAACGTTCTAAATCCCAATGAAAGAATTACGAATATTCGTAATTTGAAAAACTATAAAAATCGTGTATTTTTAAGAATGGATAAGATTGAACTTCTGCACACTGTCCCCATATTTAATGATTTAAATAATAAAGACATTCAAACTATGTCTGAAAAAATGGTCTCACGTTCCTATGATAAAGGACAGATGATTTTATTGGAAGAGTCCACGGGAGAAACTTTTTTTGTTATTGCAGTGGGAAGTGTAAAAATCACTCGGTTGAGCGATGATGGTAGGGAGGTTATTTTGGCAATGCTGGGCGAGGGTGATTTTTTTGGAGAGATGTCACTATTGGATGGTGAAGGTCGTTCTGCAAATGTCGTTTCACTTGAGGAATCAGAAGTGTTGACCCTATCTAGAAATGATTTTATAGATATTTTGCAAACCTATCCAAAGATCGCCATTAGTCTTTTGGAGGAATTAGCTAGGCGGTTACGCAAAAGCGATCAACAGATCGAAAGTTTATCCTTAAGTGATGTTGAGCATCGAATTGGTATGACATTGGTTCGTCTATCAGAAGAATTGGGAAAGATTAAAAATGGTAATGTGAACATTCCCAATTTCCCCTACCAGCAGGATATAGCAAATATGGCTGGAACTTCCAGAGAAACGGTTTCTCGGACCCTATCCATTTTGGAAGATAAAGGACTTGTAGAAAGAAAAGGAAGAAATTTAACCATTTTCGATTACACAGCCTTTTGCCGGGCATTCGCGTAAATCCTTAAATTTTAACTCATGGAAAATAAAAATATCGAAGGCATAATTGCCAACGATCACCGTGCACTGTCTCGTGCGATCAGTCAAGTCGAGTTTGATAATACTTTATCGGATGATTTTTTTATAGAATTAAATAAGCATTCCACGGATGCCTTACGCATTGGAATTACAGGTCCACCTGGAGCCGGAAAGAGTACATTGACAGATAGATTAATTCAACAATTTCTGGATAATGATCAATCTGTTGGTGTAGTTGCAGTGGACCCTACCAGTCCGTTCACCGGTGGTGCACTTTTAGGAGACAGAGTACGTATGAACCAGTATATGTGGGAAGAAAATGTATTTATTAGAAGTATGGGCTCCCAAGGCGATTTAGGTGGTTTGTCAAGAAAGGCACAGGATGTGGGTGACGTATTGGCGGCAAGTGGAAAAGATGTGGTTATTATTGAAACGGTTGGTGTAGGCCAGGGGGAACACGATGTGGCTAAAGCAGTAGATTTAACTATTGTTGTGTTGGTTCCTGAATCTGGAGATGAGATCCAACTCATGAAAGCTGGACTCATAGAAATTGCAGACCTTTTCATCGTAAATAAAGCTGACAGAGATGGCGCCAGTCGATTAGCCGAATTACTTCAAAATATACTAAATACTACTAGCCGTGAAGACAAATTGAAACCTCCTGTGTTCAATACTATAGCCAGCGATGGAACCGGGATAAGCAATTTGTTCAAAGGGATAAATGATCATCTTTCTACAATGAGTGAAAATGGTGATATAAATGAAAAAAAATTGGAGCGCCATAGAGATCGTGTCAGGGGATTAATTCGAGAAAAGCTTTTAAATGATTTTTGGACTTCAGAAAAAATAACTGCATTGGATGAAAAGACTTTTTCTATCAATTCAATAAAAGATTCGCCGTATCAGATATATCGAGACTTATTGAAAAATGAATAAAAAAGATATGCCATTTTTAGACCATCTTGAGGAATTACGTTGGAGATTGATCAAATCATTGGGAGCAATCATTTTGGGGGGATTGATATCATTTCTTTTCATTGATGAAATTATGGATCTTTTGATCGCTCCAACTGAAAATGTTGAATCTGCAATGAATCTGCAAGTATTGACGGTACAAGGAATGTTTATGATCAAATGGGGATTGGCGATAGTTGGTGGATTTATTTTATCTTTGCCTGTGATTACGTTTCAATTTGTAAAATTTATAGGACCGGGACTCTATTCAAAAGAAAAGCAGTATATGTGGCCATTGGTTATATTCAGCTATATTGCTTTTATCATAGGTGTTGTGTTTGCCTTTCAGGTTATGATACCATTCTCGTTACAGTTTTTTTCATCATTAACCACAGCTGATGTGCAGAACAATTATTCGATCAACTATTATTTTAATTTTATCACATGGCTCATGCTGGGAAGTGGGCTTATTTTTGAATTACCTGTCATTGTATTTATCCTATCTTTAATCGGGTTATTAACGCCGCCATTTATGAGGCATTATCGTCGACATGCCTTGTTAGTAATTTTTATTCTGTCGGCGTTGATTACACCTCCAGATCCCATCAGTCTCATGCTTATGTCGGTTCCACTTATTCTTTTATATGAAATCAGTATTGGAGTAAGTTGGATGGTTAATAAAGGAAAGTCCAATTCATAGTTATGAAGGAAAAATTCAAAACACTAAAACACATCACAGCGCCTATTTTTGAGGACCTCAAGATTTTTGAGAATGAATTCAAAGAAGCATTGAAGTCTGAAGTCCGTTTGGTCAATACTATCGGAAAATATCTGATGCGTCATAAAGGAAAAAATATTCGCCCTATTCTGACAATCTTATCTGCACGTGTCACTGGTAAACCTACGTTGCAAAGTTATCAGGCCGCCGCTATGGTTGAACTGCTACACGTTGCCACATTGATTCATGACGATGTTGTAGATGAGGCAGATAAACGTCGCGGATTTTTAGCTTTGAACCGGATATGGAAAAATAAGGTAGCCGTCTTAATGGGGGATTTTCTTTTGAGTAAAGTGTTGATCAACTTGATTCGGTTAAAGGATTATGATGCATTAGAGTTGCTATCTTTGACCGCAGAAAAATTAAGTGCGGGGGAGATCCTTCAGATTGAAAAAAGTCTTTCAAAGAGTATGACGGAAGACGTTTATTATGAGATGATTTATCAGAAGACTGCATCGCTTATTTCGACGAGCTGTGAGATCGGTGCAATAACGGCATCTAGTGAAGAACAAGACAGGGTGAATCTGTCATCGTTTGGAAAAAATTTAGGTATGGCTTTCCAAATAAAAGATGATCTTTTTGACCTGTTAGGCAATGCAGGCAGTACGGGCAAGGATCTTGCTTCTGATGTAAAGCGCAATATGATTACCCTACCACTTATCCATTCCTATACACACTCAACTAAATCTGCTACCAAACGGGTCAAACATATTTTGCGCAAAAAACACAAGAGTAAAGAAGATGTAGATGATTTAAAAAATATAATTCATCAAACGGGTGGGTTTACATATGCAACTACAAAAATTGATGAGTTTAGTTCAAAAGCAATGAATGCCATTAAAATTTACCCCGATTCAGCATACAAAGATTCATTAGCGGATCTAGTGGCGTTTAACACACAGCGCACTTACTAACATCATGTCAGATCCACGGACCATTCTGGTCCAGCGACTTAGCTCGATTGGTGATATTGTTCAAGCTACATCACCTTTGAAAAGCATCCGAGATCGATTTCCGAATGCTCGTTTGGACTTTATGACGTTAAGTCATTATTCTCAATTAGTTGAAGGTCATCATCATATTAACAGGGTCGTTAAAATAAATAAAAATGAGTCGATTATTACATTGATATATCTTGGAAAAGAGATAAATAAAGCATACGATCTGGTCATTGACCTGCACAATTCCATACGAACAAAGATTATGAGAAAAGCGATCAATAAGGATAAAGTGTGTGTATATAAAAAACCAAGATGGGACCGATTTAAATTATTTCAATTTCACAAAAATAATTTCACTGATGGTTTCAACCAGCGATCATTGTTTCACAAACATTTGTGGCCGTTTTTAGGTAAAGAAAATGTCGTGCCAGCAACAAGTTTGACTGTTACGGATCAAGAAAAGAAACGAGCCCAGGGCATTTTCAGTAGAGTTGATATTGATCGTGAACTTATCGTTATAATACCTGGAGCCGCATGGCAAAGAAAGGTATGGACAAGATCTAAATACAGGGATATAATTAAAAATTTAACAAACCATCAAAATAAATCTATTGTGATACTAGGAGGAGAGAATGATACGGTATGCGATGAGATCAACGTAGAAAATGACAATGTGTTAAACTTGAAAGGACAAACAGATCTTCGAACTTCCCTGTCAATTATAGCAAATGCCCAATTAGTAATCGGAAGTGATACAGGTATGGTCCATGCGGCAGAAGCATTAAATGTGCCAGTTGTAATGATTATGGGACCTACTTCAGTCGAAACGGGTGGTGGTACAAGTTTAGCTGATTCAGAAACATTAGAAAATAAAGAGCTATGGTGCAGGCCGTGTTCCCAAAATGGAAAATTGCCATGCTACAGAAAAGAACAGTATTGTATGACATCCATTTCAACTGATGATGTATTATGTAGCATTGATAGAATTTTAGCACGATGATCTATTTTGCTAAACTTTTTTACAATTTTTTCTTGCATCCTATTTTGATGGTAATAACACTATTTGCGGCAATTTTTAATAGTAAGATTAGGAAAGGTTTCGAAGGTCGGATGAATTCTATCACCACTTTGAAAGGGTTTAATGAGAATCGTCATCCCGGAAGATTAACTTACTGGTTCCATGCTGCTTCTTTTGGTGAGTACGAACAAATAAGACCAGTGCTAGCAGGTTTGAAGGAAATAGAACCCAATTCTCAGGTTGTAGTCAGCTTTTTCTCGCCCTCTGGTTTTAATAATGTATTAGACGACCATATTGATTGTAAGATATTTTTGCCTTTTGATTTTCCCTGGACCATCCGTAAAGCACTAAACTTAGTTAAACCCAAAAAACTAATATTTGCTGCTTATGATATTTGGCCTAATCTGATCTGGTCGGCCAATAATCGTAAGATCCACACTACATTATTTGGGGCACGATTTGTACATAAAACCAAAAAATTAAAACCAATCATTAAGCAATTCTATAGGACAGTATATAGTGCTTTCAAAACAATCTACACAGTAGACAAATACGATTATGTTCTTGTACAAAAATTAGTAAAAGGTGAGGATAAACCTTTGTTACGTATTCTAGGGAATCCCCGATATGACCAAGTGAAAGCCAAAGCAGATGAATTCACAGTTTCACACACTGAGCATGTTTTGGAACGTGACAAAAGGATTATAGCAGGCAGCCTTCATCAAGAAGATGAACAGATTATCCTAGATACGTTTGTTGATATCTTAACAAAATATGATGATGTAAAATTGGTTTGGGTTCCTCATGAACCAAATAAAGCTAATGTTAGAAAAGCAGAATCATTTTTTACACATCATGGATTTGCATGCGAACAACTAAAGAAAAAAACAATTGAACTACCAAATGCCAAAGTTGTCATTGTATCAGTTGTAGGTATTTTGGCACGATTATATTGGCAAGGGCAGATTGCATATATAGGTGGAGGATTCTCAACGGGCGTTCACAATACAATGGAACCTGCTATTGCTCGCTTGCCTGTAATTTTTGGTCCACGGAATAAAGAATTTCATGCCACTGGTGAACTAATCAATTCTGGGGGAGGCTTTGAAGTAAATAATGATAAAGAATTTAGTGAAATTATGGATAAACTTCTTTCGAATAAGCATTATTTACTAAAATGTAGTTATGCTGCAACCGATGTAATACATAAGAATTTAGGATCAGCCACACGAGTTGTACGAGGTATTATCCGTGACTAATTCATTATCGTTTAACATTAATTTCCCAAAATTTAAATTTGAAACATCATTAGCATTTAACAAAGGATTACACGTTATTTATGGAGAAAGCGGTGTCGGTAAGTCCAACTTCCTAAGACAACTAACTAGTTCTAAAAGCAAAAGTGAAAATTTTGTCATATCATCTATAAAAGGGGCAAATGATGTACAAAAGATTTTTCAGAATCCTGATACTCAGATAGTTAGTTCTACGATTAAAGGAGAGATGTTGTTTTCTGTAGAATGTAATGAAAATGATCAAAATGTTATTAATAAAAAACGAAATGAAATAGAATCTTCCATGTTTTTTAATTGCGATATTTCACGTCACCCTGCCACTTTGAGTGGGGGCGAGAAGGAGATGCTGAATATCCTAACTGCATTCAGTATAGATCCAACGGTTGTATTAATTGATGATGGGTTGTCATTTTTGAGCGATGACTGGAAGGCAAAAGTGGTGAACTATATTAAAGATAAAATTCAGAATAAAAATTGTATAGTTATGTGGATGACTAGCGATTATAGAGATGTAAAATTCGGCGACACTGCTTGGGAACTTTCATTAGATACTTTGATTCCATGGCAATCTGAAAAGCCGCCAGCAGAGAAAATTGTATTTAACAATAATGAGAATTTTCTGAATATTACATTTGATCAGGTATCATTCAACTATGATAGGGAGAAAAAAATATTTAATTCTTTTGATCAAACTTTTGTCGATTTTCGTGCACTGGGGATCACCGGTTCCAACGGATCTGGAAAAACAACATTGGCAAAAATACTTCTTGAAATTGAATTACCTCAATCTGGGACTACATCTTTGTCAATAAAGGGTAAGGATGTTTCTGTTGCGTATTTAGAACAGTTTCCTGAAAAAATGATTTCAGCATACTCATTGAATAATTTTGTTCAGCGCTTGATAGATGCAGAAAAACTAGACCCATTGAAAGTCAACCATGCAATTAAAAACCTCCATCATTTCCAGATTGAGTGGGATCGGATAAAGAATTATAATGCACTTCAAATTCCATGGTCTACACTACGTTTGGCATTAATGATCTTATTTACGAATTGTAAATATGACCTTTTGGTATTGGATGAGCCAACTTATGGTCTGGGTCGTGATCAAGTATTAAATTTGAGCCGTCATTTAAAGCTAATAGCAAACAATAAATATTTGTTGATCATATCTCATGACACTGATTTCATTTATACTTTTTGTGATCGTGTTTTTGATCTAGTTCAGAATAAATATATTTCTCGGGAAGAAATCTTTCATAGTAATGAATAGAACACCAACACAATTCATGGATCCTACTCGAATTATCACGCTAGCAAATGTGATTAGTCTGTTACGTGCGTTGATGGCTATTCCTATTATATACTGCTTGAGAGCGGAAAACTGGAATTTATCATTTATACTAATCATTATTGCGGTGCTTTCTGATTCTTTAGATGGATATGTCGCACGACGTGCTCAGGAGGTCACTCATTTCGGTAAATGGTTGGATCCCATTGCGGATTTTGTAGTCATTTTAGTTGTAGCATCTTACTTGGTATTGGAAGGACTATTTCCAGCGTGGTTTTATTGGTTTTTTCTGGCACGATATATTGCAATTGCACTGCCGGCAATTTATTATTTGAATCTGCGTTCATACATTTTGCATTCAAATTGGTATGGTAAATGGGCAGCCGGTATTACAACATTATCAATTGTTTTGCACATCTACACCATTGAACCATTAGACTGGCTCCCAAATTTTACATTATATATTGCAACTGCTCTGTTGACGATTAGTTTTATAAAATACATTAAGTCCTTCCGTCAAGCCTCTGAAAAGAAATAATATGGCATTTATTGGCAAATTGTTTAATGCCTTGCGTAGATCCAGAGAGCGTGTGTCCAATGCCTTTAAACAGTTGGTTAAAGAGAAGGTTAGTCCTCAGTCTTTAGAACATTTGGAGGAGACATTGCTGGCTGCTGACCTTGGCATTAAAACTGTAGAAAATATATTGGAAATTGTACAGAACCATTCAAAGGATCATTTTATTGATGAAATAGCCCATTATCTAAATCAGTTACTTGAAAATGATTATCAATTTACACTGACGTCACCTTCTGTTTTGTTAGTGGTGGGAGTGAATGGGACAGGAAAAACTACTACAGCAGCAAAGCTAGCTCATTATTATAAGGCACAGGGTAGAAAGGTGTTATTAGTTGCGGCCGATACATATCGGGCAGCGGCAGTAGCTCAGATCCAACAGTGGAGCAAACGGTTAAATATTCGTTTGATCTGTAATGAAAATTCTCAAGATCCCTCTTCCGTTTTATTCGATGGGTTAGAGTCAGCCAAATCTGAAAATTCTGATCTTGTTATAGTTGATACAGCAGGACGCTTACATACATATAAGAATCTAATGAATGAACTGGAAAAAATGGCACGAGTAGTAAAAGATCGATTTCCAGAATTTCATTTAAAATCAATTATGACTATCGATGCAAGTCTTGGACAAAACTCTCTCAATCAGGCTCGTGAATTTGCTAAAAGTGTTGAACTGAATGGAACTGTACTGACAAAAATGGATGGAACTGCACATGGGGGAATAGTTTTTGCATTAAAAAGTGAATTGAATTTACCCGTTTATTTTATAGGTCTTGGAGAAGAATTAAATGACCTGCAAGAATTTGAACCTCGTGAATATATTAATTCATTATTAGGGGTGGAATTTGTCGAAGCATAAGCTCAATATTATAAGTCTGGGATGTGCAAAAGCGCTGGTGGATTCCGAGATTTTACTGGGTGGATTAAAACAGAACGATGTAGAAATTACACACGTTCCTGAAGAGGCTGAAACAGTTGTGGTGAACACTTGTGGATTCTTGGATATGGCCCGGGAGGAATCAGTGGAAACCATCCTACAGGCAGCCGAATTGAAGAAATCTGGGGAAATTGATCGATTGGTGGTTATGGGGTGTTTATCTGAAAGGTATCCGGAGGAATTATTAAATGAGATCCCAGAAATTGACCGAATTTTTGGTTCAAATAACCATGGAGACATTGTTTCATTTATAACCGGTAAGGAATTTGCCCAAGACGATCCCCTTTTTTACCGTTCCCTAATGACTCCTAATCATTATGCCTATATAAAGATAGCAGAAGGGTGCGATAACGGATGTTCATTTTGCAGTATACCTCTTATGCGCGGCCTTCAGAAAAGCAGACCTATTGAAGCAATAGTTGAAGAAGGAATTAGGTTGGCAGAAAATAGTGTTAAGGAAATACTCATCATTGCCCAGGATAGTACTTCGTACGGCTGGGACCTGCCGGAAAAGAAATATTTGAGCGATCTGATCTACGCATTGGATGATTCGTTGCCAAGCTCAGTCGATTGGCTGCGGGTCCATTATGCTCATCCTGCTCATCTTTCAGATAGGATCATTGAATCAATCGCAAAAACAGAGAGGGTATGTAATTATTTAGATATACCAATTCAACATGCATCTGATAGAGTCCTGAAATCCATGCGCAGGGGCTTGAACCAAGAAGGTATCCGTAATAGAATAGAAAAACTTCGCAAAGTGAATTCCAACATCGCTATTCGTACTACGTTAATAGTTGGGTATCCGGGAGAAACAGAGGAAGAGTACAATGACCTTTATGATTTTGTTAAAGAAATCCGTTTTGACCGCCTAGGTGTTTTTACTTATTCTGAGGAGGAAGGAACTTTGGCAGCTGAATTGAAAGATAATGTGCCAGGTGAGGTAAAGGATGAGCGAAAGGGAATGATCTTGGACCTACAGGCTGATATCTCGGCTGAAAAAAATGGAGAGTTAATTGGCCAAACTTTGAAGGTTTTGGTGGATGAGGCTGGAGAAACCGTTTCTGTTGGCCGAACAGAATTTGATTCACCTGAAGTGGACCAGATTGTTCATATAAAAGGAGTAATGGAAAAGGGAAAATTTTGTCAGGTCAAGATCGAAGACGCCAATGAATTTGAACTAATCGGCATAATTGAAGAGAGTTAATCGATTAATTTTGCTTTCACATTAATGCCAAGACCTATCTTTATCTTCTGAACGAATATAGACATCCTTACCATCTACAACAGTTCTGACAACTTTTGTGTTAAGAATATCATTTGGGTTGATCACTAGAAGATCCTTTGATAATACTACAAAATCAGCCAGCTTTCCTGCTTCTAGTGTGCCAAGTTGATCCTCCTGGAATCCGGCATAAGCATTGTTGATCGTATAGCATTTCAATGCTTCTTCTACTGTGATCTTTTCATCAGGGTACCATCCATTCGGGTTCAGCCCATCACGCGTTTTACGAGTCACAGCTGAATAAATACCCATTAAGGGGTTTAGCGATGCCACCGTCCAGTCTGATCCAAAAGTGAGATTGACACCGTCATCAAGTAGTGAGCGAAAGATATATGTTCCTTCAAGTATATCATCTTCTACTCGTTTAAACGCCCAGGAGGCATCATCATAAATATGTGCAGGCTGCATGGAAGGGATCACTTTTTCTGCTGCAAAACGCTTGGCTTCCTTCGGCTTTAAATGTTGAGAATGCTCCACTCTCGATCGTCGATCACGAACGCCATGTTCATCCTCAATGGCTTTGAATTCATCAAATATCCATTCATTGGCTCGAGTACCTATGGCATGGATGGCCAACTGTATACCCGCTTTATCTACTTCCCGCAAGATTTTTCGAAATTCTACTGTATCGGCCGCTACCAATAATCCTTTTGTTGAAGAATCATCCTTATAATGTTCGTGCATCCAAGCTGTTCTCGAACCCAATGATCCATCCATCATGGCCTTCATACCATTCCAGCGTAGCATATAATCGCCGGGACCGTTTTTTTCATTGTGTTTGATAATCTTTTTCCAGTTGGTATACCAGGGGATGGCGTAAATACGAAGTGTAAGATTATTTTTATTTCTTATATATGTTTCTAGATCATCCCATGAACACATGTCATGGACTTGCGTTATACCTAAGGATGCTGCATATTTCATTGCTTTATTCAAAGCATCATCTTTTTCTGTTTTTGAGGATTGGGGAATCACTGCTGAAATAAGAGGCATGGCTTCATCTCTTAAGATACCAGTGGGTTCTCCTTTTTCATCCTTTTGGATCAAGCCTCCTGGGGGATCCGGGGTGGTACTATTAATACCAGCCAATTCCATAGCCTTGGAATTGGCCATGGCCATGTGGCCATCTAGGCGACCAAGAAACATAGGAATTTCGCGTGTAAATGAATCTATCCATTCTTTTGAAGGTAGTTCGCCTCCCCACATTTCATGGTCCCAGTCACCGCCTTGGACCCATGTACCCGCTTCAACAGTAGAGACATATTCTTTCACTTTCTGAATAAATTCATTCTTGCTTGATATATCCCGTAGATTAATACTCTTGAGCTGAAAACCACCGCTCATAAAATGAGTGTGATTATCCATAAAACCCGGAACCACAAACTCTCCATATAGGTTGATCATCTCGGTGTCAGGGCCTTGAAGGGACGTGTAATGATTACCGATAGAAAGGATTTTATTTCCTTTCACGGCGATGAATTCAGCGTTTGGTCGGTTTGGATTGCCTGTCCAGATATTGCCATTAAAATATATCTTGTCTGCAAACTGTAGTTGGTCGCAAGAAAAAGCAATAATAAACAATATGAAAAACAAGTCTCTAAATTTCATTGATTCTCCTTAAATCTTATTATTTTTATAAACGAATTTATATTAATAGATAAAAAATCCCAATTAAGTAAAATCTTACACTCTCTGCCATTGTTTTATATATTTTATAAGAGGTAAATTTGCCGTTATGGCAGAGTATAAAGTCTATTCTGAATATAGCCCTCAAGGGGATCAGCCTCAAGCTATTGCTGGTTTAGTAGATGGGTTAAATCGGGGAGATCCTCATCAGACCTTGCTGGGTGTCACTGGTAGTGGTAAAACATTTACCATGGCGAAGGTTATTGAAGAGGTTCAGAGACCTACGCTCATTATTTCCCATAATAAGACACTTGCGGCCCAATTGTATGGTGAATTCAAACAGCTTTTCCCGGAAAATGCTGTAGAATATTTTATTAGTTATTACGATTATTATCAGCCTGAAGCTTATTTGCCTGTAACTGATACCTTTATTGAAAAGGACATGTCAATGAATGAGGAGATAGATAAACTTCGCTTGAAGACCACCAGCGCATTAATGGAGAGAGATGATGTAATTGTGGTCAGCTCTGTTTCGTGTATATATGGTTTAGGTTCGCCAGATGATTATAGGGATAAGGTCATTCACATCAAGCGGGGAGATGTTCTAAACCGGAAAAAGTTATTGAAGCAATTAGTGAATATTCATTACGCTCGAAATGATACTGCCTTTGAACGGAGTACATTTCGTGTTCATGGAGATGTGATCGAGATCCATTTGGCTTATGAAGATGTGGGTATACGTATTGAATTATTTGGATCACAAGTGGAAAAGATCTCACGTTTTGTTCCTTTGACTGGTGAGATAACTCGTGAAATGGATTCCGATTTTATTTATCCTGGCAAGCATTTTGTTACTGATAGAGATACCATCAACCGTATAATCGGTGAAATCCGGAACGAACTCCATGGGCGCCTTGAATGGTTGCGAACCAACGATAGATTGCTTGAAGCACAGCGGTTAGAGCAGCGGACAAACTTTGATCTGGAAATGATGATGGAGATTGGCTATTGTTCCGGTATCGAGAATTATTCACGTTATTTTTCCGGACGTCAAGAAGGAGAGAGACCATTTACATTGATTGACTTTTTCCCGGAAAATTTTATGACCATTATTGATGAATCTCATGTGACCCTGCCACAGATTCAGGGTATGTATAATGGTGACCGTGGTCGAAAGGAAGTATTGGTTGAACATGGTTTTCGCTTGCCTAGTGCTTTGGATAACCGTCCGTTGAAGATAGAAGAATTTTTGGATTTACAGAAGCAGATGTTATTCGTATCAGCAACTCCCGCTGATAGGGAATTAGAAATGTGCAACGGAATTGTTGTGGAGCAAGTTATTCGTCCAACGGGGCTCCTAGATCCTATCGTGGATGTTCGGGAAACGCTGGGTCAGATTGATGACCTGATTGGTGAAATTCGCTACCGAGCGAAAAAGAATGAACGCGTTCTGATAACCACAATAACCAAACGGATGTCAGAGGATTTGACAGAGTATCTTCGCGGGTTGAATTTACGGGTACGATATCTCCATAGTGATATCGAAACGCTGGAGCGGGTCCAAATACTGCGTGATCTTCGCCTGGGCGAATTTGATGTTTTGGTTGGAATAAATCTTTTGAGGGAAGGCTTGGATCTTCCTGAGGTCTCACTGGTGGCAGTGCTGGATGCGGATAAGCAGGGCTTTCTGCGATCTCGTAGTTCATTAATGCAGGTGGCTGGTCGGGCAGCACGACATGAGGAAGGTGAAGTTATTCTCTATGGGGACAAGATAACGGATGCAATGGATTATCTGATCACAGAGACAAAGCGTCGCAGAAAGGTTCAGGAAACATTTAATAAGAATCATGGTATTACGCCTAAGAGTATTTATAAATCAGTGGACAGTATTATGCAGACCACGGCGGTGGCTGACAGCATGAGCGAAGAAGCGAATGACGTTAAATTTCCCCGTAAGTCCATGGACTTTGATGCATTGGATAAGCAGATGGCTGTTGAGATCATGCGAAAAGAAATGCTGATAGCTGCTGAAAAACTAGAATTTGAGAAAGCCGCTCTACTGCGAAATGAGATCGAAAAAATGGAAAAAGAATTGGAAAAGAGTTTTTGATGAAAGTACTGGTGACAGGCGGGGCGGGATATATTGGATCCCATTTGGTGTTGGATCTGGTAGAATCTGGTCATGAAGTGATCGTTTTTGATGATCTTTCATTGGGCTCTCGTGAGAATATAAATGGTTCAGCAAAATTTTTTCATGGCAGTACATTGGTTATGGATGACCTGGATGGTGTGTTTTCTGGTGGTATTGATGCTGTGTTTCATTTGGCTGCGTATAAGGCCGCTGGTGAATCCATGGTGGCTCCGGAAAAATATACTTTGAATAATTTGAATGGAACATCCAATTTGTTGAATGCCATGATAAAGTATGATGTCAAAACATTTATTTTTTCATCATCAGCAGCGATCTATGGTTATCCAGAATATTTGCCCATCGATGAAGGTCATCCATTAAAACCAATTAATTATTATGGCTTCACTAAACTGATCATTGAGCAGAAGCTGGAATGGTACCGCCAGTTAAAAGGATTAAAATATGCAGCCCTCCGCTATTTTAATGCTGCAGGATATGATGTTAATAGGCGCATTCAAGGATTGGAAAAAAGTCCGCAAAATTTGCTCCCAATTGTAATGGAGGTTGCCTCCGGTCAGCGAGATTACATGTCTGTTTTTGGGGATGATTATGAAACAATAGATGGTACGGGAGTCCGTGACTATATTCATGTGAATGATCTCGCATCGGCCCATGTAAAAACACTAGACTACTTGCAGGAAAATGATTCTCTTTCAGTCAATTTAGCCACAGGTGTGGGATATTCTGTGTTGGATGTAATTACAGAAGCTAAAAATATCACAGGTAAAGAGATTGATCACGAAATTGGAGGACGGCGCCCTGGAGATCCGGCAGAACTTGTAGCTGTATCAAGAACGGCAGGAGAGCGATTAGGCTGGGAAGCAAAATATTCTGATCTGAAGACCATATTGATAAGCATGTGGAACGTGTACAACCCGGAGGGACATCATGATTGATCTGGATAGGCTACAGAAAGCATCTGGTATCGTTGGCACCTCTGATGCCACCAAGCAGGCCTTGGAAATGATGGCCCAGGTTGCACCAGTAGATATTTCTGTCCTCATTACCGGGGAATCGGGAACTGGCAAGGAAATGGTGGCCAAAGGACTGCATAAGTTTAGTAAACGTTCCCAAGCAGATATGGTGACCGTCAATTGTGGCGCCATTCCAGAAGGAATTATTGAAAGTGAATTATTCGGACATAAGAAAGGTTCGTTTACAGGTGCCGGGGATGACCGTAAAGGGTATTTTGAAACGGCCAATAAAGGAACGATCTTTTTGGATGAGATAGGGGAAACGCCATTGGAAACACAGGTGAAGCTCCTTCGCGTGCTGGAGTCAGGAGAATTCATGCGCGTAGGGGATTCCAAAACACGAAAGACAGATGTCCGGATCATTACTGCCACCAATAAGGACCTGGGGGTATTGGTCCAGCAGGGCAAGTTCAGGCAGGATCTTTATTTTAGATTGAAGACAGTTACCATTAATGTGCCGCCCTTGCGTCAGCGGATTGATGACCTGTTGCTGCTGGTGGAAAGATTCGCATTAGAATTCACTCGGAGCAATGATATCCCCTACAAAGGATTTATGCCGGATGCCATACGAAGGATGAAGCAATATGACTGGCCGGGGAATGTAAGGGAATTGAAAAATTTTGTGGAGAGTGTGTTGGTGATGGAGCGAGGTGAGCGCATTACTTTAGATATTGTGGAGGACAAGCTGGGCATATCTCATAATGCTGGTGTGAATGCAAATCTGCCAATGCTCATCCAGCAGTCTCCAGAGCAGGCCGAGCGTGAATTAATCCTTCGTCAGTTATTATTACTCCGTCAGGATGTGGAAACTATCAAGCTCATGATGGGGCAGGACGGTGTTGCACAACAACCTGTTCCAATTTATAGTCAAGGAGATGTAGACGATCTGCCTACTGAAATGCAGATAAACGAGGACAGTCATCATTCCATTCGCAATGATGCTATTGGGGATATGAATCTGGGAGAGCTGGAAAAGGAAGCCATTTCTCGAACACTTCAGTATTATAATAATAATCGCCGGGCGGCAGCCAAATCACTGGGTATGAGTGAGCGGACTCTCTATCGAAAAATTGACCAGTACAAACTGGGTAGGAAGATCAAACGGTCAAATGGGAAGAATGGGTAATATGAAACATATTTTTCATTTCCGTCTTGTTTTCCTGTTAACATTTTCCATTTTCTATGGTTCTTGTATGTTTTATTCTATGGCCGGTTCTATTCCGCCACATATAAAAAGCATTGCGATTCCCTTGGTAGAAAACCAGACAGCCGAATTTGCTTTGGCAGAGACGGTGACAGATAATTTAGTTGCTAAGTTTACCAAGGAAAATATTTTGAGCGTTAAAGATGAAAAACGGGCGGATTCAGTTTTGAGAGGTACCATTACGCGGGTGAATGACGGTCCTTACACTTTCAGCAAGGAAGAAGCTGTGTCGGAATACCGGTTCACGGTGAGCATGAAAATGGAATGGCTGGACGTGGGCAAAGATGAAGTGCTCCTGACTAAGCAGTATTCGGGTTGGGGCGCATATGGGTTAAGCGGCGACATCAGTGCTGATGGAGTCGACAACGACGGTGATGGCGCCATTGATAGTGAGGATATTGATGAGATAGGTGATCCTCGTGAATTTGCTGCGAAAGTGGCAGTGGAAAAAATTGCAGAAGATGTATTAAATGATATTTTGACCTCTTGGTAGAAAGGAAACAATGAATAGAATAACAATTAATAATTTGAAAGACTATGCCGGAGGGGAAGTTACCCTCAATGGTTGGGTCTATAACAAGCGTTCGATTGGTAAGGTTTGGTTTCTGATCCTTCGTGACGGCAGCGGCATGACCCAATGTGTGGTGGTCAAAGGGGAGGTGGATGACGCCACTTTTGATTTGGAACAAACATTGACCCAAGAATCATCCATTTCAGTTACTGGTACCGTGAAAGAAGAATCCCGTTCAGTGGGCGGTTATGAGATTGGTGTGAAGAATATCGATGTGCATCAAGTGGCAGAAGAATACCCAATTTCTCCAAAAGAGCATGGAACATCTTTTTTAATGGACAATCGCCATCTTTGGATCCGTTCCAAACGTCAGAACGCTATTTTGAAGGTTCGCCATCAGGTGATCAAAGCCTGTCGAGATTTTTACGATAATAGGGGGTTTACTTTGGTGGATACGCCCATATTCACAGCAAATGCCTGTGAAGGGACGTCTAACCTCTTTGAAGTGGATTATTTCGAAAGATCGGCATATCTAACCCAAAGCGGACAGCTATATTCTGAGGCCACTGCAGCAGCACTGGGAAAAGTATATTGTTTTGGGCCTACTTTTAGAGCAGAAAAATCCAAAACTCGTCGGCACTTAACGGAATTCTGGATGTGCGAACCGGAAATGGCCTATTATGACCTGGATGAGAATATGGACCTTGCAGAGGAATTTGTGGAATATGTTGTCCAGTGGTGTTTGGAACATTGCAAGGATGAATTGGAGACCTTGGAACGGGATATATCCAAACTTGAAAAGATGAAAGCGCCGTTTCCCCGGATTACCTATGATGAAGCGGCAAAAATTCTAGCGGACAATGGCGTCGATTTTAAATACGGTTCTGACTTTGGTGGAACGGATGAGACCATTATTTCCGAAAAATTTGATCGACCAGTAATGGTACACAGGTGGCCCGCAGAGACTAAAGCATTTTATATGAAGCGTGATGAGGAAAATGATAATCTAGCTCTCGGTGTAGATATGTTGGCTCCGGAAGGGTATGGAGAGATTATTGGTGGAGGACAGAGGGAAGATGATCTAGCTATTTTAGAAAATCGTATCAAGGAGCACGATCTGGATATGAAAGACTTTGAATGGTATCTGGACCTGCGAAAATACGGTTCCGTTCCCCATTCTGGTTTTGGGTTAGGAATTGAACGGACAGTGGCTTGGATCACAGGCAGTAAGCACATCCGAGAGACGATCCCGTTTCCCCGAACATTGGCGCGATTGGAGCCCTAATGTTCAAGAAAACACGTATTTCAGTTTTCGGCGGACGAGATATTACAGAAAGCATTTTTGATGATGCATATGAGTTGGGAAAGCTGCTGGCAAAAGAAAATTACCTTGTCTATTGCGGTGGTGGGAATGGAGTGATGGAAGCTGTATCCAAAGGCGTAGATGAATGTGGTGGGACCATAGTAGGTATATTGAAAGGCGACTCGCTTGAAGAGATGAATGAATACATTTCCATACCTATGGCCACAAATATGGGAATTACACGAAATGCATTGTTGGCCTATAACTGCGATGCAGCGGTTGCCGTAAGCGGTCATTATGGTACTTTATCTGAAATTGCCTACGCGAAACAGTTGGAAAAACCCATCATAGGGCTCCATAGTTGGGATATCGACGGATTGGTAAATGTAAAGTCGCCATATGATGTTATTAAATTTATTAAAGAAAATACTTAAAGTATTAGATTAAATAATGAATGCATTGCATGCAATTGTAAAAGGGAAGGTTCAGGGAGTATGGTTCAGGGACTCCACTTGTCGGGAGGCTTCAAAGTTAAATCTGGTGGGCTGGGTTAAAAATTTGGTAGACGGAACAGTGGAAGTTAAAGCTGAAGGTAATAAGGATGAATTGTATCAATTAGTCGAATGGCTTAATGTGGGGTCTGTCAGATCTGACGTGGAAAATGTCGACGTGATCTGGACTGATCCCACCGGTGAATTCACACAATTTGAGATGAGATTCTGATGAAGATAGCACTCTGTCAGTTGAACCCTACGGTTGGAGCGCTAAACTCTAATAAGAAATTGATATTAAAGTATTATGCGGATTCAGTGGAAAATGGCGCAGATTTAGTAGTCTTTCCGGAAATGGTCATTTCTGGTTATCCTGTAGCTGACCTTCTATACGAAGATAGTTTTGTTAATGAAAATATGGCTGTTCTTGGTGAAATTTCCAGTCAGTCCACCGTACCTCTTATTTTAGGATATATTCATAAGGATAAGGAGCAATTATTTAATTCTGCAGCCGTTTGTATGAATGGAAAGCAGATCTATCGTTATGACAAAATATTACTCCCAACTTATGATGTATTTGATGAGGAACGCTATTTCACAGCGGGATCTGATCTGGGAGTCTGTAAGATAGATATCAATGGAAACGAGGTTCAAATTGGACTTGAAATTTGTGAGGACCTTTGGGATGAAGATTATAATCGAAATATTACAGTTGAATTAGCGGAACTGGGAGCAGAGTGTATCATCAATATTTCCGCATCACCTTACCATGAAATGCGATTGAATGAACGATTGGAGCTGATCAGGCAGAAAGTTAACGCAACACAAATTCCATTTTATTATTGCAATCTGGTAGGTGCTCAGGATGAATTGATATTTGACGGTCAATCAATAGGCATGAATAGTGAAGGGGGCCTTATAGGTTTAGGTGCCATTTTCAATGAAGAGATCATACGTATTAACAATGAAGATAGTCCACATATTGAGGTCCCTAAACAGATAAGGGAATCTGAATTATTTGGTGCTCTAGTCCTGGGAGTGAGAGACTATTTTAGAAAAACCGGGCACCAGGAGGCAGTAATCGGCTTGAGCGGCGGAATTGATTCATCTTTGGTTGCCTGTATCGCTGTAGATGCACTGGGAGCTGAAAATGTTCATGGAGTATCCATGCCGTCTGTTTTTTCCAGCGATCATAGTAAGGATGATGCTCAGTCATTGGCTGAAAATTTGGGCATAGATTACAGGTCAATCTCTATTGAAAAAATCGTAGATGAATTTGAGACTACTTTTGACTCCCATTTCTCGGATCAGGAAAAAAATGTTACTGAGGAGAATATACAGGCAAGAGTGCGAGGCACCATTCTCATGGCGCTTGCGAACAAATTTCATTGGCTGGTTTTATCCACTGGGAATAAGACGGAATTGGCATTGGGTTACTGCACCTTGTATGGCGATATGAATGGTGGTTTGGCGGTGATCTCTGATCTGTCTAAAACGGATGTATATGCTTTATCAAAATGGGTGAATAAGGTGGCAGGCTCTGAACGAATTCCAGAAAATTGTATTTCCAAACCACCATCAGCAGAGTTGGCTCCTGGCCAGGTAGATCCATTTGATTATGATGTTGTGAGTCCATTGGTGGAAATTATTATTGAAGAACGAAATTCTCCAACTCAATTGGCAGCAGAGGGTCATGACAAGAAATTGGTTGATGACCTGTATCAACGGATTCGGATCAACGAATACAAGCGACGACAGGCGGCCCCTGGATTACGTGTAACCAATAAAGCGTTTGGGACAGGCCGCCGCATGCCCATAGTGAATCATTATAAAGGAAAAATTTCATGAAAATCCTACCACTGATTATGATATGTACACTGTATGCCCAAGATAGAATGCCTTCAATTTTCTGGTATGAAATGAATATGGAAGAAAAAACCTCATTCGTAAATGGTGTTTATGCTGCATCATCTGCCATTAAAGTTCATCACCAGCGCCAAGTGAGAGAACAGTATGTTCGTAATGACAGCTGGATACGTCCCTATTTCATCGATCGGTTTTATGAGATTGTAGATGATCATATTTCTAATGAAGTGGATGGACACCTGGATATTATCGTATTGGCGGTGGATGCTCTCTATTCAAATTCGGACAATGAGAATATTCCTGTTGTGGAGGCTATACGCATTGTTTCTATGGTCCAGGATGGACATGATAAAAAAGCCAATCTATATCTATTAAAAGCGCAACAACGTTTTAAATAACTTCAAATTATGTCCAAAACCCACATACGCAACTTTTGTATCATTGCACATATTGATCACGGTAAGTCTACGCTTGCAGACCGTTTGCTGGAGGAAACACACACCCTGTCTAAAAAGCAAATGAAGGATCAGGTTCTAGACAGCATGGACCTTGAGCGTGAGCGCGGTATCACAATTAAAAGTCATCCTATTCAAATGCACTATCAAAATGGCGATGGTAATGAATACATTTTCAATTTGATCGATACACCCGGTCACGTGGATTTTTCATATGAGGTAAGCCGGTCATTGGCTGCCTGTGAAGGTGCATTGCTCTTGGTTGATGCCGCCCAGGGTGTGGAGGCGCAAACTGTAAGTAATACATACCTTGCTATTGACAATGACCTTGTATTGATTCCTGTTATTAATAAGATTGACCTCCCGAGCGCCAGGGTTGATGAAGTAACCGATCAATTGGTAGAGCTGATCGGCTGCAGACCGGATGACGTGTTGAAAACAAGTGCAAAAGATGGAGAGGGGATTGAAGAGTTATTTTCAGCTATAATTGAAAAAATACCATCACCAAAACATAACGATGATTCTCCTTTACGAGCATTGATTTTTGATTCAGTTTATGATAATTACAAAGGTGCCATTCCCTATGTTCGTATCATGGATGGTGTACTGAAACCGGGAGCACGTGCAAAATTCTTTGCCCATACCAAAGAGTATGATATCACTGAAGTCGGTCATTTTGTTCTGGATCAGGTAAAGGCAAAAGAGCTACGGTCCGGGGATGTAGGCTATGTTCTTGCCAGTATTCGTGATGTGGAAGATGTGCGTCCAGGAGATACGCTCACCACAAAGGACAACACAGCCGCTGAACCGCTGCCCGGATACAAGCAAATGCAGCCAATGGTTTTTTCAGGCTTGTATCCATCAGATAGTGATGATTATGAACAACTCCGTTCGGCCCTGGATAAACTTCGACTCAATGATGCATCATTGGTATATGAACCGGAAACTAGTGAAGCATTGGGTTTTGGGTTTCGATGCGGATTCTTAGGCCTATTGCATATGGAAATCATTCAGGAACGGTTGGAGCGAGAGTTTGACCTGTCACTCGTTACTACATCTCCAAATGTGAGTTACCGGGTTACGATAAAAGAAGGGACCGAACTGGAAGTTAATACCCCAGCAGATATGCCGTTGACTGGTCGCATTTTGGAAATTAAAGAACCCTTTGTAACTGCCGAGATCATAACTCCAAAGGAATACATCGGCAACTTAATGAAGTTATGCCAGAAGAAACGTGGTGTATATATAAACACAGACTATCTTACAAAGGATAAGGCACAGCTCCATTATCAGCTTCCTTTAGCAGAGATTATTTTCGATTTTTACGATAAACTGAAATCCGTTTCACGGGGATATGCTTCTTTGGACTATACTTTTACAGACTACCGTGAGGGAAACTTGAAGAAACTCGACATTTTGATTTCTGGTGAACCTGTGGATGCTCTTTCCATTATCACCCATGCAGATGATGCATTCCATCGAGGACAGGCCTTGTGCTCGAAGCTGAAAGAATTGATTCCACAGCAGTTGTTTGAGGTAGCCATACAGGCATCACTGGGAACAAAAATTATTTCCCGTTCAACTGTCAGAGCGCTTCGAAAAAATGTGACTGCCAAATGCTATGGCGGAGATATTACTCGGAAACGAAAATTGTGGGAAAAACAGAAAGAAGGGAAAAGGAGGATGAAAAAGATTGGAAAGGTGGATATTCCTCAAGAAGCATTATTGGCCGTTTTACAGATCGATCAAGATTGATGAAAAAAAATACCGCATACTGGAACGAAACACACTCACCACTATACAGTTTTGTGTTCACGTTGCCATTGTTCATTTTATATGAAATAGGTATGGTAGTCTTATCTGCAGAAGATATAGTCATCTTACGTAATGGAGCAGATGTTCTGATGCGTCAGGTAATGGGATTATTTGGTATTTATGGTGCATATGGATTCAGCGCAACCTTCATGGTAGGCTTTTCCATCGCATTTCTTCGCCAGAAAAAACACTTAAAATCCATGGTCATAAAAGGTGAATACTTATTGACCATGTTTTTCGAAAGCATTCTTTACAGTTCCGTATTATTCTTTTTGATGGGTTCCTTGCAAACAGTACTTATGTCACCTAAATCAAAATTATTGGTTCAGCAGATCGTCCTTTCCTTGGGAGCAGGTATATATGAAGAGTTTGTGTTCAGAGTGGTATTAATCACCGGTATTGCATCAATATTGGGGTTGATCTTTCAATGGCATGATAAAGCGAAATATGCAGGTGCCGTATTGATCAGTGCCACCATTTTTTCCCTGTTCCATTTTATAGGAGATTATGGTGATGATTATTCACTAAACCTTTTTTTGATACGCATGATAGCTGGAATTTTCCTGGGGATTGTGTATGCCGTGAGGGGGTTTGGGGTTGCGGCATATACCCATGCAATTTATGATTTGGTAGTTTTATCCGTGATCACAACGAATGAAAGTATGACATGAAAAATTATTTTTTAATTTTTTCTCTTCTTTCTACCTCCTTTTCACAAACATTGGACAATGTGCAGGTGAACATTTATCCTGAATATTACTATTCAGGGATCATGGTGGAATTGGAAGCGTTCGTTGAAAAAGATAATACAATTGAGAAAATTGACTTCACGCTTCCTTCTGATGCCGATTCAGTATTTTTGATTATGGGGGTTCCCGGTCCAAATAGTGAAGTGATTCCCTTAAATATCAACAAAGGAGACCCCTATTCTTCAGTAAACTTTGATATCGCTGAATCTCAATTCAGATTATTTGTGTTTTATAATCCTTTTTCTTCCGGCCATATCAGGCAATTTAACTGGGCAATGGGTTCTAATGTGGTAATGAAGAATGTCCATATGGCTTTCCAAGTACCCATAATGGCAGAACAATTCACAATGTCTGTCCAAACAGAATCAGAAGATAGGGACCAGCATGGTATTCTTTTCAAGAAAGTTCATGCAGGAGATATTGCAATAAATGCTGTCAGTTCTGTTTCTGTTTCCTACATGAATTATACTGGTTTTACCACAATGGAGAATTTACGTGCTCAATTAGAAATGCCTGACTCCCCTGAAGTACAGCCACATGTTCAGGAAAAAGCTCTAAAACGTCATACACTTATGTTGTGGGAACCACTGGCGATTCTGGGTGTATTATTTTTGATTATTGGTGTATTGTTTCACAAACATCAGGGGCATGATGATGTTTGTACATCCTGCGGAAAACCCATAGATACATCTAACAAATTCTGTTCAAACTGTGGAGAAAAAAATCAATGATACCTGTTTTATTTGAGATTGGTCCCCTGAAAATATATTCATACGGATTTATGCTGGTGGTGGCGTTTTATACCTGTTATTTCCTGTTATCCAAAGACCTAAAGCGCTTGGGCTATGACGAAAAGTTAGCCGGAGATATCGTCTTTGCAGCGGCACTTGGTGGAATTCTAGGCTCAAAGATATATTACCTAATCGAAAATATGGCTCGAGTTATTGATGATCCTATTGGAATGATATTCAGTGGTTCAGGACTAGTTTTTCTTGGAGGTCTAATGGGCGGTACGCTGGCCGTAACTTATGTATTAAGAAAACAGGATTTACCCTGGTTTAAATTCGCTGATATAGTTGCTCCGCTGCTTATCATTGGCTATGCCATTGGCCGTGTTGGCTGTTTCCTAGTGGGAGACGACTACGGTATACCCACCCAATCCCCCTTGGGAATCGCATTTGAAAATGGATTGCCTCCATCAACCTACTATTCATTTGAAACCTATTATCCATGGATTGATCTTACAGGGTTTGAGCCTGGTTTACTTGCTGTACATCCAACGCAGATTTACGAGACGACTATTGGTTTGGCCATTTTCGCATTTTTATGGAAAAAACGGACATCAGTTAAGGTAGCAGGCAGTTTATTCTTTACATACCTCATTTTGGCGGGTTTGGAGCGTTTCTGTATTGAATTTATTCGTACAAATGAACATTACTTGATTGGCCTTACTGGTTCACAGGTTATTTCATTAGTCATGATATTGATCGGATCAGTCGGGCTGTTCAAACCCATCACCTCTCCAGCGCAAACAGAATAGTTCAATTGAGAATTATTTTTTCAATTCTCCTTGGGATCCATGCTGTAGGATCTGCCCAGGTAACTGTTGCTATCCAGAATGAGATCTTTATACAGTATTTGGAAGAAAAAATATCTCCAGAAAAGATCATTGCATTGAGTGCTAATAAATTTGTTTTGATGGATAAATCCATAAATGAACTCATCTTGTTAGAAGGTCAGCAGATTAAGGGTAGAACAGGAGGTTTTGGAATGGGGTCCTCTTCATTTATAGAACCAACTGACATGGTAAAACACAACCTTCAGATCCGTGTCATAGACCATTACAAAAATTCCATTACGTATTTTGACTATAAACTGAATATTTTAAAAGAAGAAATATTAATTACATCTGAGTACAACCCCTTTTACCCGGACCTGCTGGCCATTGATCCAATGAAAGGAGAAGTGGTGTTGTCCAAGGAATCCGGAGTCATATTGGATGTTAATGACCAGACCATGCCCATGATCGATCTTAATCAGTATTCGATTTCAGGTGAATGTGTTAAAGATCTATCATCTAATTCAGATGGTATTTTGGCCATACTTACTTGTCATGATGAACTAATCCTGTTTAATCGATTTGGACGTTTTATGGAAAGATACTCAGTGGATATTTCCGAGCCCATTATAGTCCTGGATCAGTTTAATAAATGGATAATGATCAATGAAAAGGGTGCGATAATCACGGATAGAGGTTCTAAAAAACAGTTCCCAATAAATGATGGAGAGAAAATTATTTATGCTGACTCTTATTTTCAGCATTTGATCATTCTTACAAATCAACGCATCGTTATCCTGGAATGACCATAAAATTCAAGGTTATTTTAACAGTGATCATGTGTTCCTTAGCTAGTGGGCAAATGATCATTGTCCCGAGTGACACTACCATTGTCTACGGTCCTCTTTATAAACGATTTCCCACGATGATTTCATTGCTGGATTCGAGCAAAGATGACAAAGCAAGAAAAGAGTCTTTGGTGTTGAAGCAAGAAGGGCGGAACAGTCAGGTTCTGTCCACAGGTTCAGTGTATCGGTCATTTATGATTTCACCTCTGGGATCTTCAGAGTTTACTGGCGGAATGAAGATGCAACTTCAGGGACAATTAAGTGAAAATATGCAGGTAAGCGGTGTATTGTCTGATGAAACATCTCCGATTCAGCCTGAAGGTAATACACACTCCATCGATGAGATCGATGAAGTGTACCTACAAATTCACCATCCTAATTTTCAGATGGATGCTGGAGATATTCTTCTGAAATATGATCATGGCAAATATATGAATATCGAGAAAAGACTGATTGGTCTAAAGAATAACTTTAAGTATGGTAAGTGGTCAGGTGCTACAGTTTTTGCTGGTTCAAAAGGTCAATATCGACAGAAAGAGTTCAAGGGCGTTGAAGGAAAACAGGGGCCATATTCTTTGGATTCAAAGACTGGTAATAGGAACATTGTTGTCCAAGCTGGAACGGAAAAGATTTGGCTCAATGGTGAACGACTATCTCGGGGAGAGGGTCGTGATTATACTGTTGATTATTCGGCTGGAGAGATTTATTTCACTCCTGTGAACTTAATCCATTCTGATTCAGATATTCTGATCGAATACCAGTACTCGGATTTCCAATTTTCTCAGAATGTCATTGGCGGCAGCATGAAACGAGCCGTAAAAAATAATGGACGTATAATATTTTCCTGGATAAGCGAGTCGGATCAAACGAAGGGACCATCGTTCAATTTATCTGATGATGATATCGAAAAATTGAATGAATCAGGTGATAATGATGCATTTATTTCTGGTGCTTTGGAGGATTCTCTGGGGGATTATATTTATGTGAACAGGAAATATTATGAATATGATCCGGATGACAGTATCCAAGGAGAACGATATTCAGTTACATTTATTAACGATAATCAGAATGGTAAATATCGTAGAATGATCACACATTCTGGTGAAATCTACTATGAATATATAGATCAATCCGAAATTTCTGATCAAAATGACCTTTACAGTCCATTGAGGCAGATTTCTAGTCCTAAGAGCCATCAATTGTTTGAAGTGTCCGGGAATTATCCATTATCAATGAATACAGCAATAGATTTTTCTGCGGCCGTTTCTGATATTGACCAAAACTTACTTTCATCATTGCATGATGGGAACAACTCAGGAATGGCATATACATTTTCCATTGGAAATGAAAAAATCACCATTACGGAAAAGATTAAGGCAAATCTTTCTTTTTCCTCTCAAAATAAGGACGATAAATTTGCAGCTCTTCAGAGAGATCGCTCAGTACTGTATTTTCAGGATTGGAATCTGGATCCGAAAGAATTCTCAAAAGAAAACCAGCAAAATTTTATGGCCGGTGTCATTATTGAAAATCTTGGCTACGGAACCGTGAATTATTCAAACCTGACTTACGGAGAAGTGTCATTTAATCGATTGAACAGTGTATTTCAAGGAGGCGCTGGTCTGATTCCAAGATTTTATTCACGGATCAATGATGTAAATGGAAAGAGAGGATACTTCAGAGAACGTACGCTGGAACTGGATCTTTTACCTGGAAAGATACATCCATTTTTAAACTATGATTCAGAAGAACAGGAGAAAGAATATCGTTTTGCACACCAGACATTTGGAGTTAAATACAAAAGCGAGAATTGGGTATCATCTATAGGGCTGGGTGAGCGTATTGATTACCAGGATACAGACTCAACAACAATCGGTTTAGAACGTTCAGCTGAAGGGATGTTCGGTTCATTTGAATTGAAGGGGAAAAATCAGCGCGGCTGGTCACAAGAAGTGACGATCCATAAACGGATCAAGGATGATCTAAAAAACAACGAAAGTTATAATTTTTCACTGGCCATGATTAGAACAGCTTTCCGTCAAAAGAGTCATCCAATTCGCTGGGATCTGAAAGGTACATTGGAAGAAACATTTTTAGAAAAACGTGCATTGGTTTATGATTCTGTTGGTGTCGGATTGGGTGACCATCGTTATGACCCTGAATTCAGTACCTATGTTAATGATCCTAATGGTGCATATTTGGCTTATACAGTATTTACAGGAGAAAGAGAACCTACATCAAAATTGGAGGCTTTGCAGATTCTGGAATTGGATTTGGGTAAAACATCAATTAACGCAATAAAGAATTTTTCTCTTCGTTCCGAAATTCGAACTGTTATGGAGGGACAACTGGGAACTAACACAGATGTTTTTTATTCAGCGCTAGGAGACTCTAATATTATCCGTTCACAATGGTCATACAGAACTGAAGTTGTGCATAATCCACGGGATTCTGGTTCAATGGTTAAAATATGGCAACATCGAGGACGGAATTTGAATGGACTGGACCAGCGAGGCCAGGAGTTAAATGACAGCAAAGATTTTGGTGTCGATTTTCGTCGGAACATAATAAAAGATATTTCAGTTGAATTTCGTTGGGATAATCATAACATTGCTATTAATTCAGATATTTCTCCACTTCGTGAACGAACAATAAATGGCCAGTGGATGGAAGGGGGAGTACGATATATCCTCAATCAATGGCAGTTGGCAGGAGCGCTGCACTTTGGGACGGATGATGGTATGATACAAACAGAATCATATAAAGCTGATGCCAAGGGATGTAGAGTAGATTTGCTCCGGTTTTTAGGAAAAAAAGGACGATTGCAAGGACGAATAGAATATTATAATTCTAAGACAAATTATTCCAAAAATTTATTGCCGCCCGAAGCATTGAATGGCCTGGCGATTGGAACTACACTTCGTTCAAACATTATGGCCTCATGGATAATAGGTAGAGGGTTTTCGGTAAATACCACATTGAATTATTTGTCAGATGATCGATATAACAATCTTATCACTTTCAATGGAGAAGTTCGTGCGCACTTTTAGTCTTCTGATAATAACATTAACATACCTCTTTGGGCAATCTTTTGAGATCCAAACGCTTGATTCAATCTTATTTGAGGAGGGTGAATTTGGAGGACAATTATTTCTGTCAGCGACACATGAACCTGAATTAAGAGTTGAAAACAAATATATTGATGAAATCATCGCAAAAAGTTTACACATTGACAAAAATGTTATGCAGCGCATTTTCGATCCATTGTTGACATCCAACTCGTTTCAGCGATCAGATCAAGTTTTAAAAAATATCAGGAGCCGGTATCCATTCATTCCGAAAAATACAAAAATAGAATATGGTTTGTTAGAAGATGATCAACTAGGTGCATTGGTCAATTATAGGCCTGAGTTTAATAGTCACTTTTCTGGGCTAGCTGGCGTCGGAAAAGTGGATGATGGCGGATGGGAAACAGGAGGAGAATTACATGTTCACTTGGAAAATATTTGGGGGACAGCAACTATTACTGACATAGTCTGGAAAAAGACAGAATTTAAAGAACAATATGTTTCCATCAGTCATGATGACCCTTTTCCCTTTGGACTTCCATTTGGGTATAAAATTAAGTTAGTTCAGGACCTTCAAGATAGATTATTTGTTCATTATATTTCCAGAGGAGCAATCTCAGCTCAATTGAGTAAGAGTGGAATTTGGTATTTTGGAGGAAGTAAAGAATCACTCTTTCCTGTAGAAAGTGATGATTCGTTATCCATTGAATCATTCAGATCGGAGTCTATTTTTGCAGAATATTTTTCGGATACACGTAATGATCGTTGGATGCCCACAAAAGGGTCGACTATGGATATGACCATTGAATGTGGATCGATTAAAACAGAAGATAAAGAATTGTCATTAGGAGTGGACGTTAAGTGGATACAATATTTTCAGCTCAAACCTTTGTTTTCAGTAAAAATTACTCACCTAGATCAAGGAATCTGGATGGATGGTAAAGGAACCGTCCATCAAGGTAAAATGATCCAATATGGCGGTCACACAACATTAAGAGGATACAGAGAAAATATGTTTCAGGCTCAGGCTGTCTCAATCACTGGATTGGATCTATTGTATACGCCATCAAAAGCAATTCATTTTTATACATTTTATGATATTTCAGAAAATTATGAGCATACTTCTGCTCAATCATATGGTGCGGGAATTCGTCAGAAAACCCAGAATACGTTGATCGATATTAGTTTTGCCTGGCCAGTGGATGAATCGTTTTCAGAGGGAAAGGTTCATATTAAATTTACTAGCTTACTTGAATGATAATATGAAGGAATTACTATCTATTTTATTAATTTTCATTTATTCCTGTGGAAAACCACTTTCCAAAGGTGCAGATGATGAATTGATTGTGTTGGCTGCGATTGAAGACAGAGATGACGCTGCACGAATCTTGACACGGATTTTCAGCGATACATTATACACACCTGCTCCAGAACCATATTACAAAGCAAAGTATGTAAAACCGGAAGATATGGAAACGGTACGCCACCATCCAAATCTTATTGCAGTTTCCATCAATGATGATATGATAAATCCTGGAACGCGCCTTGTGAAAAAAATGCTTTCAACTGATGTGTATAAAAAGTCTAAAAATGGTAATCCACTTGTAATGACATTTGAACCATATGCCACACACCAAACGTTGTTGGTTATCAATGGACGGTCAACTGAATCCATCTTGGAAAAGATCGATCAACATGGTGCTACAGTCTATGATTATTTTGAAAATAAATTTTCACAACGACAAAGTCGATTCATGTTTCAGAGAGCCCGGAAAGAGGAATTAGAGCAATCTATCCTGAAAAATTTTGGATTTAGTTTGAAGATTCCCTGGGGATACACTGTGGTGCAAGATAGTGCTGAAGCACGAGTACTCTGGATCGGTAAGGAAGAACCCTTTCGCTGGCTTATAGTGTATTGGGAAGAAGGAATGGTTATTTTGGATGAAAATGATGCTATTCAATTTTCAAAAGCAATTCCCGGAAAGCTCTTTGACCATTTGCAATATACTGATTTTCATTTTAAGATAGATGGCGTACTATTTAATTACTGGTCTGGCTGGAGGATCACTGGTTTATGGGAGTCCAAGGAAGAATCACAGGGTGGTCCATTTATTGCTTATACTTTTTATGATGGGATCACAGACCGCACTTATTATATCCACGCGTTGATCTACAATCCAGGAGATAATAAATATTTGCTTATGCGGCAATTGGATATCATTGCAAATACATTTTATGTGCAGGAACAATCATGAAAAAAGTATTGGTTACTGGAGCTGGAGGACAGCTAGGTCAGTCCCTGAATCTTAAGAATGTTGAGATCTCTCGATCTTCACGGTCAATGTCTGCTTGCATTGATTTTGAATTAGATATCACGAATTCCAAGCAGGTGGAAGAATGTATTTATGAATGTAAACCGGATATAATTATTCATCTTGCCGCCATGACTCATGTGGATAATTGTGAATTAGAACCTGAAATAGCTCAGAAGATCAATGTCGAAGGAACGGAAAACGTCTTGAAAACATTTAATGGAAAATTTATATTTCTTTCAACGGATTATGTTTTCAATGGAGAAGCTGGTCCTTATTCAGAAGAAGATGAAGTGGATCCTATCAATGTGTATGGAAGATCAAAAAGCGATGCTGAATACCTGGTCAAAGAAAAGAGTCATGACTGGGTTATTCTAAGGACTAATGTTGTGTGGAATATAGGTGGCTCTTTTCAGGCCAGTTTCGCCGATTGGATTGTAAATGAATTGTCCAATGGGCGGGCAGTGAATATTGTGACTGATCAGTGGAACAACCCAACTCATACTGATGATCTTGGAAAAGTCATTGATACAATAATTCATAAAGATGTCCAAGGACTCTATCATTATGGAAGTTCAGAGGTATTAAATCGTTATGATTTTGCCAAGCTTATTGCTAATGTATATAAATTAGATGAAAGTTTGATAACACCGATTGCCACAGAAACATTGAACAAACCGGCAAAACGACCGTTAAAAAGTGGACTGAAAACTGGTAAGATCAAGAAAGATCTGCAAATAAAGCCATCTGTATTGCGTGATGATATTGAGCGGACATTAAAATAATTATGAAAACATTGATCATATCTCCAACCTATAATGAACACAAGAATGTTACCGATCTTGTTGACCATGTTTTTACACTGGATAAAAATTATCATTTACTGATAGTTGATGATAATTCACCTGATGGGACGGGTGATCTTGTGGAAGAACTTCAATCCCAATATCCTAACCTTTATTTAGAAAGACGTCCTGGAAAAGCAGGACTGGGTACTGCTTACAAATTTGGATTTAAGTGGGCATTGGAACATGATTATGATGCGATTGTTCAGATGGATGCAGATGGTTCTCACGATGCGAATGAGATCCCAGACATGGTTCTTGGCCTAGAAAATGATGATTTAGTCATTGGTAGTAGATATGTTAATGGTGTCAGTGTAGTCAATTGGCCTATCCGTCGGTTGATTTTGAGTTATGGAGCAAACATGTATTCAAAGATCATAACCGGTATGCCTTTGAAAGATGCGACTGGTGGTTTCAAAGCGTGGAGACGTAAGGTCTTGGAAAGTATAGACTTGGATTCGGTTCGGTCCCAGGGATATTCGTTCCAGATAGAAATGAATTTCAGGACATGGCATAAAGGTTTTTCCATAAGTGAACATCCTATCATTTTTATCGATCGAACTGTTGGCGAATCGAAAATGTCTAAAGCCATTATGTTAGAAGCGATCTTCATGGTTTGGAGACTGCGAATCTGGAAAATTTTTGGATGGCATAAATGAATCCATCCGTATCTGTTCTCATTATCAGTTATAATGTTAAAGAATATGTTGATCATGCGGTGGACTCCTTATTGAAATGCCATGTGAATGACCTTGAGATCATAATTGTGGATAATCATTCGTATGATGGTACTGTTGAACATATTCGGTCAGCTTATCCAGATGTAACTGTAGTTGCTAATAACAAAAATGTAGGTTTTGGTAAAGCGGTAAACCAGGCAGCCGCCAGTGCACATGGAAAATATTATTTAATATTAAACCCAGATACTATTGTTCAGGAAAACACAATTTCTGAATTACAGCATTATCTTGAAAATAATGAACACGTCGGAATGGTAGGTCCGAAGATTCTTAATTCAGATGGAACGTTACAGCTTGCATGCAAGAGGTCTTTCCCAACGCTCCGCGTTGCCATACCAAAATTGCTGGGATTGGATAAATTATTCCCAAAGTTTAAATGGGCCGGAAAATATAATTTGACTTATTTAGATCCAGATGAAATTCATGAGGTGGATGCCATTAGTGGATCGTGCATGTTCATAAGTCAATCATTATATAATGAACTCAATGGATTTGATGAGCAATTCTTTATGTATGGAGAGGACCTGGATCTTTGTTATAGAGTTTGGAAGTCGGGAAATGAGGTCCATTATAACCCATCAACACAGATCATACACTATCAAGGGGAATCTGTTCGTTCAGCACCATTTGATAGTATCAATGCGTTTTATAACGCCATGATCTTGTTTGCCAATAAACATTTTTCTACTGGACATGGTTTTTTAACTCGTTTTGGAATCCGGTTTGGGATCAATATGAGAAAAATGGTCACACAACTGGGAGAATTACGATCCCAGATAATTTCAGTAATTTTTGATGCTGTAGCTGTCACATGTGCATTTTTGATTGCTATTCCATTCCGGTTTGACAATTATGAACCCATTGTTATGAGTGATGGATTAGTGCCTGCCGTATATATCATTTTCTGGCTGATCGTAGGCATGATATTTCAATTATATTCACGATACATACTTTCATATACGCGGGCAATACTTTCCTCATTAACAGGTTTCTTTTTGGCGGTTGCGTTCACATATTTTTTCAAGCAATACGCATTTTCACGATTGGTAATCATCCTTGCTACTGGTATTATAACGATCTTAATACCCGGCTGGCGGTTACTCGTTCATTTTCTTATGTCCAGAGGATTTTTGAGGCCTATCAAGGAACAGCATAATATACTTTTTACACGAAAAACTCTCATTGTTGGTTCTGACCGAGAGGGAGTACGCATTGCAAATCATATTTTAAAAAGATTCGATACCGGATTGGATATAGTAGGTTTTACTGATGAGCAACCCCAAAGTGATTCATTGCCATTACCTTTTTATGGGAATATTCAAGACCTAGAAGGTATAGTAAAAACTCATGCCATAAGAGAATTGATTTTTTCGAACACAGCATTTTCTAATGAAGACATTTTGAAGATTATGGATCAAACAAAAGAACTTCGCCTAACTTATCGAATGGTCCCTCGGCACCAGGACATTTTGCTTGGTAAGGCGTCCGTTGATGAGATTGGTGACTATTCTTTTGTGAATATTGAATATACACTTTTCCATCGGATCCATTTAATTACCAAGCGTTTATTTGATACCATAATTGCAGCTGTTTTAATGATCCTTTTATCCCCAATATTTATTTTGAGATGTTTTGGTGGTTTGCCGCGGAAAATAGAATTTTGGGGACGGGACAGTTCTCGTTTTTCTGCACGAATATTTAAAGGTAAGAATAATTTTTTCCGAGATATTCCCCTGCTTTGGGCTGTATTTACTGGTAAAATGAGTTTGGTGGGTTCATCATTGATCCCAACGTCGGACAATGATCCGCAATTAATCTGCACTCCCGGACTTACTGGGTTGGAACGATTAAGAAATGTAAAATTCACAGAGCAAGATAGGCGTCTGTTGGACCATTATTATGTTCAGAATCAGAGCTTGTCATTTGACATAGAAATATTGGTTAAAACAGTTTTTAACGGATAATGGCAGATTATTATTTAGACTTTGAAAAACCCGTTAAAGTGATCGACGAAAAGATCATCGCACTAGAGACTAGTGAAGATCCAGATTCAAAAAGATCCGAGATTGAAGAACTGAAAATTCAACGGATGCAAGAACTAGAATCGATTTTTTCTGGGCTCACAAGATGGCAGCGAGTCCAATTGGCTCGTCATCCTCAACGCCCATACAGCTTGGATTATATTAATCATTTATCTCCTGACTTTGTGGAATTACATGGTGACAGACATTTTGCTGACGATCCATCATTGGTGGGAGGTCTTGGAACTATTGATGATCAGTCCATTTTATATATTGGCCAGCAGAAAGGACGAAACACTACTGAAAACCTCCATCGCAATTTTGGTATGATGCGCCCAGAAGGATATCGAAAGGCATTGCGACTCATGAAACTGGCAGAAAAATTTAATGTACCAGTGGTATCATTAATTGATACTCCAGGAGCGTACCCCGGAATCGGAGCGGAAGAGAGAGGGCAAGGTGAAGCTATTGCAAAGAATATCATGGAAATGTCCCGCTTAAAAGTACCGATTCTAGCAATAATCATTGGTGAAGGTGCTAGCGGTGGCGCATTGGGCATTGGTGTGTGTGATCGGATGCTTATGTTGGAAAATACATGGTATTCTGTCATTAGTCCCGAAGGCTGTGCATCTATACTGTGGAGGGATGCCGGATTGGCATCTGATGCAGCTGATGCTATGAAGGTAACCCCTGCTGATTTAGAGGGAATGGGCATCTGTGATGGCGTAATTGAGGAACCATTGGGAGGTGCACACAGAGACATACAGGGAATAACAGCAACCTTAAAATCAGTTATCGTTAGTGAACTGAATTCTCTATTCCAAACAGACCCCGAGGAATTTTTGGACAAACGTATAGCCCGTTATGATTCCATGGGTGTATTCTTATCCAAATCATGATCACGTACGATCATCCCATTAAAGTATACTATCGAGATATTGACCGCATGGGTGTGGCATATTACACTCGCTATTTGGAATATTTTGAAGAAGCTAGGACGGAATTGTTACTGTCGATCGGTATTGTTGTTACAGATATAGAAAAAGAGGGATTTTTTTTGCCGGTTATAACGGCCCATTGCGAATACAAAGAAGGAGCCAGATTTGAAAATGAACTCGTAATTAGGACATCAATAAATGATCAGCCCAAAGCACGTTTACGGATCGATTACAAAGTATTAAAGGATGGAGCTTTACTTACTACCGGCTATACTGTCCATGGATTTACTGATCATGATGGGAAAGCAAAACGACCACCCAAAATGTTTCAATCGATCATGAAGAAGTATTTTTAGCCCTGAATAAATATATACCTTCACCATTTTCTTCATGAGTCTCTAGTGAGATCTCTTTATATCCAGCATTTTCTAGCTCATTCATCACTTTTTCAGGATCTGAAAGAGGTCCATCTCCGTGTCCGCAGGATTCGCCTTCAACAATCTCATCACTGATGATAAACCAGCCGTTAATTTTCAAAACTCTCTGAATTTCATGAAACCCGGCAGCATGGTCAGTCCAATGGTGGAGCGAATTAATGGCAGTACATATTGTTACAGAATTGTCATCCAAGGGAATATCTTCTGCGCTCCCTTTAATGTATTGAATTAAAGGATCCTCCGTTTTCTCATTGGCAAATTGAATCATAGCTGGAGCAGGGTCTATACCTATAATTGACCCTTGGGAGATAATTCTTGCGGCTGCTCTACATGCTGATCCACTACCACAACCAATATCCAGAAAACGATCGTTCCTATTTAGACATGTATTGAGAATTGTAAGTTCATTAGACATATGATCGCCGTAATTAGCCACATACCATTCAACATTCTCTAAATTCCAGACTATTTCGTGCTTAGACATTATTTTTTGTTTATGAGATAGACAGCGATCATGGCAAGGATGCTGCCGAATGCGGTGGAGATTGTGAGAGTCTCATCTAAAAAAATCATGGCGAAAAACATAGCTGTAACCGGAACAGTAAAAATAAACGCACTAGCTTTTTGGGGCCCAAGTTGGACGGAGGCTAGGAAATAAATAGATGTGCCAAATGCCATGGCACCCATGGATAAAAATAACAGATTTATCCAGAAAATACTATCAAACTGGAAGACTGATAATAGAGGCTGATCATAGGCTAATATTAGACTTAAAAAAATAGATAGAGTGAAACACCAGAAACTGTATGGAATAAAAGGCATTATTTCCTTTGATCTTGAGGTTATCAATGTAACTGCAACCCAGGAAAGTGATGCCATGATAAAATGAAAATTACCGCTTTGGAATAAGAGATCTATATTCATTTCAGTTATGTTAATGATTAATCCACCACCTATAAGACCCAAAATTAATCCGAGGATATCTTTACGAAATAAGGGAGCATTAAAAATGATTGCAGAAAGAATCGCAGTATTAATGGGATTCATTGTTGTCACTAAAACGCCACCAGCACCAGCGAGACCAATTTGAGTTCCCTTGAAATAAAAGTAATTGTATGATGACATAAACACAGAATTCAATAATACGAATCGAAATGCTGCTTTATTCATGTGGAAACTATTTTTGGTGAAATAGACAATAGGTGCAAAGGAAATGGCTGCAAAAACAAATCTCCAAAAAGCCATTAGAGTTGCATCACCATAAAATCCTACAATTTTGGCATTGGTCCAAGAAAGGCCCCACGTTAGCATGGCCAAAATGGTTAATATATAAAGACGAGTATTTTGACTATTCATTCAGTAATGTGAAATATCACATCCTGAACACAGGGAATGAGTGATCTGGGATAGGTGCATTGGAAACGACTTTTAATGCTTCAGCAAGAACATGTCTTGTATCTACAGGAGAGATGACACCATCATCCCAAAGTCTGGCGCTGGCATAATAGGGATGACCTTCTTTTTCATATTTATCTAAAATTGGTGTGCGAATCTTATCCCATTCACTATCTTCCATTTCCTTTCCTTCGGCATCTAACTGGTCTTTTCTCACAGTTGCCAAAACATCTGCTGCCTGATCACCTCCCATTACTGAAATACGTGCGTTTGGCCACATCCATAAAAAACGAGGTTGATATGCGCGTCCTGACATAGCATAATTGCCTGCACCAAAACTTCCTCCAATAATGACGGTCATTTTAGGGACATTAGCAGTAGCAACCGCCTGGACCAGCTTAGCGCCATCCTTTGCGATACCACCCTGTTCTGCATTTTTACCAACCATGAAGCCAGTGATATTTTGAAGAAATAATAATGGAATTTTTCTTTGACAGCAAACTTCAACAAAGTGTGCTCCTTTCAATGACGTTTCACTGAAAAGAACACCATTGTTGGCAATAATGCCTATGGATAGACCTTCTATTTTGGCAAAGCCTGTTACAAGAGTTTTACCATAATCTGATTTAAATTCCTGAAACTCAGACCCATCCACGATTCGTGCAATTATCTCACGGACATCAAAAATGGTGCGATGGTCTTTTGTCAAAATACCTAAAATTTCATTTCTGTCATACTTGGGTTCGATAAAATCTTTTTTCAAAGAAAATTCAATTGGTAAATGGTCAATTATATTTCTACAAATTTTTAATGCTTCTTCATCATTCTCAGCAAAATGATCCGCCACACCACTGATTCGTGTATGCATTTTTGCTCCACCTAATTCTTCAGGTGTTGAATCCTGACCAATGGCAGCCTTGACCAATGGAGGACCTCCAAGAAAGATAGTGCCCGTTTTGTTGACAATAATAGCCTCATCACTCATAGCCGGTACGTATGCTCCACCAGCTGTACAGGAACCCATTACTGATGCGATTTGAGGTATCCCAGCTGCACTCATTTTTGCCTGATTATAAAAAATTCGACCAAAGTGATCTCGGTCAGGGAAAACCTCATCCTGTTTAGGAAGAAATGCGCCTCCACTATCAACAAGGTAGATGCAGGGGAGACGATTTTCAAAAGCGATCTCCTGCGCACGTAAATGTTTTTTTACTGTTAGTGGAAAATATGCACCACCTTTCACTGTTGCATCATTGGCAACAATTACGCACTGACGGTCCTGGATGGTGATAATTCCAGTGATAATTCCAGCGGCTGGAACATGGTCATCATATACTTCATGCGCTGCGAGAGGAGAAAATTCGAGAAAAAATGAATTATTATCTTTTAAGAGATCGATACGTTCACGTGCAGTTAATTTTCCACGATCAAGATGTTTTTCGATTCGGTGAGCAGGACCCATTTTACTAACATTCTCTAACGTTATTTTCAGGTTTTTTGACAGCTCACTGTGAAATATATGCCGCTCCTTGAAACTGTCTGAATTGGTATCGATTTTAGTTTGAATTATACTCATTTATGGGTCACGTATGACTGAATAATTGAAGCGGCTTCCTGAAGTTTTTTCACATTTATTCCAGTAGTAATTTCTAATCGGTTACAAAGATCTACAACCGAATTCGTGCTAACGTTTCCTGAAGCACCCGGAGCATATGGGCAACCGCCAATACCGCCAGCGCTGGCATCAAAGGTGGAAATACCATAGTCTAATCCAATTCTAATATTATCCAGCGCGTTTCCATATGTATCATGAAAATGTAGGGCGAATGATTCAACTCCAAATTCATTGATCAACGTATCGAGTGTTGTTTTTACATCCTCCTTTGTTGCTTTACCTATGGTGTCACCTAGTGAAATTTCTTCTACTCCCATGTCAAACAATGATCTAATGACCGGGATAGCTTTGTCTGGTCCTATAGAACCTTCAAATGGACAGACCCAAACAGTTGAAATGTAGGCACGAAATCGGATATTATTTTCCCGTATTATAGAAGACATTTCCTCGATGCGGTCCAAACTTTCATGAATGGTACAATTAGTATTTTTTGAACAGAATGTTTCACTTATTGTTGTAAAAACTGCCACAGATTTATACCCAGAATCAAGGGCCTCTTCCAATCCTTTGAGGTTTGGCACTAGTGCAGTGTAGCGAATATTTTCAAAATGTTTGATTGATGACGAAACTTTTTTAGCATCGGCTAATTGGGGGACCCACTCTGGAGAAACAAAGCTGGTTACTTCAATTTCGTTGAGATCGGCTTCAGAAAGTTTATTTATGAATTGAATCTTTGTTTCTGTTGGAATGGAAAGTTCAATGCTTTGCAGTCCGTCCCGAGGGCCTACTTCCACTATCCGGACAGCAGCAGGGAGAGAATTCATTTTAGTTTGCCCATGATGGCGCTCTCTTTTCAAGATATGCTGACAAGCCTTCTTGTCCTTCCTCTGATGCCCGGAGTTCAGCAATGAGTTTAGCTGAGTTAGTTGTATCCATATTTCGGCAATATTCTTTGAATTTTGCTATGGCTTGAGGACTGGCTTTCATAATCTGGTGTAAAATTGATTGGGTTAGAGGACCTAATTCTTTTTCCGAAACCGAGTAATGGGTTAAGCCTATTTTTTCTGCAAAGTCCCCATCAAATTTCTCACCTGATATGCCCAATGCTCTGAAATAAG
>CAZECA010000006.1:51687-58973 GCA_964510385.1 uncultured bacterium
ATAGTAAATGGGCCGATGACAGCGGGAACGATACCGATCAATACTTCGCTCAAACAAAAAGCAGTATTTTTCTCAGCCAAAACAATATCACACACTGTGCATAGTCCAAATCCACCTCCGAATGCATGACCATGAATTTTTCCAATTACTGGTTTGGAACAATGATCAACCGCGGTATACATGTTTTCCAGATCTGCACCAGCCTGAACATTCTGATCCCAATCCATCTGACCTATCTTTCGCATGTCTTCCAGATCAACTCCGGCACAAAAAGATTTCCCATTACCTGATAATAGGATTCCCCGCACACTAGGATCGTTATTTAAGTCAGAAAATAATTGAGTGATCTCTTTGATCATGGTCACATTCATGGCATTACGCACATCGGGCCTATTCAGCGTAACGTGTGCAATAGAATCAATATTCTTGACATTTATAGTAGTGTAATGCATAACCGTCTTATATAAAATAAAAATAAATACCCATATGAATTTTTGATTTATTAATGATTAATTTTTTTTAAAAAAAAGGGTGCCGTAGCACCCTTTTCAGATTTCTGTGTATTGATTAATAGTAATAGCGTCTGTTATCTATAATATGAGCATTATCTTTTAGATCTTTTAGCCATACTTCAAAAGCATCCTGCTGTGCTTCTTCAACCAATGTAGAATAAATCTCTGACTCTTTTGCCTTGTGGTCAGTAGAGTCCACATCTGAAACTGCTAACAACCTAATAATACAATATCCTCGCGCTGTTTCTAGGGGGCCAACCACTTCACCAGGGTCAGTGTTTAGCAAGGCACCGATCACCGCATGGCTACGACCAATAGAGTTGAAACCACGCTGGAGTTCTTTTTTGTCTGTGGCCAGTAATTCAAGTCGGGTATCATCGGATACCATATCTGTCAGCGATTCTCCATCTAAAATTCGATTATTAATGTCAGTAGCCAATTCTAAAGCTGCGTCCCGTTGTTTTTGAACTGTCACTTGTCTAATGAGGTTTTGTTTCACTTCCTCAAATGATTTATTAGCATCATTGTTAATGGAATCTAGCACAGCCACAGCGTAAAAATTCTCATTCTCAAGTCTCTCAGAAACGGAACCAATATCAGTTTGATCAGAAAATGCGAATTGTACTATATTTCTCATGAATCCCAGCCCACGAACTGATGATCCAAGTTGGGTTAGACCATGGGCTTCTGTTGCAATAACCTGATGTGTATCTAGTGCAGCATTAAATCCAAAATCCTGGGCATCGTAACTGAAACGTGTAGCTTCTCTGCGTAACTCCTCTCTTGTTAATGAACCCATTGAAATCTTGAAAAGTATGTGAGAGGCATTGACCTCATCTTTGTCATCGGTTTTTCGTGTATCATTGATCTTGATGACATGGAATCCAAAGTGACTTAATACAGGTCCTACAATTTCACCCTTTTGTGCTACAAATGCAGCTTCATCGAATGGGGGAACCATTTGACCTCTCCCAAACCATCCTAAATTTCCTCCTCTACCAGAATCTGGTGTAACCTGGTTCCCTGGATCTTCGGTATATATGTTAGCCAATTCTGCGAAATTACTTTCATTTTTTGTGCGTTCCAGAAGTTCCATAGCTTCTTCTTTAACACGAAGAGTATCTCGTTCAGTCGGACCTTTTTTCCAGGAAACATAGCGAACAGATCGCGTTTCATCTTTTGTAAAAGATTCCAAGTCTTGTTCATAAGCTGATATCAATTCATCATCAGTTGGGTCTGCAACATCATCCTTCATATTTTGGCCCATAACGTGGATACCTTCAATGGTATACTTTACGTTTTCCTTGTAGTACTGATTACGCACATCTTCGTTTGTGATAACCACTCCCGAAGAAATATATTGTTGAAGTTTATAATTCGGGACGTAGGTATTCTTCATGAACTGTTCGATCTGTACCCATTCATTACCCTGAGGGTTGTTGATAGCATTCAAATATTTTTGATGATCAAAAACACCATCTGTTGCAAAAGTAGGATCCTGCTGCAGGAAAGAGGGAGGGAAATTTTGTAGATGATATAACACTTCCTCATCTGTTGCGGTTAATCCCAACTTATCAATTTGATCATATACAAGAATGTCTTGAACATAATTATCCCAGATCTCATTTCGTATATTGTAAAAATCACGTTCATTGGGTTCCTGTCCGCTAGAACGATATTGTTCCAGCCGAAGATTGACTGCTTGAGTGAATTCATCAGGTGATATAGTGGTGCCGTTCACTACTCCAATCGCATCTCTGGGGTTGACCCGCCCAAAAATCACGTCGATGATATTTGCGCCTCCCACCATTCCTCCGACGCCCATACTCAATACAAACATAATGATCAAAAACCAGAGGACGATCGGCATCTGATTCCGCATTGATGTCATTAAAGCCATAATTTTCCTGTTATATTATTCTATGTAGTAAAAAATGCTTGAAAACTTTTTTCGAAGCCGGCAAATTTAATTTTCTTATAAACGTAAACAAAGCACTACCGACAATATAAATAGTGCTGTAAACTTTATGATGCAACAAGTCATAATTTCACGCCATGGTGCTCCAGAAGTATTGCATCTGAGGGAAACAGCTGATCCGAGTTTGAATTCAGGTGATGTCATGATCGATGTCAAGTACGCCGGAATCAATTTTGCTGACCTCCTTATGAGGATGGGATTGTACCCGTCTGCACCGAAGCCTCCATTTACTCCTGGCTATGAAGTCAGTGGTATTGTAACGGAAGTTGGCTCCACAGAAAACAGTGATCTGATCGGACAACGAGTGGCTGCTCTTACGCCATTTGGAGGATACAGTTCAAAGATCGCAGTTAAAAAAGAACGGCTAATTCAGCTACCTGATGATCTGGACCTTGAACAGGCAGCAGCCATGCCGGTGGTATATTTAACCAGCTATGTTATGCTTTTTCTTCAAGCGCATTTACAGCAAGATGAGTGGATATTGATACATAATATAGGGGGCGGTGTAGGTCTAGCTGCTATCGACTTGAGCAGGATCATTGGTGCAAATATAATCGGAACAGCATCTGCAGGAAAACATGACCGTCTCATGGAAATGGGCATTCATCATTTGATCGACTATAACACTGAGGATTTTGTTTCTCGGGTAAAAGAAATTACGGATGGTAAGGGTGTAGACGTGATCATAGATCCAATCGGCGGAGATAATTTGAAAAAGAGTTTCAGCGCATTGGGCACGTTTGGCCGATTAGTCGCATTTGGATTTTCCAAGACGGCAAAAGGCAGTCGCCGCAATATTCTCCATGTGCTAAAGGAATATGCAAAAACTCCAAAGTTCAGTCCCGTTAAACTCATGGGAAAAAACAAGGGTGTTTTCGGGTGCCATTTGGGAATGGTTATGAATCGGGAAGAACTTTTGAAGAAGAGCATGGGGCAATTGATGTCTTATTGTAGTAACGGTAAAATTGATCCACGTGTTGATAGGATATTCCCTTTGAATAATGTTAATGAGGCTCATCAATATATTATGGATAGACGCAATTTTGGCAAGGTACTGTTGGGAGTAGATGAGCAGTAAACATCCGACACTTCAGGCTCATCCATTATTGCAGGGCGGAAGTGAATTAACAGCTATTTATAATGAAGTCGTTGCTTGCGATCTGTGTCCTCGGATCACTGAATTCAGAAAAAGAATCGCTAAAGATAAGCGAAAACAGTTCATGGATTGGTCCTATTGGGGCCAGGGTGTGCCCGGCTATGGAGATCACAATGCAGAAATACTGTTGATTGGGTTGGCACCAGCAGCACATGGTGGAAACAGAACAGGAAGAGTTTTTACGGGTGATAAATCAGCTGAATTTCTGGTTATGTGTCTTCATGAAGTGGGTTTGGCCAATCAACCTAATTCTGATTCGTTGGATGATGGGCTCGAACTAAACAACACGTTTATGACGCCCGTGTTAAAATGTGTTCCGCCACAGGATAAGCCTACCGCTGAAGAATTAAAAAATTGTTCATCATTTTTCAGCAGGGAAATGGATCAATTGAAAAATGTGAAAGTAATTCTGGCCCTGGGAAAGATAGGTTTTGATGGATGCTTGCGATATTTTCGCCAATTCTATAACCTGAAAATGAAAGACTATCCTTTTGGGCATAATGTGTCATATAATCTGCCGAACAATATTCTTCTAATGGGCTCCTACCATCCCAGTCCACGAAATGTGAATACCGGTAGGTTAAATAAAGAAATGATGATTGATTTATTGAAAAGTTTACCAGTATGATGGAACGAGATTTTCAGATTATAGTGTGGGGCGCAACCGGCTTCACAGGACAAATTGTAACAGAATACCTCAATGATCATTATGGTAACCAGATTCGTTTGGCCATTGCCGGACGGAATATAAAAAAGTTGAATAAAGTAAAATCCGATTTGCAACTAAAAGAAAATGTTGAATGCCTAGTTGGTGATAGCTTTGATGAAGATTCTCTAAAAAAAATTACATCACGAACTGAAGTAATTATTTCGACAGTGGGACCTTATTTGATATTTGGCAAAGCATTGGTCAGCGCTTGTGTGCAGACAAAAACAGATTATTGTGACCTTACGGGGGAGATCCCTTTTGTCAAAGATTCAGTAGACTCATTTCATAGAAGAGCAAAAGAAAATAATGTAAAAATCGTCCATTCCTGTGGATATGATTCAATTCCTTCAGATATAGGTTGCTTACTACTACAAAAAAAATCTAATGAGAAGTATGGGGTTCCAGCATCCAATGTGAAGCTATTTGTTATGGGCACGAAAGGAAAATTCAGTGGAGGAACAGTTGCGAGCATGATGAACCTCATGAAAGAGGCTAAGAATGAGAAAAAACGACAGATCCAGACTGATCCCTATATTTTATGTAAAGATGTGACGATGGAAATGCCTAACCAGAGGATCCAAAATTTTACATGGTACGATCCACGGATCGAAAAGTGGACCGCTCCTTTTATTATGGCACGGTTCAATTCACGGATTGTATTTCGGACCAATGAATTGAAAGGATATGCATACGGAAGAGATTTTATGTATGATGAGGGAATGACAGTCGGTTACGGGATGAAAGGAAAACTCCGGGGCTCAATGCTTATGCTTGGAATTGGATTGTCTATTAAATTATTATCTCTATCTTTTACCAGAGCGCTGTTAGGCAAGATGGTATTGCCAAAGCCCGGGGAAGGCCCCAATAAAAAAGAAAGAGAAGAGGGTTTTTTCAAGGTTATCCTGGTGGGACAGAATTCAGATGAGGAGAATAGAGTAGATGTAGTTATCAGTGATACAAACGATCCGGGATATGGAAGCACATCAATAATGTTGGCTGAGTCTGCACTATCTTTGGTTTTAGATAAAGATTATCTTCCGGGAAATTATGGTGTGATTACCCCTGCTGTAGCTATGGATACAATAATTGTCGATCGTTTGCAAAAAGCTGGTTTTCATATTTCAGTGAACATTTAGAAAAAATTGTTTCTATTATTTTTTAGTGATTTTCCATCGTAAAATTTTAGTAATCAATGGAGTAATCTTTGAATAAAAAACTTAGCAGAAATGATACTTGTCATTGCGGCAGTGGAAAAAAATATAAATCCTGTCACGGTCGCACCAATAATCAATCCTTTCAGAAGTTGGCTCTGATTGGTGCTTTAGTCTTGGTCGTGCTTTGGTTACTGTTCTATGAATCAGAACCAGCGGTAACGAAAAGTTATTCAACCCCAGTACAACAAGCGCCTCCGGGTAAAGTATGGTCAGAAGAGCATAACCACTGGCATGATGCTGCACCACAAAGCTCGTCTCAGGCTCGTACTCCAACATCCAATGCTCTAAAACCTCAGCCTGATGGCGAGGCACCTCCGGGAAAGGTATGGTCACCGGAGCATGGACACTGGCATGACAAACAATAACTAACGTCTACCGGTCCCAATTATATAACATTAGAGGAATTATGTTTAAAATTCTTTATACATTAATTAATGTATAACAGAATCTTATTGCTATTATTTGTTGGATTCTCTTTTGCTCTATGTGAAGAACAGCAGAAAACAGCTGACATTATTATTATTGCTCCATCTTTTACAATGGATTCGAATCATCCTTGGGCAGAAGCAATAGCGATTAAGGGTGAAAAAATTATTTTTGTGGGTGAGAAAAAAGATGCTCTAGTCTTACAAAACAAAGATACTCGAGTTATTAAAGTGAATGAGGGAATGGTGCTTCCCGGTTTTATTGATTCCCATGTCCATCTTCTGTGGGGAGGCATAGAAATGAATGAATGCCACCTACATGATCTAAATACTTCAGAGCAAATATTTCAGGCTATTCGTGATTATTTGGCTGGTAACCCAGATGTCGAATGGATCCGAGGTAGCGGGTGGTACTTACCTATCTTTACCGATGGAAACCCACGTAAGGAGTGGCTGGATCAGATTTGTCCTGACAGACCCGTATTCTTACTTTCAGCGGATGGTCACTCTGCCTGGGTCAACTCAAAAGCGATGGAGTTGGCAGGCATAGATGCTAAAACAATTGACCCTCCAAATGGACGTATCGAGCGTGACCCAAACACTCGTGAGCCCTCCGGCGTATTGCGTGAGGATGCTATGGTACTGGTAGAAGATCTTCTACCAAATTATACTAAAGATCAAATTGATGCTGGATTAGAGATCGCATTCAGGGAAGCTAATCGTTTTGGAATAACTGCAATTCTGGATGCCGGAACGGAGATCTATTCTCCGGGTGAATCTAGTAGTGAAACATATGATGGCCTGGATTCCTATCGTGAAGCAACATCACACAAAAAAATATCTTTGAGGGTAGCTGCATCTCAATATGTCAACCCGGAATCCTGGCACGAGGACCTGATAGAGATTAAAAATCGTAGATTTACCAATGAGCTTGGGGCCATGAATACTGTAAAAATTTTTGCTGATGGGGTTATAGAAGGCGGCACAGCTGCATTGCTTGAGCCATATCTCGGAACAAATGATCAGGGTATTTTGAACTGGGACCCAGACACAATGAAAAAGGTCATCTCTGTATATGAAAGAGAAGGCTTTCAGATCCACGTGCACGCTATAGGAGATTGGGGAATCCGAAGCACACTTGATGCGTTCGAGTATGCCCAATATCAGAATGGATTTAAAGACAGGAGACACATGATGACGCATATACAGCTGATCCATCCTGATGATGTGCCCCGCTTTAATGAGTTAGATATTATTGCTAGTTTTCAGGCGCTCTGGGCATATCCAGATAA